>JACPFV010000038.1 GCA_016182805.1 Gammaproteobacteria bacterium
GGTGTTCTCCTTGTCGATGGAGATCTTCTTGGCGGTGCCCAGGTCGTTCAGCGTGACCTTCTCGAGCTGCAGGCCCAGTTCCTCGGCGATCACGGTGCCGCCGGTAAGGATGGAGATGTCCTTGAGCATTTCCTTGCGGCGGTCGCCGAAGCCCGGCGCCTTGACCGCGGCGCACTTGAGGATACCGCGCAGGTTGTTCACCACCAGGGTCGCCAGGGCCTCGCCCTCGACGTCCTCGGCGATGATCATCAGCGGCTTGCCGGAGCGCGCCACCTGCTCGAGCAGGGGCAGCAGGTCGCGGATGTTGCTGATCTTCTTCTCGGTGATGAGGATCAGCGGGTTCTCCAGCTCGCAGGTCTGCGACTGGGCGTTGTTGATGAAGTAGGGCGACAGGTAGCCGCGGTCGAACTGCATGCCCTCGACCACGTCCAGCTCGTCGGCGAGGCCGGAGCCGTCCTCGACGGTGATGACGCCTTCCTTGCCGACCTTGTCCATCGCCTGGGCGATGTTCTCGCCGATCGACTCGTCGTTGTTCGCGGAAACGGTGCCGACCTGGGCGATGGCCTTGCGGTCCTTGCACGGCTTGGACAGCTTCTTCAGATCCTCGACGACGGCCTCGACCGCCTTGTCGATGCCGCGCTTGATCTCCATCGGGTCGATGCCCGCGGCGACCGACTTCAGGCCCTCGTTGACGATCGACTGGGCCAGGACGGTGGCGGTGGTGGTGCCGTCGCCCGCCTCATCGGAGGTCTTGGACGCGACTTCCTTCACCAGCTGCGCGCCCATGTTCTCAAACTTGTCCTTCAGCTCGATTTCCTTGGCCACGGAAACGCCGTCCTTGGTGACGGTCGGAGCGCCGAAGGACTTCTCGAGCACGACGTTGCGGCCCTTGGGGCCGAGGGTCGCCTTGACGGCGTTCGCCAGGATGTTGACGCCGATCGCCATGCGGCTGCGGGCGTCCTCGGCGAAGCGAATCTCTTTAGCTGCCATGATGAATTCCTCTTTCTTGTCTGACGATTACTTCAGAACGGCCATGATGTCGTCTTCGCGCATGACGACATACTCGGTGCCGCCGAGCTTGACCTCGGTGCCGGAATACTTGCCGAACAGCACCTTGTCGCCGACCTTGACGTCCACCGGGTGGACCTTGCCGTCGTCGGTACGCTTGCCGGGGCCGACCGCCACGACTTCGCCCTTGACCGGCTTTTCCTGCGCGTTATCCGGGATGATGATGCCGCCCGCGGACTTCTTCTCTTCTTCCAGACGCTTCACGATCACGCGATCATGCAGCGGACGCATTTCCAGACCCATAGGGAATCTCCAATTGATTTCAAGCACCTATAACGGCCGCATGGCAATGTTCCCAGGAACCTGACGGCCCTGTTAGCACTCGCCTGCGGAGGCTGCTAATGATAGGGGCGACTGGGCAAGTTTCAAGAGGCAGCCGTCGGCAACTCCGGCGAAGCCACCGGGGCCGCGTTGCAATCCAGCGACACGACCCGGCTCGAAATGGATGCCGCGCCGGTTCGGGTGCAATCAGGCGAGCGCGGCGAAGGCGATGCCGGCCGCAATCAGCAGCACCCCGCTGAGCCGCCCGCCCTGCACGCCGCCCGGCGCCAGCTTTTCCGCCAGCACGAAGATGCCGATCGCCGCGATCCAGCCCAGGTGCATGACGCCGCCGAAGAACAGCAGCAGCATCAGCGCCCAGCAGCAGCCGACGCACCAGGCGCCGTGCGCCAGCCCCAGCCGCAGCGCGCCGGAAAGCCCCGGGCGCCAGTGCCGCGACAGGAAGTCGAGCGGGCCGCGGCACTGGCGCAGGCAGGCGTGCTTGAGCGGCGAGAGCTGGTAGGCGCCGGCCGCCAGCAGCAGCGCGCCGCCGAGCAACGGGCCCCGCGCCTGCATCATCGGCGACAGCAGGCCGGCCTGCGCCAGCGCCCATTGCAGCAGGGTCGCCGCCGCCGAGAAGGCGGTCCAGGCCAGCAGGTAGCCGAGTGCGAACAGGTAGGTGCGCAGCACCGGCGCCTGCGGCGGCACGCGGCTGCGCACCACCTGTCCGAACAGCAGCACCGCAGGCGCGGCGGACGGCAGCATCATGCCGACCATCATCGCCGCCCACATCAGGAAGATCAGCAGTGCGTAGCGCGCGTCCCAGGCGGCGGCCATCATCCAGGCGGCCGGCCCGTCCATGGCGCCGTACATGTCGCGCGCCGCCGGCACCAGCCAGGACCAGGACAGCAGCACGGCCGCGGCCAGCCCGGCCAGCACGAATCGACGGTCCCGCCGCAGGGCGGCTTCCAGCGCCGTCGCCATCGCCGGCTGCGCTAGCTCATGAAGCCGGCCGGCCCCCAGTGCACGCGCGCGAAGTGCCCGTGGCCCGCCGTGGTCGCCAGCTTGATCGGGCCGCTTGCCCGGATCGCGCTGCTGGAGAATTCGGCCTCCTTGTATTCGAAGCCGTTGGGCAGGACCACGCGCGGATAGTGCTCGTCGTCGGTCACGGGGTTGCGGATCGGCTCGCCGGTGATTTCCAGCACGCCGGGCACGCGCACCAGCGCGCGGCGCGCGTCCATGTTCCAGTCGAACTCGACCGGCTTGAATACCGGGTCCAGCTTGGTCGGGCAGACCGCGCTGAAGATGTTGAACATGGTCCCTTCCTGGGAATGCTTGCCGTGCGCGATCTCGACCAGCGCCTGGCGCTGCTTCGGATCGGCGCGCTCGTCGATGTAGAGGAACATGGTGCCGTTGCCCTCGTGCACCGCGCCGGGCCAGCTGCACAACATGCCCCAGTTGAGGCCGTCGAGGTCGGTGTCGCCGAAGTAGCCTTCGTCGATCCGCATGGTGTCGCCGCCGGTGCACTGCCCTGTGCTGGGCAGCGCGTTGAACTGGCAGGGACAGCCCCAGTTGCAGTTGCATGCGCCGAAAATGACGCCCTTGAGGCGCCAATCCACGTTCGCCATTTGACCCTCCTTCGCCCCTCGCGGGGATGGCATCCGCATCCAGCCGGCGCATCGGCCCGCCGGCGGGCCGCCCCGGCCGTCCGGGCCGGGGGGACAAGATCATGCGCGCGGCCCGGCGCCGGCGCCATAGCCGCCCGTCCGCCGTTCCGATTCGGGCGTCTGGGGCGAACCGTCCGCCGGGCTTCCACTACAATGCGCGCATTCCAAAAGGGAGTCAGCCATGAAGCCTTTCGGCCGCAAAGTCGCGATCCTGGGCGGCGCGCGCATTCCGTTCTGCCGCTCCAACACCGCCTACTCGCACCGCAGCAACCAGGAGATGCTCACCGCCGCGTTCAAGGGCGTGGTGGACCGCTTCCAGCTTCACGGCGAGCGCCTGGGCGAGGTGGCGGCGGGCGCGGTGCTCAAGCACTCGCGCGACTTCAACCTGTGCCGCGAGTCGATGCTGTCCTCCGGCCTGTCGGCGGAAACCCCGGCCAACGACGTGCAGATGGCCTGCGGCACCGGCCTGCAGGCGGCGATCCAAATCGCCAACAAGATCGCGCTGGGCCAGATCGAGTGCGGCATCGCCGGCGGCGTCGATACGGCGTCCGATGCGCCGATCGGCGTCAGCGAGGGCCTGCGCAAGATGCTGCTGGAGCTGAACCGCGCCAGGAACAACACGCAACGCCTGAAGGCCATCGCGCGCTTCCGACCCAAGTTCCTGCTGCCCAACCTGCCCGCGGTGTCCGAACCGCGCACGCGCCTGTCCATGGGCCAGCACTGCGAGCTGATGGCCAAGGAGTGGAAGATCGCGCGCGAGGACCAGGACCAGCTGGCGTTCGAGTCGCACATGAAGGCGGCGCGCGCGTACGAGAGCGGCTTCTTCGGCGACCTCGTGATCCCGTTCTCCGGCGCCGAGCGCGACAACAACCTGCGCGCCGACACCACGCTGGAAAAGCTGGCGACGCTCAAGCCCGCCTTCGACAAGAAGGACGGCACGCTCACCGCCGGCAACTCCACGCCGCTGACCGACGGCGCCTCCGCCGTGCTGTTCGCCTCGGAGGACTGGGCCAAGGCGCGCGGCCTCAAGGTGCAGGCCTACCTGTCCTGGTGCGAAACCTCGGCGGTGGACTTCGTGAACAAGAAAGAGGGCCTGCTGATGGCCCCCGCCTACGCCGTGCCGCGCATGCTGGCGCGCGCCGGCCTGAAGCTCCAGGACTTCGATTTCTACGAGATCCACGAGGCCTTCGCCGCGCAGGTGCTGTGCACGCTCAAGGCCTGGAACGACGCGAAGTTCTGCCGGGAGCGCCTGGGCCTGGACAAGCCGCTGGGCGAGATCGACCGCGCCAAGCTGAACATCAAGGGCAGCAGCCTCGCCGCCGGCCACCCCTTCGCGGCCACCGGCGGCCGCATCCTGGCCACCCTGGCCAAGATCATCGACGAGAACAACGGCGGGCGCGGCCTGATCTCGATCTGCGCCGCCGGCGGGCAGGGCGTCACCGCGATTCTCGAAAAGTAAGAAGACGGCGATCTCGCACAGAGACACGGGGTCACAGAGGAGGGAAACCAATCCCCGTGGCTCCGTGCGAATTGATTTTTTGGGGGAAGAAATGAGCACGCGGGAAAACTGGGGCAGCCGCTTCGGCTTCATCATGGCGGCGGCCGGCTCCGCCATCGGCCTGGGCAACATCTGGCGCTTTCCGTACATGACCGGCAGCAACGGCGGCGGCGCCTTCCTGCTGATCTACCTGGGCATCGTGATCGGCTTCGGCCTGTCGCTGCTGATGGCCGAGATGGTGCTGGGCCGCACCACGCAGAAGAATCCGGTCGGCGCGTTCCGCGCGCTGGGCGGCGGCGCCTGGCCGGCGGTCGGCTACCTGGGCGTGCTCACCGGCTTCGTGATCCTGTCGTTCTACATCGTCGTCGCCGGCTGGACGCTGGCCTACATCGCGCACATGGCGACCGGTGCGCTGTCCGCGCCGGGCCTGGACTACGGCAAGATCTTCGGCGACTTCGTCGCCAGCCCGGTCGAGCCGGTGGTCTACGCCGGCGTGTTCATGGCGCTGACCTGCTGGATCGTGGTCGGCGGGATTTCCAAGGGCATCGAGCGCTGGAACAAGGTGCTGATGCCGGCGCTGTTCGTGATCCTGCTGATCCTGGTGGCGCGCGCCCTGACCCTGCCCGGCGCGGCCAAGGGCGTGGCGTTCTACCTGGTCCCCGACTTCAGCAAGGTCACGGCGCAGACGTTCTACGACGCGATCTCGCAGGCGTTCTTCTCGCTGTCCATCGGCATGGGCACCATGCTGACCTACGGCTCGTACCTGTCGAAGGACGAGAACCTGCCCAGCGCCACGCTGACCGTGGCGCTGCTGGACACGGCGGCCGCGTTCCTCGCCGGCCTGATGATCATCCCGGCGGTGTTCGCCTTCGGCCTGAACCCCAGCGCCGGCCCCGGCCTGACCTTCATCACCCTGCCGGCGGTGTTCGCGGCGATGCCGCTGGGGGCGCCGTTCGGCGTGCTGTTCTTCGCGCTGCTGGCCATCGCCGCACTGACCTCGGCAATCTCGATCCTGGAGCCGATGATCGCCTACCTGGTGGACGAGCACAGCCTGCCGCGCCGGGGCATGACGATCGTCGCCTCGGTCGTCTGCTTTGCGCTCGGCATCCCGGCCTCGCTGTCGTTCGGCGCCTGGTCCGGCTTCACGGTCGGCGGCAAGACCTGGTTCGACCTCATGGACTTCATGGCCAACAACCTGATGCTGCCGGTCGGCGGCCTGTGCACGGCGCTGTTCATCGGCTGGTTCTGGAGCCGCGAGGCGCGCCACCACCTGTCGAACGAGGGCCGGCTCGCCCAGCCCTGGGCGCCGCTGTGGACGTTCGTGCTGCGCTTCGTCGCGCCGCTGGGGATTCTCTGGATCATGCTCGCCGCCTTTCTGAAGGACTGACACGAAATGGAAACCTTTTTTGCCTTCCTCGACCGTGTCAACGCGGTCATGCTGGGCGTGCCCATGCTGCTGGGCCTGCTCGCCGTGGGCGTCCTGTTCACGCTGTGGAGCGCCTTCGGCCAGTACCGCTCGCTGACCCACGGCGTGCGCCTGCTCCGCGGCCAGGTGCCCGGCGTCAGCGGTCAGGGACCCGGCGCGCTGTCGCATTTCCAGGCGCTGTCGGCGGCGCTGTCGGCGACGGTGGGTCTGGGCAACATCGGCGGCGTCGCCATCGCCGTGTCGATCGGCGGCCCCGGCGCGGTGTTCTGGATGTGGATGGTGGGCTTGGCCGGCATGGCCTTGAAAGCCACCGAGGTGACGCTGTCGCTGCTCTACCGCAACACGCACGACCCGGACAACCCGCACGGCGGCACCATGTGGGTGTGCAAGAAGGGTTTTGCGGAGCTGTCGCCCAAGCTCGCGAAGCTCGGCGTCGTTGCCGGCGCGCTGTTCACGATCCCGCTGATCCTGTTCGGCATCACCGGCGGCAATATGTTCCAGGCCTGGAACGTGAGCGAGCTGACCCGCGCCTACTTCGGCGTGCCGACCTGGATCACCGGCCTCATCATGGCGGTGGTGGTCGGCGCGGTGATCCTGGGCGGCATCAAGCGCATCGGCGCGGTCGCCGGCTTCCTGGTGCCGCTGATGTGCGGCATCTACGTGGTCTCCGGCATCGGCGTGCTGATCGCCAACCACGAGAAGCTGCCCGAGATCTTCCGCCTGATCTTCACCTGCGCCTTCTCGCAAACCGAGGGCGTGGGCGCCTTCACCGGCGCGACGCTGGGCGTGGCGTTCATCTTCGGCATGAAGCGCGCATTGTTCTCCAGCGAGTCGGGGCTGGGCTCGGCACCGATCGCGCACTCCGCCGTGCGGACCCCCGAACCGGTCACTGAAGGCGTCGTCGCCGGCCTGGAGCCGTTTATCGACACCATCGTGGTCTGCACCATGACCGCGCTGGTGATCCTGGTGTCCGGCGTCTGGCAGCGCGGCCCGACGGTAGCCTGGGACGCCGAGCCGGCACTGGCCGAAGTCGCGCCCGGGCAGTGGCAGCCGGCCACCCGCCTCCTGCCGGACACCGACGGCCGCTGGAACGCCGGCGACCAGGTGTTCATCGTGGTCGAGACCGCGCCGGGCAAGCGCGCCAAACTTTACGGCAGCATCGTCGAGACCGCCGAGGGGCAGTCCGTGGGCTGGCGCCCGCTGGCGAACGAGGGAATGCCCCGTCTCGCCGAGAAGGGCATCTTCATGGATTACCCCGCGTCGACGCTGACCGCCATCGCCTTCGACAGCGCCTACGACGGCCTGGGCCGGTGGATGGTCACGCTGACCGTGTGGCTGTTCGCGATCTCGACCATGATTACCTGGAGCTACTACGGCGAGCAGGGCATCGTGTACCTGGCCGGCGACCGCTGGGTGACGCCGTACCGCTGGGCCTGGTGCATCCTGATCTTCGTCACCTGCCTGGGCTTCATCCGCACCGACTACGAGCTGGATACGGTGAGCACCGTGGCGCTCGGCTTCATGCTGGCGATCAACCTGCCGACCATGCTGATCCTGGGTCACAAGGCGATGGGCGCCTGGCACGACTATTTCGCGCGGCTGAAGACCGGCCGGGTCGGCAACAACCGGCACGTGGGCTAGCTTGACCGCGCGGCAGCCGCATCCGTCCGCCACCCTCGGCAACGGGTTCACCTCCCACGCCGGGGTCGGCGTGCTGCTGGTCAACCTGGGCACGCCGTCGGAGCCGACGCCCGGCGCGATCGCGGCCTACCTGCGCGAGTTCCTGTCCGACCGCCGCGTGGTGGACCTGCCGCGCGCCCTGTGGCTGCCGATCCTGTACGGGCTGATCCTGCCGCTGCGGCCGTGGCGTCTGGCGCGGGCCTACGAGAAGATCTGGACCGCGGAAGGCTCGCCCCTGCTGACCATTTCCCTGCGCCAGATGTCGGCGGTGCAGCAGACGCTGGGGCCGGACGTGGTGGTCGCCCTGGGCATGCGCTACGGCCATCCCGGCGTCGCCGCCGCGCTCAAGATGCTCGAGCGCCACGGCGTGCGCCGCGTGCTGGTGCTGCCGCTGTATCCGCAGTACTCCGCCTCCACCACCGCGTCGGCCCTGGACGCGGTGTTCGCGGCGCTGGCGCGCGAGCGCTGGCTGCCGGAACTGCGCACGGTCAACCACTACCACGACCACCCGGATTACGTCGCCGCGCTGGCGCAAAGCGTGCGCGCCCACTGGGCCGACCACGGACGCGGCGAGCACCTGCTGATGTCGTTCCACGGCGTGCCGCGGCGGTACGTCGAGGCCGGCGACCCGTACGAGCAGCAGTGCCGCGACACCGCCGCCCTGCTGGCGCAGGCGCTGGGCCTGGGCGAGCGCGACTGGTCCGTCGCCTTCCAGAGCCGCTTCGGCAAGGCCGAGTGGGTCGCGCCGTACACCGACCGGCAGTTGCTTCAGTTGGCGCGCCAGGGGACCGGCCGGGTGGACCTGCTGTGCCCCGGCTTCGCGGCGGACTGCCTGGAAACCCTGGAAGAGATCGCGATCCGCAACCGCGAGGCCTTCATGGCTGCGGGCGGGCAGGAACTGCGCTACATCCCTGCGCTCAACGACGGCGCGGCGCACGTCCAGGCGCTGGCGAACATCGCAACGACGGCGCGGCGCACGTCCAGGCGCTGGCGAACATCGCTTGGCGCAACCTGCAGGGCTGGCTGTAACGGCTCAGAGCTTGTGAAAAACTCCGGGCCGTCGCGAGGGCGTCCCTGAGCGTGTCCGGCAAGGCGCGGGGCGCAGAAAATCGGGGAGCGTAGCCGGGCCTACGTGACCCGATTTTCGGGGTCCCCGCAACGCCGCCGGGCGCGCTCAGGGACGACCGCAGCAGGCCCGGAGTTTTTTCACAGGCTCTCAGCCCAGCCCCATCGCCCGCCGCACCAACTGCTGGCGCAGGGGCTCGAAGCGGGCGACGCCGGCAAAGCCCAGGCGCCGCACCTGGTCCCAGCCGGGAAAGCGCGTGCCGAACATGCGGTACAGCGCGTCGGTCAGCC
>JACPFV010000041.1 GCA_016182805.1 Gammaproteobacteria bacterium
CCGAAGGCCATGCCGTGCTCGCCCGCCAGGCGCGACGCGCAGAACGCCTCGGCGACGGCGCCGTTGCCCGCGCGCAGCAGGATCGAGGCCTGCCAGGCCAG
Source organism: Gammaproteobacteria bacterium (assembly GCA_016182805.1). Taxonomy (GTDB): domain Bacteria; phylum Pseudomonadota; class Gammaproteobacteria; order Nevskiales; family Nevskiaceae; genus JACPFV01. Next base: position 102 of record JACPFV010000041.1, read on the forward strand.
CGCCATGCGCTCGACCACGTGGCGCGAGCGCAGTTCCAGGCTGTCGCGGTCGGCCAGCGCCCGTTGCAGCGCCGCGGTCTCGCGGTCCAGCGCCGGGTGCGCGCCCTTGGCCGCCCGCAGCTCGGCGAAGTACGCGTCGACCGTCTCCGGCTCGCGCGCCATCGCGCGCAGCACGTCCAGGCACTGGATGTTGCCGCAGCCCTCCCACAAGGAATTGAGCGGCGCCTCGCGGTACAGGCGCGGCAGCATTGTCTCTTCCACGTAGCCGGCGCCGCCCAGGCATTCCTGCGCCTCGTTGACCGCCGCCGGCGCGCGCTTGCACACCCAGTACTTGCCAACGGCGGTGCCGATGCGCGCGAGCGCGGCCGCCTGCGCGTCGCGCGGCGCCTCGTCCACCGCGCGGGCGGCGCGGAACGCCAGCGCGGTGGCCGCCTCGGTCTCCAGCGCCAGATCGGCCAGCACGTTGCGCATCAGCGGGTGCTCGATCAGGCGCTTGCCGAAGGCCTTGCGGTGGCTGGCGTGGTGGATCGCCTGCACCAGCGCCTGCCGCGCCAGCGCCGCGGAGCACACCATGCAGTCCAGGCGCGTGAGCGCGACCATGTCCAGGATCGTGGCGACGCCGCGGCCCCCCTCGCCGATCATCACGGCATGCGCGCCCTGGAACTCGACCTCGCTGGAGGCGTTGCTCCAGTTGCCCAGCTTGTCCTTGAGCCGCTGGATGCGCAGCGCGTTGCGCGTGCCGTCCGGCCGCCAGCGCGGCAGCAGGAAGCAGGTCAGGCCCCCGTCGGCTTGCGCCAGCACCAGGAAGGCGTCGCACATCGGCGCCGATAGGAACCACTTGTGGCCCACCAGCTCGTACGCGCCGCCGCCGGCGGCGTGCGCGCGCGTGGTGTTGGCGCGCACGTCGCTGCCGCCCTGCTTCTCGGTCATGCCCATGCCGATCATGCAGGCGCGCTTGCCCGCCGCCGGCAGCGCGCGCGGATCGTAGTCCAGCGCGGTGACGCGCGGCAGCCATTCGCGGGCGACGTCCGGCTGCGCGCGCAGCGAGGGCACGCAGGCGTACGTCATCGTGATCGGGCAGCTCGTGCCCTGCTCGGCCTGGTGATGCAGGTAGCACAGGGCCGCCCGCGCGACGTGCGCGCCCGGCTTGTCCTCGTGGACCCAGGCGAAGGAATGCACGCCGTGGCGCATCGCCAGCTCCATGACGCGGTGATAGGACGGATGGAACGACACCTCGTCCAGGCGGTGGCCGTAGGGATCGAACAGCCGGAGCTGCGGCTTGTTCGCGTTGGCGGCGAAGCCCAGCTCCATCAGCTCGCCGCCGGCGATGCGGCCGTAGGCCGCGACCTGCGGCTCCGCCCAGGCGCCGCCTTCGCGCCGCAGGGCGTCGCGCAGGGCGGCGTCGGTCGCGTAGAGGTCGAGGCTTCCCAGCGGCGGCGGCTGGTTCAGGACTTCGTGGGTGACACCGAACGGCAGGGCGGCTTGAAGGTTCATGCGGCGGTCTCCCGCGCGCCGGCGGCGCGCAAGCAAAACTGGACGATGGACTGGATGAGCCGGGCGCGCTCGCGCGGGGCGAGCCGCCCGTCGACGCCGGCGCGCGCCGGCGGTGACAGCGGGCCGATCAGCGCCTCGCCGATCGCGCCGACGATGCCGGCGGCGGCGACCTGCGCGTCCTGCTCGGCGAACTCGCCGGCGCGCATGCCCTCGCGCAGCAGCTTGTGCAGCTCGCGGGTGTAGGCGCGCCGGTACAGCAGGCGCTGTTCCTCGACCTCCGGCTCGGTCGGCTCGGCGAGCATCGCGTAGGCGAAGCGGTGGCCCTCGATCGCGCGCTCGGCGAACGAGCGCACCGCGTTGGCCAGGCGCCCGGCGCAGCTCGCGCCGGCGGCGGCGGCCTGCACGAAGTTGTCCACCTCGCGCTGCGTGTAGACGCGGAACGCCTCGGCGAACAGCTCGGCGCGGTCGGGGAAATAGCGGTACAGGGTGCCGGTGGCGATGCCGGCGTCGCGCGCGAGCCGCGACATGGTCGCGGCGGAAAAGCCGCCCGCCGCGAGGCGCCCGCGCACCGCCTCCAGGATGCGCCGGCGCACGGCGTCCTTGCGGCTGCGGACCTTCTCGGTTTCGCGATACGCCATGAAATGAACTGTTGTTCAGCTCTTGATGTAGAAGTGAACCACAGTTCATTTGTTAGGGCAAGCGCGGCCCCGCCCGCCGCCGCGGGCGCCCCGATGCGGCGCGGGGAGTTACGGCGCGGGGCTCAGCCGGAAGCGCGCCATCGCCGGCTCGGTCAGGCTGCCCAGGTACAGGACGTCGCCGAACTGCTCGACGCTGGTGATGGGCGCGTAGGCGTCGGCGCCGACGTGCTGCAGGTTGGCCGTCACCGTGCCGTCCAGGCCCAGGCCCAGCACGAAGCCGTGCTTGACCGGCTTGGGCTGCACGAAGGCCGGCAGGCGGAACACGACCTTGCGCAGGAACGGCTGGGGCAGCAGGCGGTCCAGGTCCGCCGCGCGCGGCGCGTACAGCGCCACCCAGAAGCGGTCCCTGCCGTTGAAGCTCAGGTTGTCGGGGAAGCCCGGCAGGTTTTCGATGAACGGCTCCGCGGTGCCGGCCTTGCCGCCCTTGAGCCAGTAGCGCAGGACGCGGTACTCGGCGGTCTCGTTGACCAGCACGTAGGCGTCGTCCGGCCCCACCGCGACGCCGTTGGGGAAGTGCAGCCCGGCGAGCAGGGTGCGGACCTCGCGCGTGGCCGGGTCGTAGCGCAGCAGGCGGCCGGTGCCGCCGTGCTCGAGGAAGTCCGCCATCGTGGCGTCGATGCCGAAGCGGCTCGAGGCGTCGGTGAAGTAGACCGCGCCGTCGCCGGCGACGTCGACGTCGTCGGTGAAGCGGAACGGCACGCCGTCGGCCTCGGCGATCGCGGCGGCGACGCGGTTGTCGGGGCCCAGGAACAGCAGGCCCTTCCAGGCGTCGGCGATCCACAGCCCGCCGCCGCGCACGCAGGCGCCGAGCGGGCGGCCGCCGGTGTTGAGCAGTTCGACGGGGTTGGCACCGTCGGCATCGAAGCGCACGACCCGGCCGTCCGCGTAACCGGCAAACACGTTCCCCGCCGCGTCCAGCGCCAGCCCTTCCGGCCCGTGGCCGTAACCCGGCGCCAGCCGCTGCACGCTCGCGAGCCGGTCGTTGGCGGCGTACGGCCCCTCGAGCGCGGGCGCGGCGGGCGGCGTCCACGCCGCCGGCTCGATCGGCACCGGCCACAGCAGCAGATAGGCGGCGCCCAGACCCAGCAGCGCGAGCAACGCATGGAGCATCGTCTTCATCGGACCTCCCGCCATGGCGAAACGACAAGCCTAGCAAAGACGCCGCCGCGGCCCGCAGCCGCGGCCGCGACTCACGCGCGCCCGCCGCCGGCGCCGTACCCGACTGGCGACAGACTGGCCACGGCGCGGAATTCCGCTACTATTTGGCGTCCGACCCGAAGAACGTAGCGGCCAGCGCGCAGGCCGCGCAGGGGCGGCCGGCTATTCAATTCGGGGAACTCAATGACTGAGCAGAAGAATCCGCTGGATATGCTGTTCCACTGGGCGCAGAAGTACCCGCACAAGCCCTACCTGTTCCAGCCGGTCGACGGCGAGTGGCGCTCCTACACCTGGTCGCAGGTCGAGGACCAGGTGCGCCGCATGGCGGCGGCGCTGCGCAGCCTGGTCACCGAGCCGGGATCGCGCATCGCGATCTCCGGCCGCAACACCGCGCACTGGATCATGGCCGACCTGGCGATCTCGCTCGCCGGCCACGTCAGCGTCGGCCTTTATCCCAAGCAGGCGACCGGCGCGGTGCGCTACATCCTGGACCATTCGGAGACCAAGCTCGTGTTCGTCGGCCCGATGCCGGACGAGGACGACTTCGAGAAAGCCCTGCCGCCGGGCGTCAAGAGGATCGCCTTCCCGTACCCCGACGTCGGCATCAAGTGCGATCTGCGCTGGGACGATCTGATCGCCAGGCATGCGCCGCTGGCGTCGACGGTCGTGCCCGCCCCGGACACGCTGATGACGCTGATCTACACCTCCGGCACCACCGGCAACCCCAAGGGCGTGATGGTCACCTACGGCAACATGATTTTCGCCGGCGAGGGGCTGATGCAGGTGATGCCGCCGCAGGGCCAGGAGCGCTTCTTCTCCTACCTGCCGCTGGCGCATGCCTTCGAGCGCGGCGCGGTGGAGTTTGCCAGCCTCCACTTCGGCGCCGAGGTCCATTTCCTCGAAAGCATCGAAAAGCTCGCCGAGCAGCTCCAGGAGGTGGCGCCCACGCGCTTCTTCGGCGTGCCGCTGGTGTACGGCCGCATCCAGGCCGGCGTGCTCAAGAAGCTGCCGCAGCAGAAGCTGGAGCGCCTGAACAAGATCCCGATCCTGCGCGGCTTCGTCCGCCGCAAGATCCTCGCCGGCATCGGCCTGCAGAACGCGCGCATGTGCTTCGTAGGCGCCGCGCCGATGCCGATCCCGCTGATGGAGTGGTTCAAGAAGTACCTGGGCCTGGAGATCTACCAGGGCTACGGCATGACCGAGAACAGCATCTACGCCACCGCCAGCCGCCCCGGCGCCAACCGCCTGGGCGCGGTCGGCCGCGAGATGCCGGGCGCCAACCTCAAGATCTCCGAGGATGGCGAGATCCTGTTCAAGCATCCCGGCGTGATGAAGGGCTATTACAAGGAGCCGGAAAAGACGCAGGAGGTCTTCACCGCCGACGGCTACCTGCGCACCGGCGACAAGGGCCGCGTGGACGCGGACGGCTACCTCTACATCACCGGTCGCGTGAAGGACATCTTCAAGACGCTCAAGGGCAAGTACGTGGCGCCGGCGCCGATCGAGGGCGCGCTCTCGCGCAACACCGACATCGACCAGTTGTGCTTCGTCGGCACCGGCCTCAAGCAGCCGATCATGCTGGTGTCGCTGGCGCCGGCCGCGCGCGCCCGGCCCAAGAACGACGTCGAAAAGGGCCTGCTCGCCGAAATGGCGGCGGTCAACAAGAACCTGGAGGCGCACGAGGAGATCGCCAAGATCCTGGTCGTGAAGGACGCCTGGACGATCGACAACGGCCTGATGACGCCGACGCTCAAGGTCAAGCGCAACGAGGTGGAGAAGCGCTACGGCTCCCTGGTCCAGGTCGAGGCGGAGAAGCGCACGCCCATCGCCTGGGAAGCGTAGTTCCGGCCGGACATGCCAGGCCGGCCGCGCGGATGAATCCGCCGCGCGGCCGGCTTATTCTTTGTCCATGGAGAAAATCCGAATCCGACCGGCGGTCCCGGACGACGCCCCGGTGCTCGCCTCGCTGGCCGAGGAGCTGGGCTACCCGGCGGTGGTCGAGGACATGTACTTCCGCCTCACCGACCTGCTGGCGCGCACCGACCACGCGGTGCTGGTGGCGCACGACGACCGCACCGTCGGCTGGATTCACGTCACGCTGCAACGCACGCTGGAGGCCGGCACCTACGCCCTGATCGCCGGCCTGGTGGTGACCGGCTCGCGGCGCGGGCTGGGCGTCGGCTCCCGCCTCGTCGCCGCCGCCGAGGAATGGGCGGCGGCGCAAGGCATGGTCGCGGTGCGCGTGGCGTCCAACGTGCTGCGCGAGCGCACGCACCTGTTCTACCGCAAGCTCGGCTACATCGAGTCCAAGCAGCAGAAGGTCTTCGGCAAGCCTCTGCGCCGGCGCGCCTGAAGCTCAGCTGGCCGGCGCCGCCAGCTCTTCCTGCAACGCCTTGAGCCTGGCCGCTTCCTCCGGAAACCACGGCCCGTTCTCCTTGAGCGCCTGGGCGAGCAGCAACTGCGCGTCGAGCCTGCGCCCAAGCGCGCGGTAGGAGCGCGCCCACAGCTCGGCCACGCGCAGGCGGTTGACGCCGTAGGCCAGCCGCGCGGCTCGCGCGAATTGCGGCAGCGCCTCGGCGTGGCGGTCGCGCGCCGCCAGGCTCTTGCCCCAGCGGTAGGCGTAGACGTAGTCGTCCGGGTAGGCCGCGATCAGCCGCTGGAACAGCGCGTCCAGCGCCTCGGCCTTGCCGCCCCGCTCCAGGTAGACGCGCAGATTGTCGGCCAGGTTGCGGTCGCGCCCGATGTCCTCGCCAACCCGCTTCTGCGCATCGGCGGCGGCGCGCGCCAGCACCAGCGCCTCGCTGCCCGGATCGCCGATGGCCTGGTAAAGGTCGGCCGCCGTCAGAACGGCGCTGCGCTCGTCCGCGCAGCGGCCCGATTCCACGAACACGCGCTTGTCCAGCAGCAGCCGCATGCGCTCCGCCTGCGGCCGCAGCAGCTCGGCGCGGCGCGCCTCGGGCAGCTCGGCGGCGCAAGTCATGAAGCGCGACAGCTCGTACGGCCGCTCGCAGCCGAGGCTGGCGTTGAGGACGGCGCGGCCGGCCTTGACGCAGGCCGCCGCGTCGTTGTCGTGCGCCGCGCGCAGCATCTCCAGCCGGGCGACCCACAGCGCCGCCTCGGCGTCGCGGCCGATGGCGGTGCGCCAGGCCGCCGGCAGGCGGATGAACCAGTCCAGGCCCTCGGCGCCCTGGTAGCGGGCGTGGAAGATGCGCAGCACCTCGCGTGCCGCCGCCAGCGACCCGGCGGACTCGTCGCGCACGCGCGCCATCAGGTCGGCCAGCGTGTTGGCCTGCGCGGTTATGGCGCCGAGCCGCGCGTAGAAGTCGGCGCGCGTCTGCTCGCCCAGGATGCGCCCCAGCTCCTCGGCGTTGTCGCGCAGCACGACGTAGGTCGGCAGCGCCTTGACGTCCCAGGCCTGCATCCAGTGGCTGCCTTCCGGCGAGTCGGCGTCCAGCGGCAGGACCACCATGCCGCGCTGGACCTCGTCCCATTCCGGCCCGTTGTGCACGTTGCGCGCCATGTAGTAGCAGGAGTAGCACCAGGGCGCGTGGAAATCGATCAGGACCGGGACGCGGCGGGCCTGCGCCTGGCGCATGGCCTCGCGCAGCACGTCGTCGGGATTTTGCGCCGTCGCCGGCGCGGCGACGGCCCAGGCCAGCAGCGCAGTCAGCAGTCGAAGAGTCATCGATTCAGGGGCGGCAGCGGCCGCGGAGCGTCGGCCGGCAGCGTCGTGTAGTAGGCGATGCGGGCATTGTACGGCTTGCCGGTGGCGGGGTCATGGATGTCGGTGATGCCGCGGTACTCCAGCAGCCGGCGCTGCGCCGGGTCGTAGACCACCTCCAGGGTATCCGCCAGCAGTCGCAGCAGAGTGTCCGGCTCGGCGCGGAAATGCACCGCCGGGCGACCCTCGAAGGTGGCGTCGCCGACGCGCCATACGCGGAACTTGAAGGCATCCAGGTTGCCGGCGACGAGGAAGCGGAAGCGCGCCGTCCGGCCCGCCATCAGCGCGTCGAACTGCGAGCGCAGCAGGCTGTGGAAGCCGGTGTCCGCGGTATCGAACGCGCGTTTCCCGCGGCGCGCCGTCGCCGCACGCCGCGCGCCGTAGTCCTGGCGGAACATCTCCACCGTGTCGGCGCCGACCGCCGAGACGCCTTCGGCGTAGCCGCCGCGGGCCCGCAGTTCGAGCCGGTACACCGGGACGAAGGGATCGGCGGCAAAGTCCAGGGTCTTGGTCCCCAGCAGCGTGCCGTCCGGCGCATGGTAGCGGATGCCGCCGCCCAGCCAGCGGTCGCCGTCGAGCCGCTGCTCGTGGACCTCGGTGTAGATATAGCGGTTGCTGTCGAGGTCGTAGGCATAGCCGTAGAAGCGCGCCGTGAGCACCTCATCGCATGCTCTCCTCGCCCGCCGCGCGTCGCGGGCGTCCGCGCGGCGCGGCGCGATGCGGCGGACCCAGTGGTTCCCGGCCGCTTTCGCTATAAGATGTTTTCGGGCGCCCATTCTATTCCGCGGCTCATGGAGCGCCGAGACAAGAAGATCCCAGCGGCATTCTGCGGAGGAAAATCGCATGACGCGTAAGATGCGCCTCACATTGACGGGCTTGCTTTGTTCCGTCGGATCGGCCCAAGCCTCGCCGGGCTACCTCGAATACGGTTCCGGGCTCTCGCTCGGCACCGCCTCCACCTATCACGGCGTGCCGGGCAGCAGCCAGAACCCCGCCGCGAACGGCCTCGCCCTGCCCAAGGACAGCGGCTTCCGCTCCGGCATCTTGAATCTTGCGAACATCGGCCTGGAGATAGGGCCGGTGGACAACTTCGTCGAGGAGATCGAGGACCTGGAGGATGCGCTCGACCAGGAAAACATCACCGCCGACGAAGCGGACGCGCTCAAGGCGCGGTTCGACGAACTGCTGGTGAGAATTGGCGACGCGGCGTACCTGACGCTGGACGTGAACGCGCAGGTGCCGATGTTTCCGATGGTGTTCCGCGCGTTCGGCGGCGCGGTCGGTGTGGACCTGGGCGTCGCCGCCACGGTCCGCAGCTCGGTCCTCGACGCCCCGCTGGTCTACAACGAGGTGCAGGAAAAGATGGAAACGCGCACCGCCGCGTACATCAAGTCGGGCATCTTCTCGCGCGTGGGCCTGAGCTACGCCCGGCCGTGGCACGATCTGAGCTACGGCCCGCTCAACGGCACCGTGCACATCGGCGGACGGCTGAACGTGATCCAGGGACGGCTCAGCAAGCAGATCGCCGCGCTCGACAGCTCCAGCGAGGACGACGCCTTCGACCGCGCGCAGGACAACTACGACGCCAATGAAGCCACGTCCACCGGCGTCGGCGTGGACTTCGGCCTGATGTTCGCGGCGGAGCGGTACCAGCTCGGCCTCAACCTCAAGAACCTGACCGCGCCGAAGTTCGATTACGGCCCGGTCGGCGTCAATTGCGCCTCGATCGCCGATGAAGGGCAACGCGAAGATTGCTTTGTCGCGCAGTCCTTCGGCGACGAGATCGCGCTGAACGAGACCTTCGAACTGGAGCCGCAGGCGACCGTGGAGGGCCTGTACCGGATTCTCGGCTCGAACTGGACCGTGAACACCTCGCTCGACCTGAACGAGGTCAACAACGTCGTCGGCGACAAGTATCAATGGTGGGCCGCGGGGCTCGGCTACCGCTCGCAACGCTTCTGGCTCCCTGCCCTGCGGCTGGGACTGCGGCAGAACCTGGCCGGCTCCAAGCTCAGCACCGCGAACGTGGGCTTCACCCTGTTCGGCGTGCTGAACCTGGATGTCAGCTACGGCCTGGAAACCGTCGAATACGACGGCACCTCCGCGCCGCGCAATGCCGGCATCAATCTCGGTTTCGAAATGCCGCTCTGATTCCAGGGAGAACTCGTCATGAACCGCAATTGGATCATTGCCGCGGGGGCACTGGCCCTCGCCGCTTGCAGCGCGAACAACCAGGACGGCGGCAGCGCCGACGCCGCCGCACCGCTGACCGCCGAAGCCGTGGACGGACCGCTGGCCTTCGCCCGCGTATATGCGGACCTCAACAACAACCATCGCCTGGATGCATTCGAGCCGCGCGCCCTGACCGACCGCGACGGATTCGTGTCCCGCGGCAGCGGCGGCGAGAACTACTGCGCGCCCGGTGGCCGCACGCAGCACTGCCTGCGCCTGGGCCGCGGCGAGACGGCCGTGATCCGTGTGCGCGGCGGCTACGACACTGTCACCGGCGAGCCGTTCCTGGGCGAGCTGGCGTTGCGCACGAGCGGTGCCGGCGGCACGCAACTGATCTCACCCATCACGTCCCTGCTCGCCGGTGACGCCGCGGAGGAAACTCTGCGCAACGCCCTGGGCTTTATCGGCGACGAGCACGAAACCCGCTACTTCAACGATCGGGATGCGCCGCTGCTGGCACTGTCCCAGCGGCTGCACAAGATCGTGGCGGCAATTGCCGCCCAGCTCGAGCGCCAGTATCCGGATTTCGGCGACAACGAGGACTTGCCGCGCGGATTGGCCGGCATCGTGCAGGCGGTGTTTGCGGAACGGCTCGTCTCCAGCGCCGCATCGCTGAGCGACTTCATCACCCAAAACAACCTCGAACAGGTCGTCCGCGGTTCCGAGCAGCGTACGCGCGACCTGCTGGAGAGCCCGCCAGGCGCGCTTACGGACGCGCAGATCACGCGCATCGCGCGGCTTGCGCTCGCCATGAGCCAGGCTGCGAACGGCATGTTCAGCGACGGCGCCCTGACCGATGCCACGCGCAACGCGCGGCTGCGCCTGATGGAGGTTCTGCTGCGGCGCGCGAACCGCGCCGCCGACGATGCCGGCGCCGGGGCCGTCGAGGACGATGTGGATTGGGTCACGGCCCCCGGTAACGCCGCCGTGCGGGATGCGCTGGACAACGACACCGACGACATCACCCGGCTGGTGGACCAGGGCCTCGACGGCCGCAGCGGCACGGAGCTGTCCGACGCCGCCGCGCGCCCCGCCGGCGCCTCCAGCCTCGCGGCAATCGCCGGGAAAGACTTGTCGCTGTCGTTCTCCGACGAAGAAACCGATGCCGCCGTCCGCATCTACTTCACAGGGAGCGGCAGCAGCGGCGAACTGATCGCCTGCCTGCGCTATGAGGACAAGACCGACTCGGAAAACAGCCTCAACACCGACGGTCTGCGCCTGAGCGGCGACTGGGCGCTGCTCAACGACTATTCGTTGGCAGTCCGGCTGGTGTTCCTCGGCGCCTCGCGCAGCGCCATCATCCGCAGCCTGGATACCGAATCGTTCGGATTCGATTTCGACGATGAATCCCGGGACTATGACGGCGACGCGCCAACCGGAACAACAGACGCTATCCCGGCCACATCGGAGGCGTGCGCGGAAAGCTTGCCCGTCATTGTGTCCACGGATGGCGGCAACTGACGGCGCAACGGCAGGGCCGGCGCCTTAATTCTCCCTCCCCCCTCGTGGGGGAGGGTCGGGGAGAGGGGGCGCCTCTACGGAAATCGGCGTGCGAAGACGCGATAGTTCTCCGAACTCCCCTCTCCCGGCCCTGCGGGCCACCCTCTCCCACAAGGGGAGAGGGAAGAACGACGCGCGCCTTCAGGCCGAATCGGTCCCCGTCGCCCGCGGCGTCACCGCCAGCGCGGGCGTCTCACCCAGCAGAGCCAGCAGGCTCTGCGCCGAGTGCACCAGGTTCTCGCGCCAGGGCAGGCCGACGATCTGCTCGCCGGTCTTGGAGCAGGTGAAGTCGGCGACCTCGCCGGTGCCGATAACGTAGCGGTAATCCATCGTCAGCTCGGTGCCCGGCGCGAGGTCGCGCGCGGCGAACACGAAGCCCAGGTGCCACATGCCCGTCGGATCGGAGGCGTGGTTGATGTAGCACTCGTCGGTCCACTCCGGCGTGAGGCTGAACCAGTCCTCGAACCAGCGCGCGCTGGAGCGCGCTTCGATGGAGTCGCGCGGCAGCTTGGCCCAGGCCGAGTGCGGGATCAGGCGGTCGATCCGGTCCGGAACGACCACGACGCGGCCGTGCGGAACCGGCTCGTCGAGAATTAGCCCCTTGCCGGCGCCGGGGATGAGGGAATCGGTGATGCGGTAGCGGGGAATAATCATAAGTGTCTAGTGCCGCACGTTGTCGTCGTCCGCCGCGGCGGCCTTGAACAGGCCCTCCACCTCGCCGCGCGTGTAAGTGTATGTCCGGCCGCAGAACTCGCAGCCGACCTCAATTTTGCCATGCTCTTTGAGAACCGGCTCAAGCTGCTGCGCACCGAGCGACAACAGCATGCCCGAGATGCTGGCGTGCGAGCAGGAGCAGGACAGGCGCAGCGCGCGCGGCTCGAACACGCGCACTTCGTCTTCGTGGAACAGGTGCCGCAGCAGGGTGGGCGGCTCGGTCGCGGCCAGCTCCGCTTCGCCCAACGTGGCGAACAGGGCGCCCACATGCTGCCAGTTGGCGTCGTCGTCCCTGCCGGCGCGCGCGGGCAGGCGCTGCAGGAGAATGCCGGACAGGCGCGAGTCGGCGCCGGCCAGGCGGATCAGCGTCGGCAACTGTTCGGATTGGGCGAAATAACCTTCCAGCGCCGCCGCCAGCCCGGACCCGCGGATCTCGACCATTGCCTGGTAGTTCTGCGCGCCCTTGTCCGGCTCCAGCACCAGGGCCAGCAGGCCGCCGCCCATCAGGCTCTCGAAGTCGCCGGCGGCGTCCGCCGGCGCCTTGGCCATGCCGCGCACGCGCAGGTCGCGGTCGATCTGCGCCACCAGCAGCTTGAGCGCGCCCTTGCCCTGGAATTGCAGGTTGATGCGCCCCTCGAACTTGGAGTGCGAGGCCAGCAGCGGCATGGCCGCGATGGCGTGCCCCAGCAGGCGGCGCACGTCCGGCGGGTACGCGCGCCAGCCGAGCATGTCGGCGATGCCATCGTTGATTTCGACGATGGCGCCGCGCACGCCGCGTTCGGGGAGGAGGAAGTCGGTGAGCTGGTCGGGCATGGTTTTCTCCCCTCCCCTTGCGACCGCCAGGATGGCGGAAGTGGGGCGAGAGGCATGGATGCTGGAGCCGCCGGGAGGGGCCGGGGGAGGGGTTCGCCGGAACGCCCCTCTCCCGCCTATGGCTTAACTCGGTCATCGGCCTCTCCCACGAGGGGAGAGGGAACGCACTATTTCAGTTTTTCCTTGAGCAGACGGTTGACCGCATCCGGATTGGCCTTGCCCTGCGTCGCCTTCATCACCTGGCCGACGAAGAAGCCGAACAGCTTGTCCTTGCCGCTGCGGTAGTCGGCGAGCTGGCCGGGGTTCTTCGCCATCACGTCCTCGATCGCCTTCACGATCGCGGACTCGTCGGTGATCTGCACCAGGCCCTTGGCCTTGATGATGGCGTCGGCATCGCCCTCGCCCGCCACCATCGCCTCGAACACTTCCTTGGCGATCTTGCCGGAGATGGTCTTGTCGACGATGCGCTTGATGAGTCCCGCGAGCATCTCGCCCGTGACCGGCGATCGCTCGATGCTCTTGCCGGTCTTGTTCAGCACGCCGAGCAGGTCCGTGGTGGTCCAGTTCGCGCAGGTCTTGGGATCGGCGGCGGAAAGCTGCACCACGCGCTCGTAGAAATCGGCCAGCGCGCGCTCGCCGGTCAGCACCGCGGCGTCGTACGCCGGCAGGCCGTACTGCGCCACAAAGCGCTGCTTCTTGGCTTCGGGCAGCTCCGGCATCGCGCCGCGGATGCGCTCGATTTCCGCCTTGCCCACCGCCACCGGCAGCAGGTCGGGATCGGGGAAGTAGCGATAGTCCATCGCCTCTTCCTTGCTGCGCATGGTGCGCGTCTCGCCGGTGTCCGGGTTGAACAGGCGCGTTTCCTGGATCACCTTGCCGCCGGACTCCAGCACCTCGATCTGGCGCTCGATCTCGAACTCGATGGCGCGCTCGACGAAGCGGAACGAGTTGATGTTCTTGGTCTCGGTGCGGGTGCCGAACTTGTCGGCGCCCTTCCGGCGCACGGACACGTTGGCGTCGCAGCGGAAGCTGCCTTCCTGCATGTTGCCGTCGCAGATGCCCAGGTACACGACGAGCTGGTGCAGCTTCTTGAGGTACGCCACCGCCTCCTGCGCGCTGCGGATGTCCGGCTCGGACACGATCTCGATCAGCGGCGTACCCGCCCGGTTGAGGTCGATGCCCGACTGCTGGCCGAAGCCCTCGTGCAGCGACTTGCCGGCGTCCTCCTCCATGTGCGCGCGGGTGATGCCGACGCGCTTGACCTGCCCGTCCACATCGACGTCCAGATGGCCCTTGGACACGATCGGCAGCTCGTACTGCGAGATCTGGTAGCCCTTGGGCAGGTCCGGGTAGAAGTAATGCTTGCGCGCGAACACGCAACGCTCGGCGATCTGAGCGTCGATCGCCAGGCCGAACTTCACGGCCATCTTCAGCGCCTCGCCGTTGAGCACCGGCAGCACGCCGGGCAGGCCCAGGTCGATCGCGCAGGCCTGCGTGTTCGGCTCGGCGCCGTACGCGGTCGGCGCGCCGGAGAAGATCTTGGACTTGGTCAGGAGCTGGCAGTGGACCTCGAGGCCGATCACCGCTTCCCAGTTGTCGTGGCGGCTCATTATTCAAACCCCTTCGGCAGCTTGGTATGCCAATCCGTCGCCTGCTGATACCGGTGCGCCACGTTGAGCAGCCGCGACTCGTCGAAGTAATTGCCCATCAACTGCATGCCGACCGGCAGGCCGTCCACGAAGCCGCAGGGCAGGCTCATGGCCGGAATGCCGGCGAGGTTGGCGGCGATGGTGTAGATGTCGTTGAGATACATCGCGACCGGGTCGTCGGTCTTGGCGCCGAGCTTGAAGGCGACGTCGGTCGCGGTCGGGCCCAGCACCAGGTCCACACTCTGGAAGGCGCGCTTGAAGTCGTCGTAGATCAGGCGGCGCACCTTCTGCGCCTTCAGGTAGTAGGCGTCGTAATAGCCGTGCGACAGCACATAGGTGCCGATCATGATGCGGCGCTGCACTTCGGCGCCGAAGCCCTCGCCGCGCGAGCGCTTGTACAACTCCTCCAGCGTCTTGACGCCCTCGGCGCGGTGGCCGTAGCGCACGCCGTCGAAACGCGCGAGGTTGGACGAGGCCTCGGCCGGCGCCACCACGTAGTACGTCGGCACCGACAGCGGCGAGTTGGGCAGCGAGATCTCCTGCACCGTCGCGCCCAGCTCTTGCAGCTTCTTGACCGCGTTCATCACGCAGTCGCGCGCACCGGGCGCCAGCCCTTCCGCGAAGTATTCCTTGGGCAGGCCGATGCGCAGGCCCTCGATCGGCTTGTCCAGCGCGGCGGCGTAGTTGTCGACCGGCCGGTCCACCGATGTGGAGTCCATCGGATCGAAGCCGGCCATGGCCTCAAGCACGCTCGCGCAGTCCTCGGCGCTGCGGCCGAGCACGCCGGCCTGGTCGAGACTCGACGCGAACGCGATCATGCCGTAGCGCGACACGCGGCCGTAGGTCGGCTTGATGCCGGTGAGATTGGTCAGCGCCGCCGGCTGGCGGATCGAGCCGCCGGTGTCGGTGCCGGTGGCGACCGGCGCCAGGCCCGCGGCGACCGCCGCCACCGAACCGCCGGAGGAGCCGCCGGGCACGCGCGTCGGGTCCCAGGGGTTCTTGACCGGGCCGTACCAGCTCGTTTCGTTGGACGAGCCCATGGCGAACTCGTCCATGTTCGCCTTGCCCCGCATGACCATGCCGGCGCGCTTGAGCCTGGCGACGATGGTGGCGTCGTACGGCGCGACGAACTTGTCCAGCATGCGCGAGCCGCAGGCGGTCTTCACGCCCTGCGTGCAGAAGATGTCCTTGTGCGCCAGCGGGATGCCGGTCAGCGGCTCGCCCTCGCCCCTGGCCAGGCGCGCGTCGGCAGCGTCCGCCTCCTTCAAGGCGGAGTCGGCGCAGACCGTGACGTAGCTGTTGAGCTTGCCGTCATGCGCCTCGATGCGTTTCAGGAAATGCGCGGCCAGCTCGCGCGCGGAAAATTTCTTGCTGCGCAGGCCCACGGCCAGCGCCTTGATGGATAGCGTGTGCATGCTTATTCGATGACCTTGGGCACCAGGTAGAGCCCGTCCTGCACCGCCGGGGCGATGGACTGGAACGCCTCGCGGCGGTTTTCCTCGGCAATGGCGTCCGGGCGCAGGCGCTGGACCATGTCCAGCGGGTGCGCCATGGGCGAGACTTCGGCGGTCTGGGCCTGCGACAGCTGGCCGACCATGTCGAGGATGTTGCTGAGTTGGCGGGCGTAATGCTCCACCTGCTCGGATTTGAGTTCGAGGCGGGCAAGATGGGCAACCTGCCGCACCTGATCGGCACTTAGGCTCATAGGAGTGGTTTCGGGGCGGGAAAAGCTGGAAATTGCTGGAGAAAATAACACGACGCACCCTTGCCAAAAAAGGTGCGCCGTTGCTAGATTGCACGATCTTTTGCAGCGCCCGCCGGCCCGCCGACCGCGAGCCACCACGATTTCCGACCTTTCCAAGCACCCGCGATGCTCGACGCCGCCCGCCGCCTGTTTACCAGCGACCTTTCGATCGACCTGGGCACTGCCAACACCCTCGTCTACGTCCGCGACGAAGGCATCGTGCTCAACGAGCCCTCCGTCGTCGCCCTGCGCGTCGACGCGCGCGGCCAGAAGCGCATAGAGGCCGTGGGCCTGGACGCCAAGCGCATGCTCGGCCGCACGCCCGGCAACATCACGACCATCCGCCCGCTGCGCGACGGCGTGATCGCCGACTTCACCGTCACGGAGAAGATGCTCCAGCACTTCATCCGCAAGGTGCAGAAGGGCCGCGTGTTCAAGCCGATCAAGCGCGTGGTGGTGTGCGTGCCGTACGGCTCCACCCAGGTCGAGCGCCGCGCCATTCGCGAGTCCGTGGAAAACGCCGGCGCGAACCGCGTGTATGTAATTGAAGAGCCGGTCGCCGCGGCGCTGGGCGCCGGCATCCCGATCGGCGAGGCACGCGGCTCGATGGTGCTGGACATCGGCGGCGGCACCTCCGAGGTCGGCGTCATCTCGCTCAACGGCATCGTCTACGCGGAATCCGTGCGCATCGGCGGCGACAAGTTCGACGAGGCCATCGTCAACTACGTGCGCCGCCAGTACAACATGCTGATCGGCGAGGCCACCGCCGAGCGCATCAAGATCGAGATCGGCTCGGCCTTCCCGGGCCACGAGGTGCAGGAGATCGACGTCGTCGGCCGCCACCTGGCCGCCGGCGTGCCGCGCACCTTCACGATGAACTCCAACGAAGTCCTCGACGCGCTGCAGGAGCCGCTGGCCGGCATCGTCGCCGCGGTCAAGAAGGCGCTGGAACGCACGCCGCCGGAACTCGGCTCCGACGTCGCCGAGCGCGGCATCGTGCTGACCGGCGGCGGCGCGCTGCTGCGCGACCTCGACAAGCTGATCTCGGAGGAGACCGGCCTGCCGGTGATCGTCGCCGACGACCCGCTCACCTGCGTCGCGCGCGGCGGCGGCATGGTGCTCGACATGCTCGACAAGCATGGCGAGTTCCTGAGCCTCGAATAAGGACGCTTGAGGACTTTTTACGGGTGCCCGCCGCAGGCGGCTGATGCCAGACTAGGCCTGTGAAGACCATCGGCGCCTCCTCGCGCAGGCCTCTGTTTCCCCGCGGACCCGGTCTGGGCTTGAAGGCCCTGATCCTGACCGGGCTTTCGCTGCTGGCGATCGTCACCGATCAGCGCAGCCAGGCGCTGGCGCCGGTGCGCGACGGCATGGCTTGGGCCTTGCAGCCGGTGCTGTGGGCGGCGGGCCTGCCGAGCCTGCTGTCGGACTCCGCCGAGCGCCTGCGCAGCCGCAAGTCGCTGCTGGCGGAGAACGTGCTGCTGCGCGAGAAGCAGTTGGTACTGGAGGCCAGGCTGCAGCGGCTGGCGGCGCTGGAGGCGGAAAACGAGCGCATCCGCGAGCTGCTGGAATCGGCGCGACGCCTGGAAGAAAAAGTACTGATCGCCGAGGTGCTGTCGTCCGCGCAGGACCCGTACCGTCACCAGATCGTGCTCAACAAGGGCACGCGCGACGGCGTCTACCGCGGCCAGGCGCTGGTCGACTCGTTCGGCGTGCTCGGCCAGATCGTGCAGGTGCTGCCGCAGACCTCGATCGCGCTGCTGATCACCGACCCCAACCACGGCATTCCGGTGGAACTCAACCGCACCGGCTTGCAGACCATCGCCCTGGGGCGCGGCGACGGCCAGGGCCTGTCGCTGCCCTATCTGCCGGGCAACGCCGACGTGAAGGTCGGCGACCTGATCGTGTCCTCGCCGCTGGGCGGCCGCTTCCCGGCCGGCTACCCGGTCGGCCAGATCTACGAGCTGCGGCACACGCCCGGCGAACACTTCATGGAGGCCATCGCCTACCCCGCCGCCAAGCTGAACCAGGGCCGCCAGGCGCTGCTGGTATGGAGCGAGAGCTACCCGGTCGCCGAGGCGCCGCCCCCGGCGCCGGCCGAGCCCCATCGCACGCCGCCCGCCGCGCATGAATAGAAAGAATTCGCGCCGCCTGTTCTGGGGCAGCGCGCTGGTCGCGCTGCTCCTGCAACTGATCGAGCTGCCGCACTGGCTGGCCCTGTTCCGCCCGCAGATCGTGCCGATGGTGATGGCGTACTGGGCGCTGGTGACGCCGCAGCAGGCCACCGGCCTGTTCGGCGCCTGGCTGCTGGGCCTGGTGCTGGACGTGCTGCTCGGCACCGCCTTCGGCCAGCACGCGCTGGGCCTGGTGCTGGTGGTGTTCGCGGTGAAGCAGGCGCGCAACTTCCTGGTGCTGTTCCCGATGTGGCAGGTCGGCGTCGCGCTGCTGCCGCTGTGGCTGCTGTACGTGTTCCTGATGTTCTGGATCGACGGCGCCACCCAGCACCAGGCCGATCCCTGGCTGCGCTGGCTGCCGGTGATCACCTCGGCCGCGTTCTGGCCCGCGGTGGCCAGCGTGCTGGGCGGCCTGCGCCGCCGCGAGCGCGAGGACCAGGCCGCGCTATGAGGCCGGCTGCGGTCCGCCCGGCGCGAACGGCCCTGTCATGAGCAGTTACGACGCAATCAAGAACCTGCACGAGGAAAAGCAGACCTTCCTCGCGCGCGTCGTGGTCGGCACGACCGTGTGCATGCTGTTGATCCTGACCCTGGCGTCGCGCCTGGTGCACTTGCAGGTCTTGCAGCACGACTACTTCAGCGTGCGCTCCGACGAGAACCGCATGCGCCTGCAGGTGATCCCGCCGGTGCGCGGCCTGATCTACGACCGCCACGGAACGCTGCTGGCGCAGAACGCGCCTTCGTTCGTTCTGGAGATCGTGCCGGAGAAGGTGCCCGACCTGGAGGACACGCTGCGCCGGCTGACGCCGCTGATCCACCTGACGGAAAAGGACTTCACGCGCTTTCGCGAGCGCCTGCGCAAGACGCCCAAGTACCGCGGCGTGCCGCTCAAGCCGAACCTCAGCCCGGAAGAGGTCGCCAACTACCAGATCAACCGCTACGACTTCCCCGGCGTGGACATCCGCCCGGAGCTGACGCGCCACTACCTGCTCGGCGCCTCGGCCTCGCACGTCATCGGCTACATCGGCGGCATCACCGAGGACGATCTGGCGCAGGTGGACGAGAAGGCCTACCGCGGCACCAACTACATCGGCAAGACCGGCGTGGAGAAGAGCCACGAGGACGAGCTGCACGGCATGCTCGGCACCATGATCGTGGAAACCAACGCGGCGGGACGGCCGCTGCGCGAGCTGGACTACCGGCGCGGCGCGCCGGGGCGCGACGTCTACCTGACCCTGGACGCCGACCTCCAGCTCACCGCCGAGCAGGCCCTGGGCGAGCGCAACGGCGCGGTCGTCGCCATCGCGCCCAAGACCGGCGAGATCCTGGCGCTGGTGTCCAAGCCGGGATTCGACCCGCACCTGTTCGTCGAAGGCATCGACAGCATCACCTACAAGGCGCTCAACGACGACTCCACGCGGCCGCTGTTCAACCGCGCGCTGCAAGGGCAGTACTCGCCCGGCTCCACGATCAAGCCGTTCATGGCCCTGGCCGGCCTGGACTCCGGCGCGATCAGCGCCGAGCACGGCGAGCTGTGCACCGGCGAATTCACGCTGCCCGGCTCCGACCGCAAGTACCGCTGCTGGCAGCGCAAGGGCCACGGCTGGATGAACCTCGACCGCGCGGTCGCGCAGTCCTGCGACGTCTACTTCTACCAGACGGCGCTGTCGCTGGGCATCGACCGCATCCACGGCTTTCTTTCGCAGTTCGGCCTGGGCCGCTCCACCGGCCTGGACCTGCCGGGCGAGAAGGCGGGCCTGCTGCCCTCGCGCGAGTGGAAGCGGCGCGTGCGGCGCGAGAACTGGTACCCCGGCGAAACGCTCAACATCGGCATCGGCCAGGGCTACTTCCTGACGACACCCTTGCAGCTCGCGCAGATGACCGCGCGCATGGCGATGCGCGGCCAGGGCTTCCGCCCGCACATCATCCACGCCGTCGGCGACCCCGAGAACAACGTGGTGACGGCGGTGCCACCCGAGCCGCTGCCCGCGATCGGCCTGCACGATCCACAGCTGTGGCAGCGCGCGATCGACGCCATGGAACAGGTCACGCATTCGCCCGGCGGCACCGCCTTCCGCATCGGCCGCGACGCGGCCTACCGCATGGCCGGCAAGACCGGCACGGTGCAGGTCGCCGGCCTGTCGCAGGACGAGGCGGTGGCGCCCAAGCAGGAGGACCTGCCGGAGCACCTGCGCGACCACGCCCTGTTCATCGCCTTCGCGCCGACCGACGATCCGCAGATCGCCGTCGCCGTGCTGGCCGAGCATTCCGGCAGCGGCAGCGCCGCCGCCGCGCCGATCGCGCGCAAGGTGATGGACGCCTTCCTGGTGCCGCCCCCCTCGCCGCCCGCGGAGGTCGTGGCGCAATGAATCCTTTTGTCGCCACCCGCACCAAGCCCGAGCCGACCTGGTCCGACTTCTTCGCCCAGGCGCACGTCGACCTGTGGCTGGCGCTGCTGCTGATCCTGATCGCCAGCCTGGGCCTGTTCGTGCTGTACAGCGCCTCCGGCCACTCCGGCGCCATGGTCGCCAGCCAGGCGCAGCGCCTGGGCCTGGGCGTCGTCGTCATGCTGCTGTGCGCGCAGGCCCCGCCGGAGCTGTACCGCGCCGCGGCGCTGTGGTTCTACGGCGCAGCGGCGTTCCTGCTGCTCGTGACGCTGCTGATCGGCGACGATGCCAAGGGCGCGGTGCGCTGGCTGGACCTGGGCATCCTGCGCTTCCAGCCCTCGGAGCTGATGAAGCTGGCGATGCCGATGGCGATTGCCGCCTTTCTGCATCAGCGGCAGCTGCCGCCGCGCCTGGGCACGGTGGGCTGGACCTTCCTGCTGATCGCGCTGCCCGCCGCGCTCATCATGAAACAGCCCGACCTCGGCACCGCGCTGCTGGTGGTCTGCGCCGGCGCTTTCGCGCTGTATTTCGGCGGTTGGTCGTGGCGCTGGATCTTCGGCGTCGTCGCCGCCGTCGCCGCCGCCGCGCCGCTGCTGTGGTCGCGCCTGCACGACTACCAGCGCGGCCGCGTACTGACCTTCCTCGACCCGGAGCGCGACCCGCTCGGCGCCGGCTACCACATCACCCAGTCCAAGATCGCGATCGGCAGCGGCGGCCTGTTCGGCAAGGGCTGGATGCACGGCACGCAGGCGCACCTGGATTTCCTGCCGGAGTCGCACACCGACTTCATCTTCGCGGTGATCGGCGAGGAAGTCGGCCTGCTCGGCGCGCTGCTGCTGATGGTGCTGTACCTGGCGGTGGTCGCGCGCGGCCTGGTGATCGCGATCCGCGGGCAGGACACGTTCCAGCGCCTGCTCGCCGCGAGCCTGTCGCTGACCTTCTTCCTCTACGTGTTCATCAACATCGGCATGGTGATCGGCCTGCTGCCGGTGGTGGGCGTGCCGCTGCCCCTCATCAGCTTCGGCGGCACCTCGATGGTGAGTTTGATGGCCGGATTTGGCATCCTGATGTCCATTCACACCCACCGGAAGCTATTGTCGAGCTGATGCGCGGAACAACGATGTGGACGCTGGCCGCGGCACTGCTCGCCGCCGGAATGGACGCGACGGCGCAGCCCGTCCCGGCCGGCTCGGCCGCCCCCGCCGCCACGCCCGACTATCGCAGCCACCCGCGCGCCGCCAAGCTGGCGGAACTGCTGCGCGCGGATTTCGGCTTCACCGAAGCGGACCTGGAATCGGTGCGCGCGGCCCTGGCCGACGCGATCAAGAATCCCAAGCTGATCGAGGCCGAGCAGCAGGCCAAGGAAAGGACCCTGACCTGGGACGCCTACCGCGTCCTGCACCTGCACGACCGCAACTACGCCAGCGGCCTGCGCTTCCTGGACGAACAGAAAGCCTGGCTGGCCAAGGCCGAGGGCGAGTACGGCGTGCCGCCGGCGGTGGTGGGCGCGATCCTGGGCGTGGAGACCAAGTTCGGCAGCTTCACCGGCCAGCACCGCGTGCTGGACTCGCTCGCCACCCAGGGCTTCGACCATCCGACGCGCGGCGACTTCTTCCTGCGCGAGCTGGCGGAGTTCTTCGCCCTGTGCCGCGAGGAGAATTTCGACCCGCGCGCGATCAAGGGCTCGTACGCCGGCGCCATGGGCGCGGCGCAATTCATGCCGAGCAACTACCGGCGCCTCGCGGTCGACTTCGACGGCGACGGCCACCGCGACCTGTGGCAACCGGCCGACGCCATCGGCAGCATCGCCAACTACCTGGTGAACTACCGGCGGGACGCAACCTGGCGCCGCGGCGAGCCGCTGGCCCTGCCGGCGCGGCTGGACGCTCCGGCCGATGCCGCGGTGCCGCGCAACGCCAAAGCCGTCACCCACCTGGCCGGCGACTTCCTGCGCGCCGGCATCCGCCCGGAGACGGCGCTGCCGCCGGAAACGCCGGTCGGCCTGATCGAGCTGTCGCTCACCGGCGGCCAGGAGTTCTGGCTGGGTCTGCCCAACTTCTACGGCGTGATGAGCTATAACCCCCGCGTGTTCTATGCCATGGCGGTGACGCAGCTCGCGCAGGCGCTGCAGCAGAACTGGGTGGCCGTCCCGTGATGCGCCGCGCGGCGGTCGGCATCGCGCTGCTCGCCCTGGCCGGCTGCGCGTTTCCCACGCACCGCAGCGGCGGCTACTACCAGGACGACGGCCCGCCGGCCGAGGCCGAGTTCGACCTGGCGAAAGTGGAGGAGCCGGTGCCGGTGGCGGAACCGCCCAGCCGCAGCGGCAACCCCAGGTCGTACGAAGTTTTCGGCAAGACTTATCACGTGATGAACCGCGCCGCCGGCTACCGCGAGCGCGGCTACGCCTCGTGGTACGGCAAGAAGTTCCACGGCCAGAAGACCTCCAGCGGCGAGCGCTACGACATGTACGCCATGACCGCCGCGCACAAGAGCCTGCCGCTGCCGACCTACGTGCGCGTGCGCCACCTGCGCAACGGCCGCAGCGTGGTGGTCAAGGTCAACGACCGCGGCCCGTTCCACGAGGGGCGCATCATCGACCTGTCGTACGCCGCCGCCGCCAAGCTCGGCATGCTCGCCAGCGGCTCGGCAATGGTCGAGGTGGAGGCCCTCACGCCGGGCGCGAACGATCCCGCGCCGCCGGCCAGCGCCTACCTGGAAGCCGGCCGCTTCGACGACCCGATCACCGCGCTGGCGCTGCGCGAGGAACTGTCGGGCCTGGGCGTGCAGCCGGTCGAAATCCGCACCGTGAGCGCCGACGAGACCGAATGGCACCGCGTGCTGGTCGGCCCGTTCGCCGACGCCGAGGCCTTCGAGGCGGCGCGCCGGCGCCTGGAGGAAAGCCGCCTGGCGGCGGAGCCGGTCGGCGAGTAGTGGTTTTGCTGTAGTGTTTCGCCGATCCGCGTGGGGTATGATCCGCGGCCTTCCCATTCTTGCTGCACCGCACCAGACCGCCTCATGATGCTTCGCCTGCTCAGCCTGCTTGCCCTTTTCCTTGCCGGCGCCGCCCAAGCCGCTCCCGCCGTACCGGAACCCCCGCCGCTGGATGCGAAAAGCTACGTCCTGATGGACGCCGCCAGCGGCCAGGTGCTGGCCGCGCGCGACCCCGATGCGCGCATGGAACCGGCCAGCCTGACCAAGCTGATGACGCTGTACGTCGCCTTCGACGAGCTGAAGAAGGGCCGCGTCACCCGCGACGACGAGGTGCTGGTCAGCGAGAAGGCCTGGCGCCAGGGCTACAGCTCGCGCGAGTCGCGCATGTTCATCGAGGTCGGCAAGCGCGTGCGCTTCGACGCCTTGTTGCACGGCGTCATCATCCAGTCCGGCAACGACGCCAGCGTGGCGGTGGCCGAGCACATCGCCGGCAGCGAGGAACTGTTCGCCGGCCTGATGAACCAGCACGCGCGCACGCTGGGCCTGGCCAACTCGCATTTCATGAACGCGACCGGCATCCCGCACCCCGAGCTGTACACCACGGCGCGCGACGTTGCGCTGCTGGCGCGCGCGCTGGTGCGCGACTTCCCCGAGGACTACGCGCTGTTCAAGGAAAAGGAATTCACCTACAACAGCATCACGCAGCCGAACCGCAACCTGCTGCTGTGGCGCGACCCGACAGTGGACGGCATCAAGACCGGCCACACCGAGGCCGCCGGCTTCTGCCTGGCCTCCTCCGCACTGCGCGAGGGGCGCCGGCTGATCGCCATCGTCATGGGCTCCAAGGACGCGGAAAGCCGCGCCCGCGCCAGCCTGACGCTGCTGAACTACGGCTTCCGCTTCTTCGAAACCTACGAGCTGACGCCGGCCAACACCACGGTGGCGTCCGTGCGCGTCTGGAAGGGCGAGGAAAGGGAAGTGGCGCTGGGCCTGGCGGCGCCGCTGGTCGTAACCGTTCCGCGCGGCATGCGCGAGCGGGTGCAGGTGCAGGCGCAGATGGAGCCCTCGCCTTTCGCCCCCGTCGCCGCCGGCCAGCGCCTGGGCACCCTGACGATCGCGCTGGACGGCAAGGCGCTGCGCACCGAGCCTCTGATCGCCCTGCGCGCCATGCCGGAGGGCAACCTGTGGCGGCAGTTGTCCGACGAGGTCCGGCTGCGGCTGGGCCGGAGTTCCTGATGACCGAGCCCGTCGCCTATGTGAACGGCCAATGGGGCCCGCTCGCACAGGCGCGGGTTCCGGTGCTCGACCGCGGCTTTCTGCTCGCCGACGGCGTCTACGAGGTGATCCCGGCCTACGCCGGCCGCATGCTGCGCGCCGACGAGCACCTGGCGCGGCTGGAGCGCTCGCTGGCGGAAGTGCGGATGGGCAATCCGCACACGCGCGCGCAATGGCTGGACCTACTCGGCCGCCTGATCCGCGAGAACGGCGGCGGCGACAAGATGGTCTACCTGCAAGTCACGCGCGGCGCCGCCGCCGGCCGCGGCCATCCCTTCCCCGAAAACCTGCCGCCGACGGTGGTGGCGTTCTGCCAGCCGCTGCCCCTGCCCTCGGCGGAAATGCGCGAAGACGGCGTGGGCGTCATCGCCGTCCCCGACATCCGCTGGAGCCGCTGCGACATCAAGGCGATCGCCCTGCTGCCCAACCTGCTGGCGACCCAGGCCGCCAAGGAACAGGGCTGCAACGAGGCGCTGCTGGTGCGCGACGACCGCGTCACCGAAGGCGCGTCCAGCAACGTGTTCGCCGTGCTGGACGGCACGGTCGCGACCCCGCCCAAGAACAACGAGATCCTGCCGGGCGTCACCCGCGACCTGCTGCTGGAGCTGCTGCGCGGCGCCGGCGTGCCGGTGCAGGAGCGCCCGCTGGGACTGGCCGAGCTGCGCCGCGCGGACGAGGTCTGGATCACCAGCTCGACCCGCGAGGTGCTGGCGGTCGCGCGCGTGGACGGCCAGCCGGTCGGCGCCGGCAGGCCCGGCCCCCTGCACGCCCGCGCCTGGGCGCTGTTCCAGGACTACAAGCGCCGCGTCCTGATATGAATGTCGCGCAGCGACACGAACCTCCCTCGCCCCTTGTGGGCGAGGGGGCGACCGGGCCAGCTTGCCGCATCCAACGCCTCGGCCGCCGGCCGTACGACGCCACCTACGCCGCCATGCGCGAGTTCACCCTCGCGCGCACGCCGGAAACGATGGACGAACTGTGGTTCCTGGAACACCCGCCGGTGTTCACCCAGGGCCAGGCCGGCAAGCCGGAGCACGTGCTGCTGCCCGGCGACATCCCGGTAGTGCAGTCCGACCGCGGCGGCCAGGTGACGTACCACGGGCCGGGCCAGCTCGTGGTGTATTTCCTGCTCGACCTGCACCGGCTGGGCTACGGCATCCGCAGCCTGGTCACGCGCCTGGAACAGGCGTTGATCGACACCCTGGCCGGCTACGGCATCGCCGGCGCGGCGCGCCCGGATGCGCCGGGCGTGTACGTGGCGGGACGCAAGATCGCCTCGCTGGGCCTGCGCGTGCGCAAGGGCTGCACCTACCACGGCCTGGCGCTGAACGTGAACATGGACCTGGAACCGTTCACGCGCATCAATCCCTGCGGCTACCGCGGGCTGGAGATGACGCAGATCGCCGCCCTCGGCGGGCCGGGCGACATCGACACGGTGGCGCGCGACCTGGAGCCACGCCTGGCGCAACGCCTGGGTCTCGCTACCGCAGCGGCAACGGCGGCAGCGGCGGCGGGCTGACCGGCGGCAGCGGCAACTCCGCACCCGAGCGATCCGCCGGCTCGGCGCCGCGCTGCGGCGGGCAGTACGCATCAGGATGCGCGCGGCAATGGGCCTCCTGGCGGGCGCGGTCGGCCTCCCGGGTCTGCTGCCTCTTGTCGTCCGCGGACTTGGACGGCGGCGCCGCACAACCCGCAATGGCGGCGGCCACTGCGGCGAGGATCACGATTCGTTTCATCGGCCGGCCTCCTACGGCAGCTCTCAGACCGTAGAATAACGCGCACCACACGCCGCGGTTGACGACATTTTCGCCAGCCGCTCCCGGGATTCCGAACAAGCAACGTCATGGCGCCCACTTCCACCGACAACGCGCTGGTCCGCGTGCGCGGCCTGCATTTCGGCTTCGGCCGGCGCGTGATCTTCGACGGCATGGACCTGGACCTGCGCCGCGGCCAGGTCACGGCGCTGATGGGACCGAGCGGCACCGGCAAGACCACGCTGCTGCGTCTGATCGGCGGGCAGTACCGGCCGCACCGGGGCAGCATCGCCTTCGACGGCCAGGACGTGCACCGGCTGTCGCGCGCCAAGCTGCTGGAGCTGCGCAAGCGCATGGGCATCATGTTCCAGAACGGCGCGCTTTTGACCGACCTGTCGGTGTACGAGAACGTCGCCTTCCCGCTGCGCGAACACACGCGCCTGCCGGAGTCCATGATCCGCGACCTGGTGCTGCTCAAGCTCGATGCGGTCGGCCTGCGCGGCGCGCGCCACCTGTTCCCGGACCAGCTCTCCGGTGGCATGGCGCGGCGCGTGGCGATGGCGCGCGCGGTCGCGCTGGACCCGGCGCTGGTGATGTACGACGAACCGCTGACCGGCCTGGACCCCATCTCCATGGGCGTGGCGATGCGCCTGATCCGCACGCTCAACGACGCGCTGGGCCTGACCTCGATCATCGTCTCGCACGACGTGCCGGAGACGCTGTCGATCAGCGATTACGCCTACATCGTCTCCAATGGCAAGGTGGTGGCCGCGGGCACGCCCGAGCAGGTGAAGAGCAGCGGCTCCGAATGGGCGCAGCAGTTCCTGAAGGGCCAGCCGGACGGCCCGGTGCGGTTCCACTACGACAATTCCGACTACGGCGCGGATCTGATGAGGAAGGCGCTCGCGTGAAAAAGGCAATCGACATCCTGGCCGAGTTCCTGCGCGGCGTCGGCCAGGCGCAGTACTTCCTGGCGGCGACGCTGGCGGCGACCCCGCGCGCGCTGGCCAAGCCGCACCTGATCGCGCAGCAGATCTACTCGGTGGGCGTGCTGTCCATGGTCATCACCGTGATCTCCGGCATGTTCATCGGCATGGTGCTGGGCCTGCAGGGCTACCGCACGCTGGTCGGGTTCGGCGCCGAGGAGTCGCTGGGCGTGTTCGTCGCCCTGGTGGTGGTGCGCGAGCTGGGGCCGGTCGTGACCGCCCTGCTGTTCGCCGGCCGCGCCGGCTCGGCGCTGACCGCCGAGATCGGCCTGATGCGCGCCACCGACCAGCTCTCGGCGATGGAGATGATGGCGGTGGACCCGATGCAGCGCGTGGTCGCGCCGCGCTTCTTCGCCGGCTTCGTCGCCATGCCGCTGCTCGCCGCGATCTTCTGCGTGATGGCGATCGGCATCGCCGGCGGCTATGCCATCGGCGTCGAGCTGCTGGGCGTGGACGCCGGCTCGTACTGGTCGCAGATCCGCGCCCAGGTCGAGATGGACGACATCTGGAACGGCGTGGTCAAAAGCCTGGTGTTCGGCGCGGTGGTGAGCTGGATCGCCGTGTTCCAGGGCTATCATGCGGCGCCCAATTCGGAGGGCGTCTCGCGCGCGACGCGCAACACCGTGGTCATGTCCTCGCTGGCGATCCTGGCGCTGGACTTCGTGCTGACCGCGTTCATGTTCAAGATCGATTGATACCGAGGGAACCAACATGCAGTCCCGAGCATTGGAGCTACTGGTCGGATTCTTCTTCTGCCTGGGCGTGGCGGCGATCTTCATCCTCACGTTCAAGGTCGCCAGCGTGAACGGCGTGGGCAGCGGCCCGGCGTACCGCGTGGTCGCCACGTTCGAGAACATCGGCGGCCTCAAGAACGGCTCGGCGGTCACGCTGGCCGGCGTCAAGATCGGCCGCGTGCGCGACATCGTCATCGACCGCGCGACCTTCGAGGCGCGCGCCACCCTGGAGATCGCCGCCGAGTACGACAATATCCCCAAGGACACCATCGCCAAGATCCTCACCGCCGGCCTGCTCGGCGAGCAGTACGTGGGGCTGGAGCCGGGCGGCGACGAGCAGTCGCTCAAGGACGGGGACACGATCCGGCTGACGCAGTCCGCCGTTGTACTGGAGAATCTGATCGGCCAGTTCCTGGCCGGCAAGGCCCAGGAAGGCGCCAAATAGGAGGGAGGGCATCGATCATGAAGCGACTAGCGATTGTCGTCGCCGGGCTGTCGTTCGGCGCGGCCGCGGCGGTGGCGGAACCGGCCACGGTGCATCCGCCGGACCAGACCATCCGCGAGGCGACCGAGCGCGTGCAGGCGCTGATCCGGCAGAACCACGCGAAGTACAAGGCCGACCAGAAGGCGTTCTACGCCATGGTCGAAAACGAGATCGTGCCGCGCTTCGACCTGCCGTACATCGCCCAGCTGATCCTGGCCCGCCACTGGCGCCAGGCCACGCCGGAGCAGCGCGCGCGCTTCCAGGCCGCGTTCAAGAACATGCTGATCCGGTCCTACGCGGACGCGCTGCTGGAATATCGCGAAAGCGTCAAGGCCGAGTGGCAGCCGGTGCGGGCCGAGGACAACGCCACCGACGTGACGGTGAAATCCACGCTGCTGCGCGACGGCGCACCGCCGGTGCCGCTGGGCTTCGCCATGCGCCTGTCCGACAACCAGTGGAAGGTCTACGACATCACCATCGAGGCGGTCAGCCTGGTCTCCAGCTTCCGCAGCCAGATCTCCGCCGAGGTGAAGAAGAGCGGCCTGGACGGCGTGATCGAGCGCATCGAGCGCGGCGATCTGGAAACGCCCAAGACCGAGGGAGTGCCGGGTTGAGCACGACGGCACGGGTGGAAAAGCTCGACGGCTCGCTCTCCCTGCATACCGCCCCGCCGCTGCTGGAGCGCCTGGCGGCCGCGCTCCCCCGCAGCGGCAGCCTGACGCTGGACCTGAGCGCGGTGCGCTACGCCGACAGCGCGGGCGTTTCGCTGCTGCTGGAGCTGGTGCGGCGCGCGCAGGCCGCGGGGACGCAGCTGCAACTCGCCGGCGCCCCGGAGCAGTTGCGCCGCCTGACGAAATTCTTCGGCGTGGACGGACTGCTGCCCTGGACATGACGATCGCGCAGCGATACCAACGTCCCTCTCCCATTGTGGGAGAGGGGGGGACCGCCCGCGGAGCGGGCGTTGGGGTGAGGGGGCGCCAACGCCTCCTCGCACTGGCGGCCGCGGTCGGACTCGCCGGATGCGCCCATGCGCCGGCGGAAGACCCGAACGACCCGCTGGAGCCGGTCAATCGGGCCGTCTACAGCTTCAACAACCAGGTCGACCGCTACGTCGCGCGCCCGGTGGCCAAGGGCTACCAGGAGGCGCTGCCCCCGTTCGTGCGCAGCGGCGTCGGCAACTTCTTCGGCAACCTGTTCTACCCGACCGTCATCGTCAACGACCTGTTGCAGCTCAAGTTCGAGCAGGGTGCGCAGGACCTGGCGCGCTTCACCCTGAACACGACGGTCGGCCTGGGCGGGCTGTTCGACCCTGCCACCGCCGCCGGCCTGCCGGCGCACGACGAAGATTTCGGCCAGACCTTCGGCCATTGGGGAGCCGGCGAGGGCTGGTACCTGATGCTGCCGCTGCTCGGCCCCAGCGACAACCGCGATCTGCTCGGCAGCGTCGGCGACGGCTATGCCAGCCCGCTGTATTACGTCAACGGCGACACCGCCGTCCCGCTCGGCGTGCTCAACGCCGTCGACCAGCGCGCCCGCCTGCTCGGCGCGGACAAGGTGGTGGAGCGGCAGTTCGACCCGTACATCTTCGTGCGCACGATCTACCTGCAGCGGCGGCAAAACCTGGTGTACGACGGCAATCCCCCGAAGGAGGACTTCGGTTTCGAGGACGACGAGGCGGCCGAGTAAAGCCCAAGGCCCTTGAATCCGCTGGATTCCCCCTCAGATTGGGAACATCGCGTTTCCGCCGCACCGAGGGTAGCCCATGCGCATGGACAAGCTGACGAGCCGCTTCCAGCAAGCCCTGGCCGACGCCCAGAGCCTGGCGGTCGGCCGCGACCACCCGCATATCGAGCCGGTCCATGTGATGTGGGCGCTGCTCAACCAGGACGGCGGCTCCACGCTGCCGCTGCTGGCGCAGGCCGGCGTCAACCCCGACCAGTTGCGCAACAAGCTGGCGCAGTCCATCGACCGCCTGCCGACCATCGGCGAGGCCACCGGCGAGGTTGGCATCGGCACCGACCTCAACCGCCTGCTCAACCTGACCGACAAGCTCGCGCAGCAGCGCAAGGACCAGTTCATCTCGTCCGAGCTGTTCGTGCTGGCCGCGTGCGAGGACAAGGGCCCGCTGGGCGACGCGCTGCGCGCCGCCGGCGCGCGCAAGGAGCTGCTGGCCAAGGCGGTGGACGCGCTGCGCGGCGGCCAGAAGGTGGACTCGCAGGGCGCCGAGGACCAGCGCCAGGCGCTGGAGCGCTACACCATCGACCTCACCGCCCGCGCCGGCAGCGGCAAGCTCGACCCGGTGATCGGCCGCGACGAGGAGATCCGCCGCGTCATCCAGGTGCTGTCGCGCCGCACCAAGAACAACCCCGCGCTGATCGGCGAGCCGGGCGTGGGCAAGACCGCCATCGTCGAGGGCCTGGCGCAGCGCGTGGTCAACGGCGAGGTGCCGGAGTCGCTCAAGAACAAGCGCATCCTGGCGCTGGACATGGGCGCGCTGATCGCCGGCGCCAAGTTCCGCGGCGAGTTCGAGGAGCGCCTCAAGGCGGTGCTCAACGACCTCGCCAAACAGCAGGGCAACGTCGTCCTGTTCATCGACGAGCTGCACACCATGGTCGGCGCCGGCAAGGCCGAGGGCGCCATGGACGCCGGCAACATGTTGAAGCCCGCGCTCGCGCGCGGCGAGCTGCACTGCATCGGCGCGACCACGCTGGACGAGTACCGGAAGTACGTGGAGAAGGACGCCGCGCTGGAACGCCGCTTCCAGCCGGTGTACGTCGGCGAACCCTCGGTCGAGGACACCATCGCCATCCTGCGCGGCCTCAAGGAGCGCTACGAGCTGCACCACGGCGTGGACATCACCGACGGCGCGCTGATCGCCGCCGCCAAGCTCTCGCATCGCTACATCACCAACCGCCAATTGCCGGACAAGGCGATCGACCTGGTGGACGAGGCGGCGAGCCGCATCCGCATCGAGATCGACTCCAAGCCGGAGTCGCTGGACCGCCTGGAGCGCAAGCTGATCCAGTTGAAAATCCAGCGCGAGGCGGTGCGCAAGGACGAGGACCCGTCCGCCAAGCGCGGCCTGGCGGCGCTGGAACAGGAGATCGCCAGGCTGGAGCGCGAGTACGCCGACCTCGAGGACAAGTGGAAGGCGGAAAAGGCGCAGGCGCAGGGCGCCACCGGCGTGAAGGAGGAGCTGGAGCGCGCGCGCCAGGAGTTCGAGGCGGCGCGCCGCGCCGGCGATTTGCAGCGCATGGCGGAATTGCAGTACGGGCGCATTCCGGAGCTGGAGAAGCGGCTCAAGGCGGCCACTCCCTCCCCTGCCCCTCCCCACAAGGGCGAGGGGAAGTCTTCTCCCCATCCCCCTGCGACCGCCAGGACGGCGGAGCTGCCGGGAGGGGCCGGGGGGGAGGCGACCGGCGCGCCGCAAAAGCTCATCCGCACCTCCGTCACCGAAGACGAAATCGCCGAGGTCGTGTCGCGCTGGACCGGCATTCCCGTGTCCAAGATGCTGGAGGGCGAACGCGAAAAACTGCTGCGCATGGAGCAGGCCCTGCACGAGCGGGTGGTCGGCCAGGACGAGGCCGTGACCGCGGTCGCCAACGCCATCCGGCGCTCGCGCTCCGGCCTGTCCGACCCCAACCGGCCGATCGGCTCGTTCCTGTTCCTGGGCCCCACCGGCGTGGGCAAGACCGAGTTGTGCAAGGCGCGGGCGTCCTTCCTCTTCGACACCGAGGAGGCGATGGTGCGCATCGACATGTCGGAGTTCATGGAGAAGCACAGCGTCGCGCGCCTGATCGGCGCGCCGCCGGGCTACGTCGGCTACGAGGAAGGCGGCCACCTGACCGAGCAGGTGCGGCGCCGCCCGTACTCGGTGATCCTGTTCGACGAGGTCGAGAAGGCGCACCCGGACGTGTTCAACGTGCTGCTGCAGGTGCTCGACGACGGCCGCCTGACCGACGGCCAGGGCCGCACCGTGGATTTCCGCAACGCCGTGGTCGTGATGACCTCCAACCTCGGCTCGCACCTCATCCAGGACTTCGCATCCAAGGGCGAGTACGAAGCGATGCGCGCCGCGGTGATGGAAGTCGTGCGCACGCACTTCCGCCCGGAGTTCATCAACCGCATCGACGAAGCGGTGGTGTTCCACCCGCTGGGCAGCGCGCAGATCCGCTCCATCGCCGCGATCCAGTTGCAGCGCCTCAAGCTGCGCCTGGCCGAGCGCTCGATGGACCTGGCGCTCAGCGAGGCCGCGCTCGATCGCCTGGCGCAGGCCGGCTACGACCCGGTCTACGGCGCGCGGCCGCTCAAGCGCGCGGTGCAGACGCTGCTGGAGAACCCGCTGGCGCGCGCGATCCTGGACGGGCAGTTCGTGGCGGGCGACCGCATCGAGGTGGACTACCGTGACGGCACCCTCGCCTTCCAACGCGCCGGCTGAGACCGCCGCCGCCCGGCTCAACCGCGACTGCCGCTGCATCGCGGTCGACCGCGCCGGGTTCCTGGAGACGCTGCACCGGCAGGCGCGGCAGTCGCCGGGCACGGCGCTGCTCGCGGAAGCGCACAACCACCTGGTCGCGGAACTGCCGGTATTCGTGGCACAGGCCGATGCCGACGCCATCCGCGCCGCGGTCGCGGCGCTGCATACGGCGTCGCAGTTACCGGGCTATGCCGCGCAGGTGGCGGCCCTGCGCGGCCGCGCCTTGCCGGCGGATTTCGGCCCGCTCGGCGGCATCCTGGGCCTGGACTTCCACCTGACCGCGGACGGCCCGCGGCTGATCGAGATCAACACCAACGCCGGCGGCGCCCTCATCAACGCCGCGGTGGCCGAGGCGCTGCGCGGCTGCTGCGCGCCGGTCGAGCAGGCGCTGGAGAACCTGCACGACCCGGCGACGATGCGCTCCAGGGTGCTCGACACGTTCCGCGCGGAGTGGCGACTCCAGCGCGGCGCCGGCGCGCCGGGGCGCGTCGCCATCGTGGATCGGGAGCCGGCGCGGCAGTATCTCTACCCGGAATTCCTGCTGTTCGAGAGCCTGTTCGAGCAGGCCGGCTGGTCCGCCGCCATCGCCGATCCGGTGGAGCTGGAATTCCGCGACGGGCGCCTGTTGCTGCGCGGCGAGCCGGTGGACCTGGTCTACAACCGCCTGACCGACTTCGCGCTGGACGAACCGGCGCACGCGGCCCTGCGCGCGGCGTACGAGTCCGGCGCCGCCGTGGTGACGCCGCATCCGCGCGCGCACGCCCTGCTCGCCGACAAGCGTCTGTTGCCGCTGCTGGGCGACGCGCGCCAGCTCCAGGCGGCCGGCCTGTCCGGCGACGCGGCGCGGGCGCTGGCGCGGGTGGTCCCGCCGTCGCGGCCGGTGGATGCCGCCAGCGCCGGCGAGCTGTACGAGCAACGCCGCCGCTACTACTTCAAGCCGGCCCGCGGCTACGGCTCCAAGGCGACGTACGACGGCGCCAAGCTCACGCGCAAAGTGTGGGACGACATCGCGGCCGGCGACTACGTCGCCCAGGAGCGCGTGCCGCCGTCGGAGCGCGTCATGCAGGTGGACGGCGCCGCCACGCCGCTCAAGCTCGACCTGCGCGCGTATGCGTACGCCGGCCAGGTCCTGTTCATGGCCGCGCGCCTGTACCGCGGCCAGACCACCAACTTCCGCACGCCCGGCGGCGGGTTCGCGCCGGTGATCGAACTGCCCCCCACTGCGAATACCTGCTGTTAGCGCCGCGCCCGGAAGAACGCCTGCAGGACGGCGCCGCATTCCTCCGCCAACACGCCGCCGGTCCAGTCCGGGCGGTGGTTGAGGCGCGGATTGGCGATCACGTCGTAAACGGAACCGACCGCGCCGGCCTTCGGGTCGCAGGCGCCGAACACGAGCCGCTCGATGCGGGCGTGGATGATGGCCCCGGCGCACATCACGCAGGGCTCCAGCGTGACGTAGAGCGTCAGGCCGTTGAGGCGGTAGTTCTTGAGCGCCCGCGCCGCCGCGCGCATCGCGACCATCTCCGCGTGCGCGCTGGGGTCGTGCGCCGCGATCGGCTGGTTCCAGCCTTCGGCGACGACCTCATCGCCGCGGACCAGGACCGCGCCGACCGGCACCTCGCCCAGCTCCTGCGCGCGCCGCGCGAGCTTGAGGGCATGGCGCATCCAGTGAAGATCAGCCTCGGTTGCAACTCCCCCTCCCCCTGCGGGAGGGGGCAGGGGGGAGGGGTCCCCGGTTGGCACTGCGCTTAGATCGAGGCAGCGTTGAATTTCTTCCACCACGCCGGGCAAGTTGCCGATCACATCGTTGTTCCAGAACCGGATGACGCGAAAACCTTGTGCGGTAATCCACGCGTCGCGCGTTGCGTCATGCGCCGCGCGCTCTTCCGCATGCTGCCCGCCATCCAGTTCGATGATGAGCCGCGCTTCGAAACAGGCGAAGTCGGCGAAGTAGGAGCCGATGGAAAGCTGGCGGCGGAATTTCCAGCCGCCCAACCGGCCGGATCGCAGTTGCGACCAAAGCGAGCGTTCCGCCTCTGTCATCGCGGCCCGAAGCTGACGCGCCTTGTGCACGTACTCCGGATGCTTCGACAAGCTACCCCTCCCCTGGCCCCTCCCGCAGGGGGAGGGGAACGCTCATTCAAGCCGAGTACGCGGACCGCAACGTCCACAGCCCGATCGCGACGAAACCGATGCCGGCGGCGAGCTTCAGGTACTTGGGATTGACGTGCGCCGCCAGCCAGCTTCCGGCCAGCACGCCGATGCCGGCCGCAAGAATCAGCGCGGAGGCGGAGCCGAGGAACACGGCCCACTTCGAGGACGGCTTGTCGGCCGCGAACAGCAGCGTGGCGAGCTGCGTCTTGTCGCCCAGCTCGGCCAGGAACACCGTGCCGAACACCGTCAGCAGAAGCTTCACGTCCACCGGCCTACTCCCATTCGATGGTCGCGGGCGGCTTGCCTGAGATGTCGTAGACCACGCGCGAGATGCCGGGGACCTCGTTGACGATGCGGCGGGCGCACACGTCCAGCAGGCCGTACGGCAGGTGCGCCCAGCGCGCGGTCATGAAGTCCACGGTCTCGACGGCGCGCAACGCGATCACCGGCTCGTGGCGGCGGCCGTCGCCCATCACGCCCACGCTCTTGACCGGCAGGAACACGGCGAAGGCCTGGCTGACCTGGTCGTACCAGTCGGCCTTGCGCAGCTCCTCGATGAAGATCGCGTCGGCCTTGCGCAGCTTGTCGGCGACTTCCTTCGTCACCTCTTCGAGAATCCGCACGCCCAGGCCGGGGCCGGGGAACGGGTGGCGGAACACCATCTCGCGCGGCAGGCCCAGCTCCAGGCCGACGGTGCGCACCTCGTCCTTGAACAGCTCGCGCAGCGGCTCGATCAGCTTGAGCTTCATGCGCTCGGGCAGGCCGCCGACGTTGTGGTGCGACTTGATGACGTGCGCCTTGCCGGTCTTGCCGCCGGCGGACTCGATCACGTCCGGGTAGATCGTGCCCTGCGCCAGCCACTCGACGCCCTGCAGCTTGTGCGCCTCCTCGTCGAACACCTCGATGAACACGCGGCCGATGATCTTGCGCTTGGCCTCGGGATCGTCCACGCCCTTGAGCGCGGACAGGAAACGCCGCTCGGCGTCGACGCGGATCACCTTGGCGCCCAGGTGCTTGGCGAACACCTGCATCACCTGGTCGCCTTCGTTCAGGCGCAGCAGGCCGTTGTCGACGAACACGCAGGTGAGCTGGTCGCCGATCGCCTTGTGCAGCAGCGCGGCGACCACGGACGAATCCACGCCGCCGGACAGGCCCAGCAGCACCTTGCCCTGGCCGACCTGCGCGCGCACGCGCTCGATCGCGTCCTTGATGATGTTGCCGGCGGTCCAGTCGTTGCCGCAGCCGCAGATGTCGTGCACGAAGCGCGAGTAGATGCGCGCGCCCTGCGTGGTGTGCGTGACCTCGGGATGGAACTGCACCGCGTAGTAGCGGCGCGCCTCGTCGGCCATGCCGGCCAGCGGCACGTCCTTGGTCGAGGCGACCAGCTCGAAGCCGGCGGGCAGCTGGGTCACGCGGTCGCCGTGCGACATCCAGACGTCGAGCAGGACCTGGCCCTTGGCGTTGATGCGGTCCTCGATGTTCTCGAACAGGCGGCACTTGCCGCGCAGGCGGATTTCGGCGTAGCCGAACTCGCGCGACTCCGAGGGCTCGACCTTGCCGCCGAGCTGGGCGGCCATGGTCTGCATGCCGTAGCAGATGCCCAGCACCGGCACGCCGAGCTTGAACACCGCCTCCGGCGCCCGCGGCGAGCCCGCCTCCGTCACCGACTCCGGGCCGCCGGACAGGATCACGCCCTTGGGCGCGAAGGCCCGGATCGCGGCCTCGCCCATGTCCCAGGGATGGATCTCCGAGTAAACCCCCAGCTCGCGCACGCGGCGCGCGATGAGCTGCGTGTACTGGGAGCCGAAATCGAGGATGAGGATCTTGTCTGCGTGGATGTTCATCGGTCGGACTCGGGACTCGGGCGGGCTCGTGCCGTCACGAGTCCCGAGCCGCGGCTGATCAATTCTCGGTGCGGTAGTTCGGCGCTTCCTTGGTGATCGCCACGTCGTGCACGTGCGATTCCTTGATGCCGGCCGAGGTGATCTTGACGAAGCCGGTCTTGGTGCCCAGCTCCTCGATCGTCTTGCAGCCGGTGTAGCC
Source organism: Gammaproteobacteria bacterium (assembly GCA_016182805.1). Classification (GTDB taxonomy): domain Bacteria; phylum Pseudomonadota; class Gammaproteobacteria; order Nevskiales; family Nevskiaceae; genus JACPFV01. The sequence continues at coordinate 37,224 of JACPFV010000041.1, forward strand.
CATGCAGGCGCGCAGCCCACCGATGAGCTGGTGGACGATGGCGGCCATCGGCCCCTTGTACGGCACGCGGCCCTCGATGCCTTCCGGCACCAGCTTCTCGACCTCGGTCGTCGTGTCCTGGAAGTAGCGGTCCTTGGAGCCGACCGTCTGCGCCATGGCGCCCAGCGAGCCCATGCCGCGGTACGACTTGTACGAGCGGCCCTGGTACAGCTCGACCTCGCCCGGCGATTCCTCGGTGCCGGCGAACATGGAGCCGATCATCACCGCGCTGGCGCCGGCCGCCAGGGCCTTGGCGACGTCGCCGGAGTAGCGGATGCCGCCGTCGGCGATCAGCGGGATCTTGCGCTTCTTCACGCCCTCGGCCGCCTGCATCACGGCGCTGATCTGCGGCACGCCCACGCCGGCGACGATGCGCGTGGTGCAGATCGAGCCGGGGCCGATGCCGACCTTCACGGCGTCCGCGCCCGCCTCCGCCAGCGCCTCGGCTCCGGCGGCGGTGGCGATGTTGCCGCCGACCACCTGCAAGTCCGGGTACTTCTTCTTGACCCAGCGCACGCGGTCGAGCACGCCCTTGGAATGGCCGTGCGCGGTGTCCACCACGACGACATCCACGCCCGCTTCGACCAGCGCGGCAACGCGGTCCTCGGTCTCCGGCCCGGTGCCGACCGCCGCGCCCACCCGCAGGCGGCCCTTGTCGTCCTTGCAGGCGTTGGGGTAGTCGGTGGACTTCTGGATGTCCTTTACCGTGATCATGCCGCGCAGCTGGAACTTGCCGTTGACCACCAGCACCTTCTCGATGCGGTGCTGATGCAGCTTGGAGATCACTTCCTCGCGCGAGGCGCCCTCGCGCACGGTGATGAGCCGCTCCTTGGGCGTCATCACCGCCGACACCGGCTCGCCGTAGCGCGTCTCGAAGCGCAGGTCGCGGCTGGTGACGATGCCGACCAGCTCCTTGCCGGCCACCACCGGCACGCCGGAGATGCGGTTGGCGCGGGTCAGCTTGAGCACCTCGCCGACGGTCATGTCGGGCGGCACGACGATGGGATCGGCGATGACGCCGGACTCGTATTTCTTGACCTGGCGCACTTCCGCGGCCTGGCGCTCCGGCGTCATGTTCTTGTGCACGACGCCCAGCCCGCCCTCCTGCGCCATGGCGATCGCCAGCTTGGCCTCGGTAACGGTGTCCATCGCCGCCGACAGCAGCGGGATATTGAGCGTGATCGTGCGGGTCAGCCGGGTGGTCAGTTCGACCTGGCGCGGCAGCACCTCGGAGTACGCGGGCTGCAAAAGGACGTCGTCGAAGGTCAGAGCTTCGTGCTGGATGCGCATGAATGGGAACGGGCGGGTGCCATGGGATAGTATAAAAGATTCAATCCCGATTCGGCCGATACGCCGCGCGGCGCGCCCTACCCTATCGCCATGACTGAGCTGGCCAAACCAAGCGGCGGCGAGGGCGCGGCCGGACCGCGCGCCGGCGTCTACATCCCGGTCCGCTGGAAGCTGGTCCTGGCAACCGTCATTGCCCTGGCCTGGTGCGGGTTCAGCACCTGGCTGGCCCTGCCCTGGATCCGCCAGCTCGCACAGACGTTCACCGTGCCCGGCGCCTGGCTCATCGTCACCGGCATCGCGCTGCTGCCGGGCCTGGCCAACGCCTTCCTGTTCGCCGGCCTGCTGCTCGACCGCCGCCCGCGCTTCCACCCCATGGGCCCGCCGCCGCCGCTCACCATCCTGATGGCGGCCTACAACGAGCAAGAGAGCATGGCGGAAAGCCTGGAATGGATCGCGCGCCAGCGCTACGGCGGCGCCATCCAGGTCCTGGTCGTCGACGACGGATCGCAGGACCGCACCGCCGGGATCGTCCGCGAGTTCATCGCGGCCGCCGAGCACCCGGCCAACCAGTCATACCGCCTGATCCAGATGCCCAGGAACGGCGGCAAGGCGCGCGCGCTCAACGCCGGGCTGGCGGAGGCGCAGCACGACCTGGTCGTCACGCTCGACGCCGACACCCTGCTGTTCCGCGACGCCATCGCCAACCTGGTGCTGAACCAGCTGCAAAGCCCGCCCAACACCGCCGCCACCGCCGGCACGGTGCTGGTGCGCAACTCGCGCAAGAACCTCATCACCAAGCTGCAGGAGTGGGACTACTTCCTGGGCATCGCCGTGGTCAAGCGCATCCAATCGCTGTTCCAGGGCACGCTGGTGGCGCAGGGCGCGTTCTCGATCTACCGCAAGGAGGTGCTGCGGGAGATCGGCGGCTGGCAGGAGACGGTGGGCGAGGACATCGTGCTGACCTGGGCGATGCTGGAGGCCGGCTACCGCGTCGGCTACGCCGAGAACGCCTTCGTCTTCACCAACGTGCCGGAGACCTACGGCGCGTTCTACCGCCAGCGCAAGCGCTGGTCGCGCGGCCTGATCGAGGCGTTCAAGCGCTACCCTGCGATCCTCGGTCACCTGCGGCTCAATACGCCGTTCGTGTACCTCAACATCGCCTTTCCGTACCTGGATTTCGCCTACATCTTCTTCTTCGTCCCCGGGCTGGTGGCGGCGCTGGCGTTCCAGTATTACGCCATCGTCGGCGTCATGACGCTGCTGCTGATCCCCCTGGCCGTCGCCGTCAACTCGATGATGTTTTTCCGGCAGCGGGCGATCTTCAGGCGGCACGGCCTGCGCGTGCGCCGCAACCTGCTGGGCGTCGCGGTGTTCACGCTCGGCTACCAGCTGATCCTGTCGCCGTCCAGCCTGGTCGGGTACGCCTCGGAACTGTTCAACCGGCGCAAGTCATGGTGAAGCGCGCGCTCGCCGGCATCCTCCTCGCCTGCCTCGCCGGGCCGCTGGCGGCCGAGGAATACCGCTGGTTCGCCGAGTCGGCCTTCGCCGAGGACAGCGATGCCCTGCGCCAGCGGACGCTGTACGCCGGCTTCCAGCGGCGCCTGCCGCTGCCGGGCCGCCCGTCGTTCGCGGCGCTGCGCGCCGGCTACCGCGAGATCGAATCGCCGCAGGGCCGGGAGCGATTCAACGCGCTGCGCCTGGACCTGCGCGCCGAGCCGACCTCCGCCACCTCCCTGAGCGTCCGCCTCAGTCCCCTGTTCGGCCCCGGCTGGTCGCCGGCTCTGGCCGCAACCAGCCTGTCCTGGCGGCCGGCGCGGCGCTGGTACCTGGAGGCCTCGACCGAGCGCGAGCTGGTCGACACCGTCGCCGCCATCCGCGAGCGCAATCTCGTCGACACCGCCGCGCTGTCGGCGGACTACCGGCTGTTCGAGCCGCTGACGGTCGTGGCCGCCGGCTTCCGCCAGAGCCTGCGCGACGGCAACGAGCGGACCGGCCGCGTCGGCAAGCTGATCCTCAGCCCGCCGCAGGCGGACTGGTTCAACCTGCAACTGCGCACCCGCCGCGTGGACAGCGACTTTCGGGGCACCGGCTATTTCAGCCCGCGCCGGCTGGAGGAATACGACCTGCTGATCGGCGTCGCCGGCGCGCCGTTGTCCGACCGCTGGAGCCTGGGCCTCACGGCCGGCGGCGGCCGTCAGCGCATCGACGGCGACGTTTCCAACGCCATCTTCTCCGCCGAGCTGAAGGCCCGCGGCTGGTTCAGCGACCATTACGGCCTGGAGGCGCGCGCGGGCTGCGCCAACACCGGTCGGCTGGCGGCGCAACCCGCCGAAGACGGCTACCGCCACTGCTCCGCCAACCTCAACCTGATCGGCTCCTGGTGACCATGTCGCAGCGCGGCCCGGCGGAACGGCAGGTCTACTCGGTCGGCGAGCTGGCCGAAATCCTGCGCGCCATGCTCGAAGACAGCCTGCCCTCGATCTGGGTGCAGGGCGAGGTCTCCAACTTCCGCAACCCGACCGGGCACTGGTACTTCACGCTCAAGGACGCCGGCGCGCAGATCCGCTGCGCCATGTTCAAGAACGCCAACTTCTACGTGAAGCCGGTGCCCAGGGACGGCGACCAGGTGCTGATCCGCGGCCAGGTGAGCTTCTACACCGCGCGCGGCGATTTGCAGATCGTCGCCGAGCACCTGGAGCCGGCCGGCGCCGGCGCGCTGCTGCGCGCCTTCGAGGCGCTGAAGAAAAAACTCGCCGCCGAGGGCCTGTTCGACGAGCACCTGAAGCGCGCGATCCCGGCGGCACCGCGCGCCATCGGCGTCATCACCTCGCCCACCGGCGCCGCCCTGCAGGACATCCTGACCACGCTGCGCCGCCGCTACCCGCTGGGCACCGTGCACCTGTTCCCGGTGCCGGTGCAGGGCGACACCGCGCCGCCGGCGATCGTCGAGGCCTTGCGCGCCCTGCCGACGCTCGCACCGGTGGACGTCATCATCCTGGCGCGCGGCGGCGGCTCGATCGAGGACCTGTGGGCGTTCAACGACGAGCGCGTTGCGCGCGCGATCCGCGCCTGCCCGGTGCCCGTGGTCGTCGGCGTGGGCCACGAGATCGACTTCACCATCGCCGACTTCGCCGCCGACCTGCGCGCACCGACGCCCACCGCCGCCGCCGAGCTGGTCGGCCCGGACTTGGGCGCATGGCGGCAGCGGCTCGAACGCCACGCCGAGCGCCTTGCCGGGCTGTTCGACGGACACCTGCGCGAGCGCGACCTCGCCGTCGGGCGCCTCGCCGGCCGCCTGGAAGTGAACCATCCCGGCCGCCGCCTGCTCCAGCAACTCCAGCGCCTGGACGAGCTGCACGAGCGATTGCTCCACGCCCGCGCCCGCAGCGCCGCCGCGCAGGCGCAAAGCCTGGCGTTCCTAAACCAACGCCTGCGCGCGGCGCAGCCGGCGCTGCGCATTCAGGCCGCCGCGCGCCAGCTCGACCAGCGCGCGGAGTCGCTGGCCGGTCGCATGCAGGACCTGCTGCGGCGCCGTCACCTGCGCCTGGACCAAGCCGGCGCCGTGCTGCGCAGCCTCAACCCGCGCGCGGTGCTGGAGCGCGGCTATGCCATGGCTTTCGGTCCGGACGGGCAATTGCTGCGCGATGCGGAGCAGGTTCGGGCGGGCGACGCACTTTCCATCGCGCTCGCGCGAGGAACCGTGGACGCACGGGTCGAGCAGGTGCGCGCGGCGCCGCTGCCGCGTACCGAGAGGTAGCCCGGACTCCGCCACGCCACCGTCGATCTGCTATAACTGAGGCCGGGACGGACCAAGAAAAACGACAACAGAAGTCCGCCGCACGTCATCGGGGAGACAAATCATGAAACTTCATTCCAATTCCCTGGCCGGGCTGGTCCTGCCCTTGCTGCTGGCCGCGCCGTCGGCCATCGCCGCGCCCGGCGATCCGTACTGTTCGCTACCCGGCCTGCTGGTGGCCGACGACGCGGCGGGCGACGGCGACAGCCCCGCACCCGGCCACGACGTGCTGCAGGCCTGGATCGCCGAGCCGCCGCAGGCCGACGGCGTCGAGCGCATCTTCTTCACGCTCAAGGTCGACCGCCTGGAGCAGGCCGCCACGCCGCAGAGCCGCTACTACGTCAACTTCGCGCTGTCCGACGGCGTGGCGCGCTGGGTTCGCTATACGCCCTACCCGCTGGGCCCGGCGTCGGCCGTGTTCACGGGAGCGGACCAGATGTGGTCGTACGGCCACACCGAGCAGACCGCCACCGGCAGCAGCTCGGTGACCGACGGTCCCGCCGACCCGGCCAGCACCGCGTCCGCCGACGGCACCATCACTTTCGTGCTGCCGAAGGAAGCGCTGCCGATCGACAGCGAGACGGGCGAGGCGCTGATCAACGTCGTCGGCGAGGCGCGCATCTACAACGTCAGCGGCACCGTGGCGGTGGACGCCAGCGACACGCCGGGCGTTTACGAGCTGCACGGCAGCGCCTCGTGCACCGGCGGCGGCAAGGGCCTGCTGGGCGTGGGCGCGATGCCGCTGGCCACGCTGTTGCTGCTGGCCCTCCCCGGCCTCGCGCGCCGCCGGCGCTGATTTGCCTGGGCGATCCGGGCCCGCGAGGGCCGCGCCGGCGACGCTGGTCCAGGAATTCGCGCAAGCCCTGCCGACGCTGAAACTCGACGACAGCCGCCTCAACGCGAACGCGGCGGAGGACTGGCTCGCGGCCGCGCTCGTGCGGCACGGCTTTGCGCTCAACCCCGGCGCGCCGACCGTCGTGCTGATGCATCTGGGGCAATTCGGAATTTCCGGCCACGGCTGGAAGTTCTCCGGGCCGACCGGCTGGCTGGAGCCGGTGCGCATCTTCGGCGAACGCCACCCGTTGGTCGTCGCGGATGTCTCCGCCGTCAGCGATCCGTACGCCGGAACCTCGCAGACCTACTCCAGCCCGATCCCGGAGCAAGCCGACGCGCCGATGGCGACGTTGATCCGCGATCTCACCGAGTATCGCGTGCTCCAGGGCAGCATCTACCCGATCTCCACCGCGCCCTGCCACGCCGTGGCCGGCATCCTGGGGATCGGCACCTACGACGACAACCCCGGCAAGCGCATGAGCATGAGCTGGGTGCACGACGCCTTCCACTTCCTGCTCGATCCGGAAAGCCCCGGCTGCGCGGTGGGCAGCGTCGCGTTCAGCGACAACTACTGCAAGCGCAAGGAATACATGAACTGGTGGGACTACCTGCTGAGCCACGAAACCGGCCACATCCTCGGCCAGCGCCACACGCACGACGTGAACAGCAACACGGCGAGCGCCGCCAGCAACGACTCGTTCAGCGCGGTGTGGAGCAGCATGAGCTACCAGCAGGACGGCCGCATGATCGACTTCGGCGCCGTGGACCACAACAACTGGCTGCGCAACCGCGCCGGCTTCGCCCTGCAGCTCGCCGCCCAGAACGGCCGCGAAGGCTCGCCCGCGTGGAACGCGGCGATGGACGCCGCGCGGGCGCTGGACTGGCAGGGCGTCTGGGAGGCGTTGCGCTGAGCGGCTGCACCTCGGGGGCCGCGTTCAGCAACGTGGCGCGGCCCTTCATCGTTTCGCGCCCATCATGTGGCAACTGGGCGTCCGCCCCACGCGCCGTGGCGGCGCACGGAGAATCGGTCCGGTCTTGGCGGCGGAGAGAGCTGGTCATCAGGCATAGTGGAGGCGAGGCTTGAAGGACCATTGGCCAGCTATCGGCCACCTTGCGACGTTGAACCTATCGATCCGATCGCCGGAAAGTGGACGCTCAGGCCAATTGAGTTATTGGGGTTGAAACGGGTTGCGCACGATGATCGATCCGTCAACCCGCATGCCATCTTGCAGATCTTCAGAGTAGAGAGTGTCGGCGCCAGCGATCAGCGCGGCGGCGACGATCATTGCGTCGTAAACCGAGAAGCCATAGCGCATGGCCAAAGCCTTGCCGCGGTCATGCGTCTCTATCGTCAGAGACTCGATCGAGCACAGTGCCCGAATTGTGTCCAGCACGTCGGCCGCTTCGACCCACGACATGCCGAGCTTCCGGATGCAGACCGCAGCAAATTCGTTGAGCACCTGGACGCTCACGATTCCGCCCCGTGCCAACAGCTCTTCTGCACGATCCGCCCTGGTTGCATCGGCTGACAGTAGGTAGAGCAGGACGTTCGTATCGAAGAACGACCTACCGTTCATTGGCTTCCAGTCGGTCGAACTTGAAGTCGCTGGGAAGCCGTCCTCTGTACTTGCGCAGGCGTGCCAACAACTCCTTCGATCCGGGCGCCCTCTTCACAGCCAGCGATCGCGGTCCTTCCACATGCAGCTCAATGTCGTCTTCCTCTTTCAGGTTCAAGACATCCACAACATTGGCAGGCAACCTGACCGCCAAGCTGTTGCCCCATTTAGCAACTTTCATGGTTTCGGATCTCTCGGCATGGATATACGTAACGCCAATGTATATCCTAGCGCGACGTGGCTGCGAATCCAATACCAGAATCCGTGAGTCCGATGAGAGCCAGACTTCGTTTGTTAAGGATTGTCCAACACCTGCCGCCGCCGGCGGTGGTCACTTCAAGCGCGGTGCACGATGGCAGAGCCGAGCAGGCCGGGCTGGATCTGGTTGGCCATCAGCAGGTAATCGCCCTTTAATCGCCTTAATCCGCTGGTCTGCTGGCCTCGACTTCGCGGTCGATTCGCGGCATCGTTTATGGGCTCCAAACCCGACCGATCATGGACAGCCTCACCCGGGAACGCCGAAGCTGGCTTATGTCCCGCATTCGAAGCGAGGACACGAAGCCGGAGCTGACGATTCGCCACGCGCTGCACCGCGAGGGCTTGCGCTTTCGCCTTCACGTCAAAAACCTTCCCGGCCGTCCGGACTTGGTCTTCGCGTCGCGACGGAAAGTCATCTTCGTTCACGGATGTTTCTGGCACGGACATGCCTGCAAGCGGAACAAGATGCCGAAGTCTCGCGTCGCCTTCTGGCGCGAAAAGATCGCGACGAACAGGACGCGGGACGCGGCCGTCCGGAGACGCCTAAGGAAACTCGGATGGCGCGTGTTGACGATCTGGGAGTGCGAGGCGAAGGACCTGGAAAGGACGCTACGGAAGCTCGAAAACTATCTGAACGAACCGTTCACCCAGGACGACCTCGGGACGCGAACATCGTGTTGTAGGTCCGCAAATCGGCATCGGAAATCGACGAAGCCGGCACGAGTTGGAAGTGCTCCTCGCGGACTTTCCTGACGTTGTGATTGCCGACAACCGTAGCCTCGACCAACGCAATGGTGAAGCTCTGGCCGAAGCCCGCGATCTCCTCGATCTCGACCGTCTTTGCGGCGACCGTCCGCGCCACCATCCCCGGGAACTTCTCTTTGCAGGCATAGTGATCCGTTACGATTTGCACGACGCCGATCCGCTCATGGCTCCCCTTGGCCTGGATCGGGATCACCATCTGAGCGCCCGTAGCGTCCACGCCCACGTACACCTCGTCGAGTTCCGTCTGCGCCTTGTGAAAGTGCGCCACCGTCGTCCGCATGTGGCTCTGAAGCTGAAAAGACGCGATGCCCATGAAAATGTCCACGAGGCGGCAGTAGCGGATACGGGCGAGCACAGCCTGCTCGTCGCGCTTGGCGTATCTGGCGACGATCTGCGGCGTCGAGTCGGGAATCTTGATCGGCTGCCTGGCCGGATCGGGATCGATGAAGGCGCGCTCGGCGAGCACGAAGCTATAGCTGCTCTTGCCGTTGGGCAGGAGTATCCAGGCTTTGCCGTTGGGCGCGAGGGCTCGAATCTCCTCCGGCAAATCTTCGCGCCCATGGCGAACCGAATAGATATTGTCGCCAAGGTTGCTCGGCACTTCGATGGACAAATCCCGGGCGATGGCCGACAAATCCTTGCGATCCCAGTCGAAGCCCTCCTGGCCGGTCTTCCATTTTCGGGAAAAAAGCTCGCGCATGATACGGATGTACCGCGTATCGGCTTTCGGAATGCCTTCGCCGGCCTGTCCCGGGACATGCACCGGGGTTTTCTTAGCCATAAACGAACTCCGCCTGCGAGGTCGCGGCGCTCGCGTTCCGACGAACCCTGGTTGCGATAGGTATCTTCGCCAAGCCGAAGTGGCGCGACGCCTCCGCCATGGTGAGACGCAGTAATCGCTCGTCGCCCAATTCGAGAATCGTCCTCGGACGCGAGGGCCGGAAGCCGGCGGCTCGCCGCACTTCCGCCGCTACGGCGCGCGCCAGTAGCGGCGGCACCGAATTGCCGACCTCGCGGAATCCGTGCCACTTGGTGACGTGGAAGCGGAACCAATCGGGAAACGAGTGCAGGCGTGCCGCTTCGCGGACCGTGATGACGCGATTGCGCTCGTAGTGGATCGGGCGCGGCGAAGTGAAGGCGCCGCGGGCGCTGTCCGTTCCCGCCCGGATCGTATTGCACACGCCGAGCGGGTCGAGTTTGTGGAACCGGCTTACCGGCTCCGTTTCGCCGTGCCGCGTAGACGCGAAGCGGCTTCGGGACTTCGCCGTGTGCGTCGTGCGGGCGCTGGACGTCAGGAGTTCGGGATCGAACAGGCGTCGATAGCCGTAATCGAGCGGGTCGGCCTCGATGCCGCGCAGGCGCCGTGCGTAGGTGGAGCCTTTGCCGAAGCGTGCCCTGACGCTGTCGCCGTCCATGAGCGCCGGGAAGGCGTCGGCGTCGGGCAGATCGGAAAGCGCCTCGCGAACATTGACCGGAGGGCTGGGCGCCGGATAGCTCGGCAACCCGAATCCCTTCCGCGCACCCATGAGAAAAAGGCGCAAACGATCCTGCGGCACGCCGAAGCTCGCCGCATTAAGAACGGCGTACGGCTCGACCACGTCGTAGCCGGCCGCATTGAAGGCGGCAATAAGCTCGTCGAGGAAGCGGCGGTGCTCGCCGAGAGTGAGCCCGCGAACATTCTCAAACACGAAATACGGCGTCTCCAACTCGACCACCAGGCGGACGTAGTCTTGCACAAGGCGATTACGCGGGTCGTCGAGCGCACGCTTGCCGATCATTGAAAAACCCTGGCACGGGGCTCCACCGAAGACGACATCGATCCGGCACCCCTCCAGACGGGCGCGGCGGCGAATCTCGGCCCCGCTCAATTCGGAAACGCTGCCGCAGATCGTCGTCGAGCGCGGGAAATTGAACTCGTGCACGGCCGCGTGGATCGGATCGATTTCGACCGCAGCCGCGATATCGAAGCCCGCTTGTTCGAAACCCAGGCTCAGCCCCCCCGCACCCGAGAAAAGGTCGATTCCGATCGGACGCTCTGTGTCCTTCGCCATTCGCTTTTCCTTAATGGCCGTCGCGGCTTGGCCGGTACTTGGCGGGGGGCTCGTGCACGGCGAAAAGCTCGGTTTGCTTGTCGCCTCCGAACTTCCCGATGCCGGCGCCCCGCGGCCGCTTTGGAACGATGTCGAGCCGCGCAAGGACCGGGCGGAAATCGATCCGCTTCTCCGCCATCTCGCCCATGAGAACGGCAATGACTGCGAGGTGGCCGGGAACGGCCCCCTGACGCGCATAGTTGCTCAGGGAGACGCGGTTCATCTTTACGATCTCTGCGAATCCCTTGATCGTGAGTCCGGCTTTCCCTACGTGCCGCTGGAACTCCTCGTATGTCATGGGCGGCAAGGATACGCAGGTTCTTAATGTCATACAAGAATTACCATATGTCATATATTTATGACATATGAAAACCCGCCTCGCTCCGGCGGTCCAAGGGCGGGAAGGCTCTCAGGCTAGGTAATCGTGTATGTGCCGCGCCGCAACGTAGCCGAAGGCCATGATGGTGAAGCTCGGGTCCACCGACACCGGCGTCGGGAACACCGAGCTGTCGGCGACGAACAGGTTGTCGAAGCCGTGCACGCGGTGGGTGGAGTCGACCACCGAGTCGGTCTCGTCTGTGCCCATCACGCAGCCGCCGGAGGGGTGCGGCGCGGCCATCATCAGGCCGCCGGCGCGGATCGGCATGTGGTCGATCCTGGACAGGTCCTTCTTGCCGTCGAGCAGAATGCCGTCGGAGCCGGCGACCAGCAGCTTCTTGGCGCCGACCTCGAGCTGCACCAGCGCCTGCTTCTTGATGAGATCGCGCAGGATCGCCTGCGTCAGCGGGCCGTACGGGTACTCGACCCTGGTGCTGCCGTCCTTGTTCAGCTTCAGCTCGCCCAGCTCGTCGGCGGGATCGTCGATCCAGCCGATGGTGCCGCCGATCTTCGGCATCCGCGCCATCCACTCGCCCAGCTCGTCGCCCATCAGCGGCAGGCTGGAGCCGAGCAGGCCGGGCTGGATCTGGTTGGCCATCAGCAGGTAGCCGCCCTCGACGTAGCGTCCGCCGTCGAAGCGCGCGAGGCGGAACTGCTCGACGCCGAACGCCGCCGGGATGTTGCGCCACAGGACGATGTCCTCGTCGTACAGGCCGTGCACGATCGCGGTCGGGTTCATGCCGAATTGCTTGCCGAGCATCGGCAACCGCTTTTGCAGGCCGTTGCGCATCAGGTACGGCGCGCTGTTGTAGCCGCCGGCGGCGAGGACCACCGCGTCGGCCTTGATGTTGAGCCAGCGCTCGGTCGGGGTGTTGCTGGGCCGGTCGACGACCCGCGCCCACAGCCCGGTGACGCGGCCGTCCTCGATCTTGAGCTTCTGCGCCTCGACGTCGGCGTAGAGCCGCGCGCCCAGCGCCAGCGCCTGCGGGATGTGCGTGACGAGCTGGCTCTGCTTGGCGCGGTACAGGCAGCCCTGCATGCAATGGCCGGACTTCACGCAGCCCTTGCGCGCCTGCGGCACCGGACGGCCTTCCCAGCCCAGCTTGCGCGCACCCTCGCGCAGGAGCTGGTTCATGCGGTTGTGATGCTCCTCGTCGGCCGGGTGCACGTTGAGCGTCTGCGTCAGCTCGTCCCAGGCCGGCGTGAGGTCGGCCAGGCCGTGGCCCTCGACGCCGTACTCGCCGGCCCATAGCTTCAGGCGGTCGTCCGGCGTGCGGTAGCTGTCGGCCCAGTAGTGCACCGAGGCGCCGCCGACGTTGTTGCCGGACAGCAGCAGCGTGCCGCCGTCCGCCGACGTGCGCAGGCTGCGGTCGGCCGACAGCTTTGCGTTCATGTTCAGCTCGTCCTGGTCCATCGCGGTTTCCGGGTAGTACCCGCCGCGCTCCAGGATCACCACGTCGCGGCCGCGCTCGGCCAGCTTCTTGGCGACGGTCGCGCCGCCGCAGCCGGAGCCGATCACGCAGACATCGGCCGTCACGGTCTGCGACTGGGCGATGTCCTTCCACTCGAAGATTTTTCCACTCATGCGTTGCGCCGCCTGCCGGTGTTTTCGGCGTAGAACCGCCGCTGTTCGCTTTCGATCGGCGGCAAGTGCGAGAACGGCCCGTCGTAGCCGATCGCGGCCCACGCCGCCGGGTGCCCGAAGTAAAAGAACTGCACCAGGATGCGCAGGTTGGTCGAGACCGCGCGCAGCGTCTCGCTGCGGCTGCGCAGCATGCGGTCCAGCACCTCGCGGCGCTCCTCGCGCTCCAGCGACGAGAAGCGCCCGAAGCGCCAGTACAGGAACGGCGCCCATTCCAGCACCGCGAGCGCGGCGCCGAGGTCGGACTGGATCGATTCGCCGATGAAGGACAGCTCCTCGTCCACGCGCCGCAGCAGCTCGGTGTCGACCAGGTCGGGGAAGCCCTCCTGGCGCGGGATCAGCGCGTCGCCGAGGGCCGACAGCGTGCTGGCCTGCGCGACATCCAGAACCAGCAGCCGATAGCCGTCCGGCCCCATGCCGCCGCCGCGGCCGCAGCCGGCGAGCCCGCCGGTTGCCGCCAATCCGCCGCCGGCCAGCAGCGCCTTGATGACGCGCCGCCGCGACCAGTTGCCGAAGTCCAGTCCGGGCGCCGCAACCGGCGCGCGGGAATTTGCGTTACCCATTGGCGTCTATCTCCCCACCCCGACTAGAAAGCCCCCGAAGGAACGCCGCCCATGACCATCGCCGCGCCGCCGGAGTTCAGCGGCTTTCTGTCTCCGGGCACGCGCCTGCACGAATATGCGGTCGAGCGCGTGCTGGGCCATGGCGGCTTCGGCATCACCTACCTCGCGACCGACACCAACCTGCAGAAGCGCGTCGCGATCAAGGAATACCTGCCCACCGACCTCGCGTTCCGCGCGCAGGACACCACCGTGCGCATGCGCTCCGACGCCGAGCGCGAGGCGTTCCAGTGGGGCCTGGAGCAGTTCGTCAAGGAGGCGCGCACGCTGGCGCGCTTCGCGCATCCGGCGGTGATCCAGATCCACCGCTACTTCGAGTCCAACGGCACCGCCTACTTCGTCATGGAGTACGCCGAGGGCGAGACGCTGGGCGCGCTGCTGCGGCGCCAGGGCGTGCTGCCGGCCGACGCCCTGCAAAAGGCGCTGCTGCCGATCCTCGACGGCCTGCAGGAAGTGCACCGCGCCGGCGTCCTGCACCGCGACATCAAGCCGGAGAACATCATCCTGCGCCGCGACGGCTCGCCGGTGCTGATCGACTTCGGCGCCGCGCGCCTGACCCTGGGCAGCAAGACGCGCTCGGTGCTGACCATGGCCACCGCCGGCTACGCGCCGCTGGAGCAGTACTCGACGACCGGCGCGCAAGGGCCGTGGACCGACATCTACGCACTGGGCGCGGTCGCCTACCGCGCACTGTCCGGGCGCAAGCCGGTCGAGTCGATCAACCGCCTGCGCGAGGACCCGCTGGTGCCGGCGGCGCTCGCCGGCCAGGGCCGCTACCCGCCGGCCTTCCTCGCCGCGGTGGACTGGGCGCTGGCGGTCAACCACGAGGACCGGCCGCAAAACCTGGCGGAATGGCGCCTGTGCCTGACCGGCGCCATCGCGCCGCCGGCGCGCGCGGACGCACCGGCCGCGCCGCAACTGCCGGCCGCGCCGTACGTCGCGCCCGCCGCCGCGCCGCCGCAACCCGCGAGCGCCGCCGTCGAGGCAACCGAG
>JACPFV010000003.1 GCA_016182805.1 Gammaproteobacteria bacterium
ACCCGGCGGCTCCATTCCCGCTGCCGCTCGCGCAGCGCCGCTGCCGTCGGCGGCTGGTCGAAGGCGACGCAATTCCGCACGACGCCGCACAAGGACAGGGAGATCAGGCCGCCGCCGCCCCGGCGGTAGCCGGCCCAGGCCGCCAGCGCCGCGTGCAGGCCGGTGAGCGGATCGGCAACGGCATCCCCGCAGAACAGGCCCAGGCCGGTCGCCGCGCGCATGACCGCCGACAGGCCGGCGGCAACGCCCGCGTCGTCGCCGTAGGCGATCCAGTTCTCGAACGGCTCGCCGCGCCCGTAGCCGCCGATGGCGATCCAGGTCAGGGCGGGGTTCTCGTCCAGCAGCGCCTCGGCGTCGACGCCGAGCTGGCGCAGGGCGCGCGGGCGCGAGGACTCGATCACGATGTCGGCCTGGCGCAGCAGGGCGCGCAACTGCTCGCGGCCGCGCGGCGCGCGCAGGTCCAGCGCGACGCTGGACTTGCCGGCGTTGAGCAGGTCGAAGAACGCAGGCGCGCCGCGGCGCGCGCCGTCCGGACGCTGCGGGCTTTCCACCTTCACGACTTCGGCGCCGAGATGATGCAGCAGCTGCGAGCACAGCGGCCCGGCCCACAGCGAGGACAGGTCCACGACCAGCGGGGCACGGTCAATCGCGCAATGCCATCGGTCCGGTTTCGCGCCCGGCATTGCGTCCGGCGCGATGGCGAGTCCGAGCAGGCGCCCGCGCTCCAGCAGCTCGCCGACCGGCCGCTCGCGAACCGCGCGGCCCAGCGCGTCCCAGTCGGCCGGGACGCCCGACTCCAGCCAGGCCGGCAGCAAGGCCCAGTCCTCGCCGCGCGCGAGCGTCAGGGCGATGCGGCCGTCCGCCGCCGACAGCAGCCGGCAGGCGCCACCCGGCGAAACGGCGCCGAGGCGCTTCAGCCCCGCCATGGCGGCGCGCTCCGCCAGCAAGCGCGCACCGCGCAGATGTTCGAGCGGCGAGCCGGGTTGAAGGGCGCAGAGCGCCGCCAGGGCACCGTCCGCGCAGGAGGCCAGCGGCACCGGGCACATCTGCGGCGGGCCGTCGGGCGCGCCGGTGAGGGCCATCAGGCCGCTGTGGGACCACGCGGTGGCGGGGTGATCGGTGGGACAGTTGGAGAGTTCGGGGGACGAGTTGAGCGAAGCGAGCAAGGATTGCGCGTACGCGCGGGCCGCCCCCTCGCCCTGCCCCTCTCCCCTTGCGGGAGAGTGGTGCATGGTCAAGGGGCGCTTCCGATCACCGCACATCGGCGCGTTCCCTGCATAGATCACCTTGGCCATCCATGGCGAAACCGAGTGGCGCCCGGAACGCCCGGCCCGGCCATCCATGGCCGGGCGTTCGGGACCGCAGGCGATGACATTGAGTCATCGCCTCAACGCGATCCCTCACCCTGCGCCAGCTCCTGCCGGATCACGCGCCGCAGGACCTTGCCGGTCTCGTTGTACGGCAGCGAATCGCGGAACACGATCGTCTGCGGCACGCGCGAGGAGCGCAGGCGGCCGCGCACCAGTTCTTGCAGTTCCGCAACACCCGCCTTGGCGCCGTCCTTGAGCACGACGGCGGCGGCCACGCCCTCGCCCCATTGCTCGTCCGGCACCGCCACGACCGCGGCGTCGGCGACGGCGGGATGCGCCAGCAGCACGTCCTCGATCTCGCCGGGCGAGATGTTCTCGCCGCCCCGCACGATCACGTCGTCGGCGCGGCCGTCGAGGAACAGGTAGCCCTCCTCGTCCACGTAGCCGCGGTCGCGGGTGGAGAACCAGCCGTCGGCATCGAGCTGGCTGCCCAGCGACAGGTACTCGCCCGACACCTGGCCGCCGCGCACGAAGATCAGGCCCGGCCGGTTCGGGCCGAGGCGCGCGCCGTTGTCGTCGCGGATTTGGATTTCCACGGCGCCGGTCGGCTTGCCCACGGAGGTCAGGCGCTTGCGGATGTTCGGATCGCCGCCGGTCGCGGCGGCGCGGTGATCCTCCGGTCCCAGCACGGCGATGGTGGAGCTGGTTTCGGTCAGGCCGTAGGCGTTGGTGAAGTCCACCTGCGGCAGCAGCTTCATTGCCCGTTCGATCGTCGCCTGCGGCATCTTGCCGCCGCCGTAAGCGATTGCGCGCAGGTCCGGCAGGTCGGGCGCCTCTCCCGTCGCGGCCAGGTGATCGAGGATGCGGCCCAGCATGGTCGGAACGAGGAAGGCGTTGCTGACCTTGTGCTCGCGGCAGGCGGCGAGCCAGGCGCGCGCGTCGAAGCCTTCGAGCTGCACCATGCGCCGGCAGGCGTAAGTGGACGACAGCACCGAGGAAATGCCGGCGATGTGGTACGGCGGCACCGAGACGACGATGCCGTCGTCCTCGCCGGCGGCGCCGAACTCCACCGTGCCGACGATGTACGACATCAGGTTTTCGTGGCGCAGGATCGCGGCCTTGGGCTTGCCGGTGGTGCCGCTGGTGAAAAGCTGCACGGCGATGCCGCGCGGGTCCTCGCTGGGCGACGGCGGCTCGTCCGTCTCCGGCAGGGACAGGAACTCGTCGCGGTCCAGCACCCGCACGCCGGCGTGCGGGTCGATCAGCGGGCGGTATTCGGGACTCGTGACCAGCAGCGCCGGCGCGACGCGGCCGATCAGCTCGTTCAGCTCCGGCCGGGTCAGCCGGTAATTCAGCGGCACGTACGGGATGCCGGCGTAGGCGGCG
The DNA here is from genome assembly GCA_016182805.1 of Gammaproteobacteria bacterium. Lineage (GTDB taxonomy): Bacteria > Pseudomonadota > Gammaproteobacteria > Nevskiales > Nevskiaceae > JACPFV01. The sequence goes on from JACPFV010000003.1 coordinate 2,697, forward strand.
CCGAAAATCGCCACCGAGGCCGCGGGACTGTTCACGTCCAGCAGCGCGACGTAGGCGGCGCCGCTCGCGCGGATGCGGGCCGCCGCGCGGCAGGCCGCGTCGCGCAGCCCGGCATAGGTGTAGCGGCGCGCGCCGGAGATCAGCGCGACGCGGTCGCCGAAGGCCTCGGCGGCCATGTCCAGGATGGTGGAGATGCTCATCAGTCCGAGGAAGGCAGTTGCTTGGCCTGCTTGACCTCCAGCGCGGCGCCGTCGAGCGACAGCGAACCCTTGCCGCCCTTGGTGCAGAGCAGCTCCACCGACTCGTCGGCGTTGACGTAACGCTTGCCGATCAGCGTCTCGACCGCGCGCGTCGCGTCGAGTTGCGCGCCCGCCGGCGGCGCCTCGGTGGGGCCGATCATCGGCGCCCCGCCGCAGCGCAGGTCGCGCTCGCCCGCGGGCGCCTTGATGACCATCACCTGCGTGTCGCAGACCGCGCTCTTGAAGCGCGCGCCCGCCTTCATTGCCACTGCCATGGATGCTCTCCAGCTAATCCCGACTCAATGAATCCGCCCAGCCCGCCAGGCGGTCGAACAGCTCCGCGCGGGCCGGGAACAGGAAATGACTGTGTCCCGTCTCGCGCAGCACGTGCAAGCTCGCCGCGCGGCTGCGCGGAAAGCTCGCGGGGATCGCGGCGGGGTCGCCGACCATGTCGCGCTCGCCCACCCCGATGAACACCGGCGCCTCGATTTCCGCCGCCTCGGCCGCCGCGTTGCCCGGCAGCATCGCCACGAGCGAGGGCACCGGCAGCAGGACGTCCGCCGCCTGCTTGATCGCCTCGACGCCGCGCGGATCGGCCGCCGCCGAGCCGTACAGCTCGCGCGAGCCGGAGCCGCGCGGAATCCGCGGATACGGCGCGCCGAACATCGCCCGCGCCAGATCCACCGCCTGCGCCCGCAGCGTCGCCGCATCGCCGGTCCGCGCCTGCGCCGGCAGGTACTCCGGCAGCCCGCGCGTGGCGAATCCCAGCAGTGCGAGCGCGGCGTGCTGGCGCGTCCGCGCCTGCTGCACGACCGTGAGCAGCGCGCCCATGGAATGGCCGACGCCGATCGTGCGCAACCCCGGCAGCGGTGCAAGGCCGTCGATCCGGCTGCCAGCGCGCAGCTCCGCCACGACCCGCTCCACCGCCCGCGCGTTCGCCTGCGCCAGCAGCTTCGGCGTCAGGGCGTAGCCGTCCGCCGGGCGCGTGCTGTCGCCGACGCCCAGATGATCCACCGTCAGGACCGCAAAGCCGCGCCGCGCCATCTGCCGCGCGAAGCTGAAGCTGTCGTCCGCCCCGGCCATGAGGTCGTAGTAGCGGCGGTTCATGCCGCCGCCCGGCAGGCAGACCAGCGCGAAGGACAGCGCCGGAAAGGCGGCCGCGTCCGGCAGGAAAATCTCGACCGCGACTTCCAGGCGTCCCTCGCCGGGAAGCGCGAGGCCGCTGTCCACCCGGCGCAGCGCGCGCCCGCCGGATGGCGGGACCTGGGGCCGGCGCAGGGCGGAGGCGCTCATCGCAGGCGGATCAGGCGTGGCTCAGAATGGCGCCGGCCATGCCGGACGACACCAGCACGTTGTGCGCGCGCTTGACCTGGTTCACCGCCGTGCCGCGCACCTGGCGCACGGCCTCGACGATATTGTTCATGCCGTGGATGTAGGCCTCGCCGATCAGGCCGCCGTTGGTGTTCACCGGCAGGCGGCCGCCGACCTCGATGTGGCCGTCCCTGACGAAGTCCTTGGCCTCGCCGCGCTTGCAGAAGCCGAAGGCTTCGAGCTGCTTCAGCACCTGCGGCGTGAAGGCGTCGTACAGCATGGCGGCCTGGATGTCGTTGGGACCCAGCCCGGTCTGGCGGTACAGGCGCTTGGCCGTGCCCTCCGCCTCCGGCATCGTCGCCAGGTCGGCGTGGTAGTAGTTGGAGATCACTTCCACGTTGTACGGAATGGACTGGCAGGCGCCGGTGATCTTCACCGGCTTCTGCTTGAGGTCGCGCGCGCGCTCCAGGCTCGTCACCACCAGCGCCACGCCGCCGTCGCTCTCCTGGCAGCAGTCCAGCAGGCGCAGCACCGGCTCGACAATCCACTTCGATTGTTGATGTTCCTCAAGCGTGATGGGCTTGCCGTAGAACCAAGCGTGCGGATTGGTCGCGGCGTGCTTGCGCTGCACCACCGATACGCGGCCGAAATCTTCGTTGGTCACGCCGTAGGTCTGCATGTAGCGCTGCGCCGCCAGCGACTCCCAGGTCGCCGGCGTCTGCGCGCCGAAGGGCATGCACCACAGCAGCGAGCCGGTGCCGTTGCCCGGCTGGAACGCGGACTCCAGCGTATGCGGCTGGCCGAAGCGGTACTGCGAGCGTTCGTTCATCGCGCGCCAGATCAGCACCGTCTCGCACAGGCCGGCGTTGACCAGCGCCATCGCCTGGTAAACCGTCGCCACCGCCGCCGCGCCGCCGCCGGGAATGCGCGTGGTGTAGGCCAGGTCCTTCACGCCCAGGCAGCGCGCGAGGTGGATCTCGTCGCTGCCGTCGAGCGTGAAGGTAATCATGCCGTCCACCTCGGAGGGGTGGATGCCGGCGTCGTCCAGCGCCGCCTTGGAGCATTCGGCGGCGAGGGTCAGCTCGCTGCGGCCGGACTTCTTGGAGAACTCGGTGTGGCCGATGCCGGCGATGGCGGCCTCGCGGAACGTGCGCGCCATCTCAGGCTCCCTGGACCGGGCGGAACACCGGCACCTTGCGATTCTTCATCGTCGGCGCGAAGCCGACCTCCACCGCCATGCCCGGCCTGACGTCCTCGAAGGCGACGCCTTCCAGGTTCGAGACCAGGCGGAAGCCCTCGTCCAGCTCGATCAGCGCCACCACCGGCGGCTGCGCGAAACCGACCGGCATCGGGTGCTGCGGCCGGATCCAGCTATAGACCTTGCCGCGGCCCGACAGCTTGACGTGCTCGCGCTTGAGGCTGTGGCAGTGCGGGCACATCGGCCGCGGCGGGAAGCGGAACTTATGGCATTCGCCGCAACGCTCCGCGACCAGTTCCTCGCGGTCGCAGGCGTCCCAGAAGAACTTGATGTCCAGCGTGGCGACCGGCGGCAGGCGGGTCGGCGCGGCGGAGGCGGGATGAGTCGGTTGGTTCATAGGCTTGCGAGATGAGAATTCCGCGGTGACGGGCGACTCCCGGAAGCCGGGCGCCAAACCTGCCTCGAACCATAGCCCGCGACGATTTGCAGGTGCCTGCTTCAAATGGATGAGCCCGGCAGGCGCGCCACCTTTGCGCCTACCGAATCAACTCCTGAACCAGTTCTCCACGCGCAGCCCGCTGAACAGCCTAAAGTCGCTCGTGTTGCGCGTAACGAGCACAAGCTCGTTCACCGCGGCGATAGCCGCGATCTGGCCGTCAACGAAAGGAGCGATCACGCCCTTGGCCTCGAGCCGTGCGCGTTCATCCGCATGCCGAATTGCGGCCGCTGCATCGTAGGGCAATGCTTCCAGACCGGCATCGGTGAGACTATCGAGCAGCGCAAGCCCGTGGCGTTTGCGCCCGCCGTCGGCCATGCGCAAAAGCCCGTACCGCAGTTCGTGGAGCACCGGCGCCGCCATGGCTGCGGCGAAGCGATGCTGCTGAAACTTGGAAATGACGCCCCGGTTGGGCTCCGGCTTGGACAGCTCGGAGACGACATTGGAGTCCAGCAGAAATTTCAGGCGTCCCACGGGGATTTCCGACCGCCGTCGGGGCTGCGATCACGCCAGCTTTCCACTTCCGTATCGGCAATCCCCGCATAACCGGCAGGCAATCCCGCACGCCATTCCTGCAAGGCGAGCCACGGGTCCTTGCGCGACGGACGGGTGGACGTAAGGCGTTCGTAGTCTCCCTCGGACACGATGACCGCGACGGGCTTCCCCCGGCGCGTAAGGCGCACCGGCTTGCCGCTCTCGACATCGTGAAGCAGGCGAGTCAGGGAGTTTCTGGCATCTCGGATCGTCGTCTGCTTCACGGCTCGAACCTGCTGTGGCCACATAGGTAGCCATCTTAGCCCCATGAGCCCGACGACACCAGCCGCTATTTCTTGGACTCTTGCTCCAGCAGCCCAGCCATGCCGGCCTTTCGTGCGTGGCGAAATGCGGGTCCTTGACCAGCTCCGACAGGTGCAGCACCGACAGCGCCTCGTCCCAGTGCTCCTGCGTCGCCAGCACGAAGCACAGCCAAAGCCCGCGGCCATCGCCGGATGCCCGATTCAAATGGGTGAGAGACCGCGCTTCGCGAGCACTGCTCGCGGCGGCCTCGGCGAGATCGCCGGGAGCGATCTCGCGCGACAGCCACTGAGCGCAACCTGACCTACGCGCGACGAGCCTTTTCCGTCGGGTCAAGCCGCTTTCGCGGGCAAGACCTCCGCCGCAATGGCCGCGCCCTTCTCGCGCTCCACGACAGCAAGGTCATAGTTGCCCTGAAGGTTCAACCAGAGCCGGGGGCTGGTGCCGAAGTAACGCCCCAGTCGGAGCGCCGTGTCGGGAGTAATGCCACGCCGCCCGCCCAGAATTTCGGTCACGCGACCCGAAGGAATGCGGCAGTCCATGGCAAGGCGGTTGGCGGAGAGGCTACGCGCCTCCAATTCACGCTTGAGAATCCGGCCGGGATGCACGGGAATCATGGCGGTAAACCTCCTAGTGATAATCCACGATCTCAACGTCCCAGGCGTCGCCTTCCACGAACCTGAAGCACAAGCGCCACGGACCGTTGATCGTCATGGCCCACTGGCCCTTGCGATTTCCCTTGAGCTTGTGAAGCCCAGCGGACTTCAACGGGCTCAGGTCGGACAGTGCGGTTGCGGCATCGAGCACTGCCAGCAGATCAAAGGCGGCATCGAGGTCCAATCCGCCGAATTTCGATTTGCCGGACTCGGCCAGTTGGCGCGTCGCGCTGTTCGCCCAGGACTTGATCACACGGGAACAATACTACGCTACCCGTAGTATGGCAATTGGACAGCGAATCGCTGAGGCCGTTTCCAAGCCCTCGCAGACGTCAATCCTGCGAGGGTTTTATTACCTGCCGCCGTCTACTTCTTCGACTCCCGCTCCAGCAGCCCGGCCATGCCGGCGTTGGGCGCCGCGGGCTGTAGGGCGGCGGGACGCGGTGGCATCCGCGGCATGCCGGCGAAGCCGATGGCGAACTGCTCCTCCATGGTCTTGACCTGCTCCTCGGTGTAGCCCATGCCCGCGAGGATTTCCTTGGTGTGCTCGCCCACCAGCAGCGGACGGCCCTGGATCGCGCCGGGCGTGTCGGACAGGTCGAACAGCAAGCCGATCTGGTCCAGCTTGCCGACCACCGGATGCGGATACGACACCACCCAGCGGCGCTTCTGGAACTCCGGATCGTCGTGCAGCTTGCGCGAGAAGTCCTCGGACACGATCTCGACCGGCACGCCGGCCGCGTCGAACTCCGCGAACCACTCGGCCGCGGTCCTGGTCTTGAGCTTGACCGCCATCAGCTTGGCGAGCTGCGCGTCGTTCAGCTTGCGCGCCTCGTGCGTGGCGAAATGCGGGTCCTTGACCAGCTCCGACAGGTGCAGCACCGACAGCGCCTCGTCCCAGTGCTCCTGCGTCGCCAGCACGAAGCACAGCCAACCTTCCTTCGTCTCGTAGACACGGTGGCCGGCGGAGTAGCCGTACTGCATGCCGTCGATGCGCGGCCGCTCGAAGCCGGTGCCGTCGGGCCGGGCAACCGCATACGAGGTGTTGAGCAGCGCGGCGTTGATGATCGAGGTGTCGACGAACTGGCCCTCGCCGGTGCGGTCGCGGTGATACAGCGCCTGGATCACGGCCACGGCGGACAGGAAGCCGTTGCCGGTATCGCCGAACGAGGTGAAGCTCCACAGCGGCTTGCCGCCGCGCGCCATGCCGCCGTCCTCGTATTGCACGCCGGACAGGCAGGCGCCGGTCTGGTCGTTGCCGGGCAGGCCGGCGCGCGGACCGGTCTCGAAGCCGCGCGTGTGGCAGTAGATCAGCTTCGGGTTGATCTTCTTGAGGCTCTCGTAGTCGATCTTGAGACGCTCGGCGGCGTCGTAGCGCATGTTGTGGTGCACGACGTCGGCCTTGGCGACGAGATCCAGAAAGATCTTCATCGCGCGCGGGTCTTTCAGGTTCAGCGTGATGCTCTTCTTGCCGCGGTTGGCCATGTAGGCGATGTGCACGCGGTGCCAGAAGAGGTCGTAGAGGCCGTTGATCTTGATGACGTTGGCGCCCAGGTCCGACAGCAGCTGCGTGCCGAAGGGACCGGCGATGGCCAGGCCCAGGTCGAGCACCGTGATGCCTTCCAGCGGTGGACGGCCCTCGCCCCCGGCCCCTCTCCCGCGCGCGGGAGAGGGTGGCCCGGAGGGCCGGGAGAGGGCCGCCTTGGCCGCTTCCGCCTTCACCTCGGCGGTGTGCTGGCCCACCTTGGGCGCCGCGCCGCCGGGCTTGGACGGATTCGCGCTCATCTTGTAGGCGACGCCGACGGTGCGGATCGTGCCCAGCTCCGCGTCCTGGGTCTCGACCACACAGCCGTCCTTGAGGAACAGCGGATCGGCCAGCGACTCTTCCGGCGAGCGCACCGGCTGCATGGTCATCTCGGCGGTGGCGGCGGCCTCGGTCCACTCCTGCGCCGTGAACTTCTTGATCGCCTCGGCGAGCAGCGGCTGGTAATGCGCCATCACCAGCAGCTCTTCCGGCCCGGTGCCGAAGCGGTCCGGGTCGTTCTGCACGGTGAGGTCGGGCGAGGAATTGAGCTTGTCGCCGGCCGAGGCCTGCAGGATGAAGCGCGGGTTCGGCACCCAGTTGTGGATCCACTTTCCGTCCTTGCACTGGAAGTGGCCCTTGGGCGACTTGGAGCCGAGGATCCAGGAATCGAAGCCCGGCGCCTCGGCCTTCTCCGCGCGCATCCACACGCCGGCGGCGCCGGCCATCGCCCCTTGCAGCAGCGAGGTCTCGACCCACTGCCCGCGCCCGGTCAGCTCGCGAGCGCGCAGGGCGGCATTGATGCCGACCGAGGCATTGAAGAAGGCGCCGAGGCTGGGCCAGTACGAGGCCGGGAACAGCGGGCCCGGACGCGGCGCGCCCTGCACCCAGTCCGGCGGGATGTCCAGGTCCGGGAACGGGTCGGGCTTGCCCAGGATGTGGTTCAACGCGCCTTCCGGCCAGCCACGCTGCTCCCACTGCAGGCCGGTGCGCGCCGCGACCAGGGCGTCGTACGCCGGGCGCTGCGAGTGCGGGTTGTCGCGGCCGTAGCCGGTGATGGAGCAGTAGACGAGGCGTGGGTTGAGCGCGGACAGCGTCTTGTAATCAACACCGAGCTTGCCGGTGACGCCCGGCGTGTAGCTCTCCACCAGCACGTCGGCGGTCTTCACCAGCGCCAGGAACGCGTCCTTGTCCGCGGCGTTCTTGAGGTCGAACACCGCGCTGCGCTTGCCGCGCTGCCACACCTTGTAGCCGAGCTGGCCGCGGTACGGATCGCCGCCGGGCGGCTCGATCTTGATGACGTCGGCGCCATGGTCGGCCATCAGCATGGTCGTCATCGGGCCGGCGATGCCCCAGGACAGGTCGAGAACGCGGATCTTGGCGAGGACTCCAGTCATCACGGCACCTTTTCGATTTCCGTAGCTGCGGACGGCGGCGTAGGCTGGGCAAAACCCGCCGATGTTGCCGCCGAAACTACAGGTTGCCGCTCCACGCCTGCCTGATTCAATCGGAGTAGGCACCGGCGCGGCAAGCTTTGGGAAGATGCCATCGCTAGAAGCGCCGGCGCCCGCGAGGCCATGGTCCGCCGGCCTCGGCCAGACCCATCACGGAGGCGAGTCAACATGAGTGCGCAGCCCAACACCAGCCCGGTCAATTTGAAAATCCTGCTCGAATCGCAGTCGATGGCGCGCTGCCCGTTCCCGATTCCGGTGGGCTGGTACCACGTGGCCTTCTCCGATACGCTCAAGCCCGGCGAACTGCGCAACATCCAGTTGTTCGGGCAGGAGTGGGTGCTGTTCCGCACCGAAAGCGGCAAGCCCGGACTGTCCGACCCGTACTGCGCGCACCTGGGCGCGCACATGGGCCACGGCGGAAAGGTGTGCGGCGAGCACCTGCGCTGCCCGTTCCACCACTGGGAGTACGACACCGACGGCTGGTGCAAGACCATCCCGTACGCCAAAGTAATGCCGCCGATCACGAAGAAGCAGCCGATCGTGCGCATGCTGCCGGCCGTCGAACGCTACGGCATGATCTGGGCCTGGTATCACCCGCTGTGCGAGGCGCCGTCCTGGGAGCTGCCGTACATCCCCGAGATGGAGGACAAGACCGGCTACGCCGGCCAGCGCCGCGGCACCTGGACCGCCAACACCTGCATCCAGGAAATCGCCGAGAACGGCGTCGACGTCGCGCACCTCAAGTTCCTGCACAATGCGCCCATGATTCCGCCGGTCGAAGCCACCTATGACGGCCCGAAGATGCGCCTGAACATCGGGCAGGGCTACATCATCGGCGACATCTACGGCCCCGGCCTCAACGTCATGCGCTTCCATCAGAAGGAGCCCACGACCGGCAAGGTCATCACGGCGACGATGATTTCGTACACGGTGCCGGTCACGGCCGACAAGAGCCAGATGAACATGTCGTTCCGCCACGTGGACTTCCCGGCCGGCAGTCCCGAACTGGCCTTCACGAAGAAGCAGATCGACCACATGATCGGCGCCGCCGAGGGCGAGGAAAGCGCGGGCTTCGAGAGCGTGGACTTCATCGTCTGGAACAACAAGAAGTTCCGCGCCAATCCGCTGCTGTGCGACGGCGACGGCCCGATCTTCCCGTTCCGCAAGTGGTTCTCGCAGTTCTACGTCAACGCCGACATGGCGAAGATCCTGTCCTCGGCATGACCAAGGTCCGCGTCACCTGGCCCGGCGGGTCGGAACAGGAGCTGGCGGCCGGCAAGGGCCGCCAGCTCATGGAAGCCCTGCGCGACAACAACACCGGCGTGCAAGGCACCTGCGGCGGCCAGTGCGCCTGCGGCACCTGCCACGTCTACGTGCGCGAGGACTGGGCGGGGCGCCTGCCGCCGAGGACCGAGGACGAGCAGGCGATGCTCGACGCCATCGGCGAACTGGTGGAGATACGCCCGAATTCGCGCCTGTCGTGCCAGATCGTGGTGGACGACACGCTGGCGGGGATCAGCGTGGAGATCGGGCCGGTTCCGTAACCGGCGATGCCGCGCTCGTCAGCGCGGCGCCAATTGTCGTGGGTCTCGCGGCAATCTTTGCCGATAGTGCTTCACGGTCACGATTTCGACCTGCTCCGACGTGAGGCGATAAATCAGGCGGTAGGGCCGCTCCAGGAGTTCGCGCATTTCCTCCGCCGGATATTCCGGCAGGGACCGCCCGGTCAGCGGCGCGCTCTCCAGTTGACGGGTGCGGCGCAAGAGGCCCGCCGCGACTTGGCGTGCGGCCTTGGGAGAGCGTTGAGCGACATAGGCTTGAATTTCGAGCAGCCGGGTTCGGGCTTCCGCAGTCCAGAAGACCTTCATTCTTCGACGCCGAATTCTTTCATCAGGTCTTCAACGGCAATCAGGCGCCCCGCCTTGGCATCGGCCAAGCCGCGCTCTATGGACGCACGCAACTCAACCTCGTAGGCCACGTCGTCCCAGGTTGCGGTGTCCGGCAGATTGTCAATCAGGGCATGAACCTGCTTTTTCAGGGAAGAGGCGGGCGCAACCATCGTCGGGGTTCCTATGTGCGACGCATCTACCTTACCCGCCTCCAGATGAGCGATCGTCTTGCCGCGGTTGACCACCTCCGCGACCGCCTTCAGGCGCCCCTCGACCACCGGCCGGAGGTAGCTGACCTTGATTTCGATGGTGGCGCACCACTGCCCGTCCGGCAGCGTGGTATAGAGCGCCATCCCCATGGACGTGTCGGCGAGAGCGTGCAGGATCGAACCGTGCACGACCTTCTGCGGGTTGTGGTGGCGCCGGGAATCCACGGTCAGCCCCATCGCGCAGCGACCGCGTTCGACGTGTTCAAGCTCCAGGCCGATCAGGGAGGCAAACGGGAATTGCTCCATCGAGGCGCTGCCGGGCAGCGGCGGGATCGGTTCGTCCACTGGCATATTCGAAGTCTGTGCGGAAGTGCTCATCTCACGCAATCGCGATGGGATTGCAAAGAGCGTAAACGGCAGGGTTTGCTGCCAGTTCCGCTTTGAATCCGGCTGGCTGCTGGCGACCCAAACCGGAAGTTCAGAGGCTCACTGGCAAACGGCAGGTCCGTGCCAGAAGCGGCCGATCGAGAGTTACCAGCCTACGGCCGAGTTCGACACAAAGCGGACCAACAAGGTGCCGGTCGGCAACACCTGCTCAATGGATCGACCCTTGTGGTCAAGAAGAAGCGCTCGCGACGGAAGTGGGCTAGATTTGGGCCAGCTCTGGAGATGTGAGAAATGCTTCCTGATTTCCCCAGCACAAAGCGGGAGATGGAGAAGATTCTGACCGCCTACTTCGCGCGACAAGTGCGCAAGCGCTGCCCCGGTTTCGAGGATGTGGCTCGGTATCGGATGTTCGAAGGCCGGAGGGACGCCATTTCTCGCGAGGGCGAGGTGGCGGAAGAAACAAAGATGTTCGAGGCGGGTGCCGAGATGACGATCAGCGCGGACGAAGTGGCGCGGTTCGACATGAAGGGCATGAAGGCCAAGATGGACGAGGCGGCGGAGAAGATGGCCGAGCAGATGACCAAGCACTTCTATGCGGCGCTGTCGGAAATCTGCGAGAAATCCGGCCAGGTGACGAAGGGCGGCGGAGGGTTCACGGCGGACAAGGTGCTGGAAGCGCTCGACAAGATTCACATCGACTTCGAGCCGGACGGCACACCACACTTGCCTAGCATCCACATCGCGCCGTCGCAGTTCGAGGCGCTGAGGGCCGCGCTTGAGAAGCTCGCGACGGACCCGGAATACACGAAGAAGCACGAAGAGATGATGGAGCGGAAATTCAGGGACTGGTGTGATCGAGAGGCTTCTAGAAAACTGGCTGGATAGCGCCAGCGAGCGCAGCTACCAAGGCCCGTTCCTGCAAATGCTGCTGGGCGCGGGTTACGCGCTCGTCCACAACACGCGCCACACGCCCATCGAATTCGGGAAGGACATCATCGCGCGCGACCCGGCGGGGCAGATCGTGGGCTTTCAGCTCAAGGGGAATCCAGGCGCGACGATGAATCTCAACGCGCTGCGCGAAATTTATCCGCAGCTCATCGAGCTGAGCACATTCGCAATCAACTACCCCGGCGTCGATAACATCGTGCCGAAGCCGTTCTTCGTGCTGAATGGCGAGCTGGGCGAAGACGCCCAGAAGGGTCTCGGGGAGCTGAACGCGGGAACCCTGAAGGCGAATCCGGTCACGGTCTGGTCGCGCGGCAAGCTGCTCGACATGGCGAAGTCGCTCTCGAGCGCGCTGTGGCCGTCCGAGATTCCCGATGTTCAGGCACTGCTGAAAATTCTCGTGGTCGATACCACGGGGCCTTTCCCTGTCAAGGAAACGGAAGAGCTGTGCGGGCGCATGCTCGGGCTGACGAAAGACAAGATGGACGAGACGAAGCCCGAGATGCAGCGCCGGATCGCGAGCGCGGGCCTCCTGATTGGCATCTGCGTCTATCGACACGCCGAGAAGAAGAACCATTGGGCGGCGATTCAGGCGTGGACGATGCTCTGCGGCCTGATCGCGGCTTGCGTCGAGCGCTACGATCTGGACATCGATGGACCTGCAGGCGCGACGTTCGACCTGTCGCTGAGCCTCGTCGATCAGTCGCTGAAGGAACTCGCCGAGGAAGTTATTGAACGGACGCACCTCGCGCAGGGCGGAATCAGTGACGCGCTTGGGTATCAGGCCCGAGTCAACGTCTTGACCGGCCTGATGGCGGCGTTCTGGCACCGTGCGAAGGCGAGAGGTGATGATGCCGATGTGCAGCGCGCCGTCATCGCGTTAACCAAGTGCGACCGCCCGCGCGACATCTGGGGCGAGGCTGCATTCCCTGCTGAGCTACTCCGGGTGTGGGCGTTTGATCATGTGGTGGTGAGCAATCGCGCGGAACGCATCCGTATCGACATGATGAACTGGCTACTCAAGCGCAACCGCAGCGATCACAAGGACCCGTTGCCGCCGCCGTATTACGGTTTCGACGAGGCGATGAAGGAGAAATTCTTCAGCCCCGCGAACAAGGCAATGGGCCGGGCTCCCTATGAGGGCGACAAGCACGCTGGGGCGTGCTTCATGGGGCTGTCCCTGTTCGAGGAACTGGTGCGGCAGAACTTGAAGCAACACGCAAAGGCCGTGTGGCCCGAGCTGACGCGGCTGGTCCTGCGCGAGGTGCAAGTCCCCGATGCCTGGGAATTCCCGCTCGGCAGCGCAGACTGCGCAGTGAACCTGAGCAAGACGCTAATGAAGGCAGGACAGTGGGATGACCAGGTTAATGCGTCATATGCTGACGACCCGCCGCCGATGCCCGCCATGCTGAAGCGTCGCCCTGATGTCGTGGGGCTACTGATCCTGCTGCACCCGCAGCGCGCATCGCCTCCAGTCGTGCGGTGGCTCAGCAAGAAGCTCGGGAGGCCGTGGCTGTCGTGAACCGCAGCGCTCCTGGCCGGCCGATATGCCGAGTCGTTCAAACGAGCACCTGTCCGTTCGTGGCCGGTCAGTGCCGTCAGCCCCAAATCTCCGTATGACCGCTTCGGGCTGCTACCGGATATCTGCCATCGCTATATCTTGCTACCGCTCCTGGCCGATACCCGCCACCAAGCCGCCCCGGATACTCGGCGCCGACCGCTTTCGATTGGCCACGCGCGGAAATGCGCGACGCCGCGTTGATCGATTCGCCGTAGCCGTGGTACACCGCCTCGACTCGATTCTCACGCCCTCCACCCGCATGGCCCCACAAAACTCCCGTAGGCGCGAGAAGGTAGGCAGGCCCGCGATTTCCGACATCTGGTTCGTCTACATGCTCGAATGCGCCCGTGGCCAGCTCTACACCGGGATTACGCTGGACGTGGCGAAGCGATTCGAGCAGCACCGCGCCGGTCGCGGGGCCGCCTACACGCGCAGCAACAAGCCCTTGCGCGTGGTTGCGGCGACGGCCTGCGACAGCCGCGGCGACGCGCTGCGCCAGGAAGCCGCCCTCAAGCGCCTGACCCGAGCGCAGAAGCTGGCATGGGCACGGACGACACCCTGGGCCGGCACGCCGGGGTGATCGCATTCGAGCGCCGCGCCGTGTAACCTCGCCGGCCCATGGCACTCACCGCAACGCTTTACACCTTCACCCTCGCGCTCGCCGACGCCGACCGCGGCGTTTACGCGGACCTGGAGTTGCGCGTGGCGCAGCACCCGTCCGAGACGGCGGAGTTCATGCTGGCGCGCGTGCTGGCGTATTGCCTGGAGTACGAGGACGGCATCGCCTTCACCGACGGCGTCGCCGCCACCGACGAGCCGGCGGTGCTGGTGCGCGACCTGACCGGGCGCGTCCGGGCGTGGATCGAAGTCGGCGCGCCGGACGCGGAGCGCCTGCATCGCGGCGCCAAGCGCGCGGATCGCGCCGCCGTCTATGCGCACCGCGACCCGGCACCCTGGCTGGCGCAGCTCGCCGGCCAGCGCATCCACCGCGCCGGGGAAATCCCGGTGCACGCGCTCGATCCCGGCTTCCTGCGCGAGGCGGCGAGCGCGCTCCAGCGCCGCAACCAGGCGACGCTGTCGGTGACGGGGCGCGTGCTCTACCTGGATCTCAACGGGCGCTCGCTCTCGAGCGAAATCCGGACGCTCGCATTGTCGTAGGGGCCGGCGCAGCCGGCCCCTCCATCCTTTAGCCCACCGAGCCTACTTGGCGGCCGTGACCGCCGCCGAACCGGCGGAAGCCCGGTCCGACCGGTAGAACCACGCCCCCAGCGCCGGCAGCAGGCAGATCGCGCCGAGCATGTTGACCAGGAACATGAACGACAGCAGCAGGCCCATGTCGGCCTGGAACTTGAGCGCGGACATGGTCCAGGTGCCGACGCCGATGGCCATGGTGATGGCGGTGAAGACGGCGGCGGTGCCGCGCTGGCGCATGGCCTCGTGGAAGGCGTCGCGGAACGACAGGCCGCGGTCGTCCATCTCGTGCTGGATGCGCTCGAACAGGTAGATGCCGTAGTCCACGCCGACGCCGACGCCCAGCGCGATCACCGGCAGCGTGGCGACCTTCAGGCCGATGCCCAGCACCGCCATCAGGGCGTTGCAGAAGATCGACACCATGGTCAGCGGCACGATGATGCAGATCACGGCGGCCCAGGAGCGGAAGGTGATGAGGCACAGCAGCGTCAGCGCGCCGAAGATCGCCAGCAGCATCGTCACCTCGGCTTCGCCGACGGCCTCGTTGGTCGCGGCCATCACGCCGACGTTGCCGGTGGCCAGGCGCAGGTTCACGCCCTCCACCGGGTTGTCGGCGATGAAGCGCTTGATCTCATCGACCGCGTGCGCCACCGTCGTGCCATCGTGGTTCTTCATGAACACGATGATCTGGATCGCGCGGCAGCCGTCGGTGTTGAAGCCCAGGTTGGGGTCGAAGGCCTTGGAGCCGGCGGACAGGCCGGTCTGCGTGCGCGGCAGCGCGCGCCAGCGCGGGTTGCCCTCGTTGAACGCCGAGATCACCAGCTTGCCGATGCCGCCGACGCTGACCACGGACTGCACGCCGTCCACCCCGCGCGCGAACATCTCGAAGCGGTCGATGAGGTTGACCACCTCGTAGTGCAGGCAGGAGTCGCCCTCGAAGCTCTTCGCTTCGGCGATGACCGTGAGCACGTCCACGCCGATGTTGTACGAGCCGGCGATCGCGCGGCTGTCCTGGTTGTAGCGCGCGTCGGGGTGCAGCTCCGGCACGCCGGTGCCGGAATCGCCGATCACCAGTCCGCGCGACAGCCAGGTCGTCACGCCCAGCAGCGCGACGCACACCGCGAACACGGCCACCGACGCGCGCGGCTCGGCGCACTTGGCGATGCCGCGCCACGCCGCCGCCATGCCGGGCGACGGCGGCCGCAGCGAGTAGCGGCGGCTCGACTCCTCGAGGCGGATGTGGGTCAGCAGGATCGGCAGGATCATCTTGTTGGTGACGATCATCAGCAGCACGCCCAGGCAGGCGGTGATGCCCAGCTCGTGCACGATCGGGATGTCGATGAACATGATGACCGCGAAGCCCAGCGCATTGGTCAGCAGCGCCACGGCGCCGGGGATGAACAGCTTGCGGAACGACGCGCGCGAAGCCTCCACGGAGCTGGCGCCGTTCGCCACCTCCTGGCGCCAGGCGTTGGTCATCTGCACCGCGTGCGATACGCCGATGGAGAAGATCAGGAACGGCACGAGGATGGACATCGGGTCGATGCCGAAGCCGATCAGCGGCAGCGTGCCGATCAGCCACAGCACCGGCAACAGCGCCACCACCAGCGCGGTCACGGTCAGGCGCACCGAGCGCGAGTACGCGTACAGCAGCGCCAGCGTGATGACGAAGGCCAGCGCGAAGAACGCGAACACGCCGAGCAGGCCGTAGATCACGTCGCCGAGCAGGCGCGCGAAGCCGATGATGTTGACCTCGATCTTGTCGTTCTCGTACTTGGCGCGGATCTCTTCGAGCTTCTTCTGGACGTCCCAGTAGTCCACCTTGACCGCGTTCGGCTCGTCCGGGTTGTACTCCTGCAGGTCGGCGCGGATCATCGCGCCTTTCTGGTCGTTGGCGACCAGCAGGCCGATCTGGCCGGACAGCGCGACGTTGCGCCTGACCTTCGCCAGTTGCTCCGGCGTGCCGGAAAACTCGGCCGGTACCACCGGCTCGCCGTTGAAGCCGTACTCCGTGATCTCGATGTAGTAGGTGTTCGGCGTGAAGATGGACGAAACGCGCGTGCGGTTGATGCCGGGGATGAAGAACACGTCGTCCGTGGCCTTCTGCATCGCGTCCATGAATTCGGGGTTGTAGATGTCCCCCTCGCCCTTCCAGCGCAGGTTCACCAGCAGCGTATTGGCGCCCGAGAACTCGCGCATGTACTCCATCATCGTGCGCATGTACTCGTGCTTGATCGGGATCAGCTTGAGGAAACCCGGATCGAGCTTCACGTTCGTGGCGCTGTAGCCGAAGAACGCGGTGACGACGGCGAACACGCCGGCCAGCAAGTGGCGGCGGCCGATCAGGATGTTGGAAATGCGGTCGACGAGACCGTCCATGCGACTCATGACTTGCCTCCCCCGGACTGCACGTGGACGTGGACGCCCCCGTCCCCGCCCGTCAGCCATTCGCCCTTGCCCAGCGGCAGCACGGCGGCCAGGCCGTTGCGCTCCGGCTGCGACGCGCGCGTGAAGCGCACACCGCCGTCGTCCGAGACGAACACCGTATTGTTGGCGCCGACCAGCACGATGCGCCCCTCCGGCGTCGCCGCGCCGCCGAACAGCGAGGTCGGCTCCGGCGTCTCGCTCTTCTTCCAGGTGGCGCCGAGATCGGCGCTGAGGAAGGCGTTGCCGCGCATGCCGAAGGCCAGCAGGCCGTTGTCCGGCAGCGCCAGCACGCCGAAGAACGAGCCGGGATAGATGTCGCCGAGCGAGGCCCAGGTCTGGCCGTTGTCCTGCGAGCGCAGCAGCAGGCCGCGCTCGCCGACGAGGATCAGCGAGCCGTCGCCGGCCTGCGTCATCGCGTTGACGTGGTGGTCGCCGATCCCCTCATGCGTCTCGCGCTGCCAGCTCAGGCCATGGTCCGACGAGGTCAGGTACTGGCCGAACGCGCCGAACGCGAACAGCTTGCCGCCGAACGGGCCGGCGACGCCGAGCAGCGGCTCGGAACGCTCGCCGTCGAACAGGACTTCGCGCCAGGTGTCGCCGCCGTCCTCGCTGCGCACGATCCAGGAGTCGTGGCCGACGGCGATCGCCACGCGCTCGCCGACGAAAACCGCCTGGGTGAAGCTCGATCCCCGCGCCGGCTCGATGCGCGCCTCGCGCCACGGGCCGCCGGCGCCGTCCGCGACCAGGATGTGCCCCTGCTCGCCGACGGCGACCAGCCGCGTGCCGCTGCGCGCGATGCCGTTGACCAGCAGCCGGTCCGGGTAGATCCGGGTCGGCGCGAACGGCGGGCTGGGCCGCGGCGAGAACGAGTACACGGCCGCCGCCGCGACCAGCAGCGCGACCAGGCCCGCCGGCCAGGCGCTCAGGCCGGCCCGCCGCGTCGCGCGGCGCTCCATCACCAAGGTTTCAGGCATTGCCATAGCAGAACCCCCTCCCATTCCACCGTACAGGCGAGGGCGAACCCGCAAGGCTCCCCCTCCGCTCTTGCTTTGCCGGCTGCAGCCGTTTGCCGCAGTCTGGTCCCGGCCCGCCGGCAAGGCAAGCGTTCACGCCGGCAGCTCGAACAAGGCCGCCGCGCCCATGCCGCCGCCGATGCACATCGTCGCCACGACGAAGCGCACTCCGCGCCGGCGCCCCTCGATCAGCGCATGGCCCACCATGCGCGCGCCCGACATGCCGAAGGGATGGCCGACGGCAATCGCGCCGCCGTCCACGTTGAGCCGCTCCGCCGGAATCCCGAGTCGGTCGCGGCAGTAAATCACCTGGCAGGCGAAGGCCTCGTTCAGCTCCCACAGGCCGATGTCCGCCACCTTGAGGCCGTGCCTCTGCAACAGCTTGGGCACCGCGAACACAGGGCCGATGCCCATTTCGTCCGGCTTGCAGCCGGCCACCGCCGTGCCGCGATACGTTCCGAGTATCGGCAGCCCGCGCCGCTGCGCCTCCGTCCGGTCCATCAGCAGCACCACCGCCGCGCCGTCCGAGAGCTGCGAGGCATTGCCCGCCGTGATGTGTTTGCCTTCCTTGACCCATTTGCCGTCCTTCCAGACTGGTTTTAGTGAAGCAAGTCCGTCCAGGGTGGTGTCGGGGCGATTGCCCTCGTCCTTGGCGAGCGTCACCGTCTCGCGCCCGGTCGGATTGCCGTCCTTGTCGAACAACTGCTTTTGCACCGCGATCGGGACGATCTCGTCGGCGAAGCGCCCGGCCGCCTGCGCGGCGGCGGTGCGGCGCTGGCTTTCCAGCGCGTACTCGTCCTGCGCCGCGCGCGAAATGCCGTAACGCGCCGCGACGAGTTCCGCCGTCTCGATCATCGGGATGTAGGCGGTCGGCTCGGCGGCGACCGCCGCCTCCGACACGGCCCGGTACGAATTCTTGTGCTTGGTCTGCGTCAGCGAAATGGATTCGAGGCCGCCGGCAACCACGATGCTCTGCTCGCCGACCATGATGTTCTTGGCACCGATGGCGATGCTCATCAGGCCCGAGGAGCACTGCCGGTCCAGCGTCATGCCGGGCACCGTGTCCGGCAGCCCGGCCGTGTAGGTGCACAGCCGGCCCAGGTTGTAGCCCTGCGTGCCCTGCTGCGCCGCGGCGCCCAGGATCACGTCGTCCACCTCGCGCGGATCCACTTTGGCGCGCTCGACCGCGGCGCGGATCGCGTGCCCGCCCAGGACCGGCGCCTCGGTATCGTTGAATGCGCCCCGGTACGCCCGGCCGATGGCCGTACGGGCAACGGCGACGATGACCGCCTCGTTCATGGTGGCTCCCTAGAAGTAGTACCGGCTGATGGTGTCCGCGATGCAGGCGGGCTTCGCCTCGTTCTCGATCTCGACCGTCACGCGGATCGTCGCCTGGACGCCGCCTTCGACCGCCTCGGCCTTGACGAGTTCACCGCGCCCGCGGATGCGCGCGCCGGCCTTGACCGGCGCCGGAAAGCGCACGCGGTCGCAGCCGTAGTTCACGCCCATGCGCATGTTGCGCACCTCAACGACCTGCGGCAGGAAGCGGCTGACCAGCGACAGCGTGAGATAGCCATGGGCGATGCAGGCGCCGAAAGGCCCGGCCTTGGCGCGCACCGGGTCCACGTGAATCCACTGGTGGTCGTCGGTCGCCTGCGCGAACTGGTTGATGCGTTCTTGCGTAACGGTCATCCACTCGCCGGCGCCCAGCGGCTGGCCGACGGCGGCGAGGATCGCGTCCTTGGATTCGAAGACGGTGGCCATTGGATTTCTCAGGGATGCTGGCTGGAGGCGGAGATCACCTCGCCCACCAGGTACGAGGCGTAGTCGGAGGCCAGGAACACGATGACGTTGGCCATCTCCCAGACCTCGGCGGCACGGCCGAAAGCCTCGCGGCCGGCCAGTTCCTTGAGCAGGGCCTCCGGCGCCGACTTCTTCAGGTGCTCGTGCAGTGCGATGGACGGGGCGACGGCATTGATGCGGATGCCGAACTCCGCCGCCTCCAGCGCACTGCATCGCGTCAGCGCCATCACGCCGGCCTTGGCCGCGGCGTAATGCGCCTGCTCCTTTTGCGCGCGCCAGCCGAGCACCGAGGCGTTGTTGACGATGGCGCCGCGGCCGCGCGGCTGCATGCGCTGCAACATCGCACGGGTCATGCGGAAGGTGCCGGTCAGGGTCACGTCCAGCACCCGGCCCCATTCCTCGTCCGTCATTTCAACGATGCGCTTGCTGCCGCCCAGGCCGGCGTTGTTGACCAGCACGTCCACGCCGCCGGTCTTCCGCTCGGCCTCGTCCACCAGCGCCTGCACCTCGGCCTCGTTGGCGACGTTGGCGATTTGGCCGTGAACCTCGCAGCCGGGCTGCGCCGCGCGCAGCTTGGCCGCCGCCTCGTCGAGTCGGCGCGGGTGGATGTCGGAAATCACCAGCGCGCGGCAGCCTTCCTCGGCGCAGCGTTGCGCGGTGGCGAAGCCGATGCCGCCGCCGGCCGCCGCGGTAATCAGCACAGCCTTGCCCTTCAGCAAGCCGTGGCCGGGGACGTATTGAGGGACCGCGGTCATGACTTGCCCTTCTCGAAGCGCGGCTCCTTGGGCATGCCCAGGGCGCGCTCCGCGATGATGTTGAGCTGGATTTCGTTGGTGCCGGCGTAGATCGTGTCGGCACGGGTGAACAGGAAAAGCTGTTGCAGGCGCGTGCGCGTGGGATCGTCGCTCACCACGTCGCCGTCCGGCCCCAGCACGTCCATGGCGAGCTTGCCCAGCTCGCGGTGCCAATTGGACCAGTAGTACTTGTACATCATGGCCTCGCGCCGCAAGTGCCCGTCCTGCGCACCGGCCAGCATGCGCAGCGCGTTGTAGCGCATCACCTTGAGGCCGATCCAGGCCTGGGCGATGCGCGCGCGGATCGCCGGATCGCTAGCCGCGCCATTGACGCGCGCCATTTCGCAGACGAGGTCCAGCTCGTGTGCGAAATGCATCTGCTGGCCCAGCGTCGATACGCCGCGCTCGAAGCCCAGCAGTGCCATGGCGATGGCCCAGCCCTCGCCCGGCTGGCCGACGATGTTCTCCGCAGCGGTGCGCGCGCCATCGAAGAACACCTCGTTGAATTCGGCGGTGCCGGTGAGCTGCTTGATCGGCCGGATCGCGATGCCCGGCTGGTCCAGCGGCACCAGCAGGAACGACAGGCCGCGGTTGCCCTTCGATTCGGGATCGCTGCGCGCGACCACGAAGATCCATTGCGACTCGTGCGCCAGCGAGGTCCAGACCTTCTGGCCGTGGAGCACCCACTCGCCGGTCGCCGGATCGCGACGCGCGCGCGTCTGCACGTTGGCGAGGTCGGAGCCGGCGTTCGGCTCCGAATAGCCCTGGCACCAGAACTCGGTGCCCGCGACGATGCCGGGGAGAAACCGCCGCTTCTGCGCCTCGGTGCCGTAGGCGATCAAGGTCGGGCCGATCAGCCCCTCGCCGATGTGGCCCATGCGTCCCGGACCGCCGGCGCGGGCGTATTCCTCGTGGAAGATCACCTGCTGCGCGATGGACAGCCCGCGCCCGCCGTGCTCGCGCGGCCAGCCCACGCAGGTCCAGCCGCCGCGTGCCAGCTCCCGCTCCCAGCGTTTGCGCAATTCGGGGTGGGCGTCCTCGTCGCCCGGGCCGCCGCGGTGGCGCAGGCACTCGAACTCGCCGCGCAAGTGCGCGCGCAGCCACCGCGCCACTTCCAGGCGGAAGATTTCGTCGTCGCTCATCTTCATCGCGCCGGTCCCAGCAGGGGAGACGCCACGCGCTCGTGCAGCGCCGGCGTCGAGCCGAACCAGTGGCTGGTACCCTGCGCGCGCTTGAAATAGAGCTGCGGGTCGTATTCCCAGGTGAAGCCGACGCCGCCGTGAAGCTGGATCGCCTCCTGAGCGCAGAAGAAGAAGGCGTCCGAGGCCAGGCTCTTGGCGCAGGCCGCCTCCAGCGACAGCTCGGTCGTGCCCGGCCCGGCGCTTGCCACGCGCGCCGCGCCGTACACCACCGAGCGCGCCGCCTCGATCATCACCATCATCTCGGCGCAGCGGTGCTTGACCGCCTGGAACGAGGCGACGGGCTGGCCGAACTGCACGCGCTGCGCGGTGTAGGCCAGGGTCAGGTCCAGGCACTGCTGTGCACCGCCGAGCTGCTCGGCCGCCAGGGCGATGGCCGCGAAATCGGCGGTGCGATTGAGGCCTTCGCCCACTTCCGGGCCTTCGCCCAGCAGCGCGTCTTCGGGCAGCCCGACGCCGTCCAACCGCACTTCCGCGATGCGGCGGGTCGGGTCCAGCGTCTTGAGCGGCTTGCGCACCAAGTCTTTGGCCTTGCCGTCGACCGCGAACAAGGCCCAGCGCCGCTCCAGCAGCGCGGGGATCAGCAACAGCTCGGCGCTGGCGCCGTCCGGCACATGCCGGAATCGGCCCTCCAGCACGTAGCGCGAACCTAGGCGGCGGGCGCTCGCGGTCAGCGCGTCCGGCCGCCAGTCCACGCCGCTGTCGGCCAGCGCCAGAGTCGCCGTCATTTCGCCCGAAGCGAGCCGGGGCAGCAGGCGCCGGCGCGCGTCTTCCCGCGCCGCTTCCATGAGCGCCGTGGCGGCCAGGCAGATCGAGGAGAAGAACGGCGTGCAGACCAGGCGCCGCCCCATCTGCTCCATCAACAGCGTCAGCTCGACGAAAGACAGGCCCAGGCCGCCGTGGGCCTCGGGGATGTGCGTGCCGCACCAGCCCAGCTCCGCGCCGATGCGCTGCCAGAGGGCGGGGTCGTAGCCGGTGTCGTTCTCCATCGCCCGGCGCACCGCGGCGGAGCTGCTGGCGTCCGCGAGGAAGTTTTCGGCGGAGTCGCGGATCAGCTTCTGGTCGTCGGACAGGGCGAAGTTCATGCGCGGCTCAGGTCCCGTAGACCTTCTGCGGCGGCACCGCTTCCTTCAGCAGCGCATCCACAACTTCCGTCAGCTCCGCCGGCTGCCAGCGCGACTTCTTGTCGCGCATCGGGCCGGTGCGCCAGCCGTCGGCGACCGAGACCTGCCCGCCGGCGACCTCGAACACGCGCCCGCTCACCTGCCGCGACAGCGGGCTGCCCAGCCACACGACCAGCGGCGCGACGTTGGCGGGATCGAAGAAATCGAAGCTGCCGTCGTCCGGCTTCTTCATGACCGCGCCGAACACCGGCTCGGTCATGCCGGTGCGCGCGGCCGGCGCCAGCGCGTTCGCGGTGATGCCGTAGCGCCCCAGCTCGGCCGCCTGCACCAGCGTCAGCGCGGCGATGCCGCCCTTGGCGGCGGCGTAGTTGCTCTGCCCGACCGAGCCTTGCAGGCCCGCGCCGGAGCTGGTGTTGACGATGCGCGCGTCGACCTTGGCGCCGGCCTTGGACTGGTCGCGCCAGCGCCGCACCAGGATGCTGGCGAGGCAGAAGTGCCCGCGCAGATGCACGCGGATCACATCGTCCCAGTCCTGCTCGGTCAAGCTGGCGAACATGCGGTCGCGCACGATGCCGGCGTTGTTGACCAGCACCTGCACGTCGCCGAAGCGCGCGACGGCGGCGTCCACGATCTTCTGCGCCGTGTCCATGCGCGCGATGTCGTCGCTGTTGGCCAGCGCCTGCCCGCCCTTGGCGGCAATCTCCGCGCACACGGCTTCCGCCGCCTCGCGCTTGATGTCGTTGACGACGACGTTTGCGCCCTCGGCGGCGAAGGCCAGCGCGTAGGCGCGCCCCAGGCCCGCCCCGGCGCCGGTGACGATGACGGTACGCCCGCTGCAAATGCCCATCAGGCGAGCCTCTCGATGATCGTCACGTTGGCCACGCCGCCGCCTTCGCACATGGTCTGCAATCCGTAGCGCTTGTTGGTGCGCTCCAGCTCGTGCAGCAGCGTTGCCATCAGCTTGGTGCCGGTGGCGCCCAGCGGATGGCCCAGCGCGATGGCGCCGCCGTTGACGTTGGTCCGCTCGTGCGGATAGCCGGTCTCCTTGAGCCAGGCCATCACGACAGGCGCGAAGGCCTCGTTGATCTCGACGAGGTCGATGTCCTCCAGCTTCATGCCGGCCTTCTTCATCGCGTGCCTCGTCGCCGGGATTGGCGCCGTGAGCATCCAGATCGGGTCGTCGCCCAGCACGCTCATGTGGTGGATGCGCGCACGCGGCTTCAGGCCATAACGCTTGAGCGCGCGCTCGGACACGATCAGCATCGCCGAGGCGCCGTCGCAGGTCTGGCTCGACACCGCCGCGGTGAGCTTGCCGCCCGGCTCCAACGGCTCCAGCTTGGCCATCTGCTCCAGCGAGGTCTCGCGCGTGGTCTCGTCCTGCTCCAGGCCTTCCAGCGGCACCAGCTCGCGGTTGAAGCGGCGCTCGGCAATGGCCTGGCGTGCGCGGCGGTGGCTTTCCAGCGCGAACACCTCCATGTCGGCGCGCGAGCAGCCCCAGTGGTCGGCAATCTTCTGCGCGGCATAGAACTGCGATACCGGTTCGCTGCCGAAGCGCGCGACCCAACCCTTGCTGCCGGAGAACGGGTCGTTGAAGCCCAGCGGCTTGGCCGCGACCATCGCCGACGAAATCGGGATCTGGCTCATGGTCTGCACACCGCCGGCGATGACTACGTCCTGCGTGCCGCTCATCACGCCCTGCGCGGCGAAATGCACCGCCTGCTGCGAGGAGCCGCACTGGCGATCCACCGTCACGCCCGGCACCGTCAGCGGCAGGCCGGCGGCGAGCCAGCAGGAGCGCGCGATGTTGCCGGCCAGGGGGCCGATGGCGTCCAGGCAACCGAACACGACATCGTCGTAGTCCTCGGCCGGGATCGGATTGCGCTCGACCAGCGCCTTGAGCACGTGCGCACCGAGGTCGGCGCCGTGGACATGGGCGAGCTTGCCGCGGCGCTTGCCGGTGGGCGTGCGCAGTGCATCGACGATATAGGCTTCGGTCATGACGGAACTCGCGGTCAGTTGAAGGTTGCGTCGGGGCCCAGCGCGGCGCCGTTGCCGAGCACGAAGCGCGCAACGCGGGCCTTGTGGAAGGCACGGTTGCCCCAGGACGCATCCAGTGCCCAGGCGCGTTTCATGAACATCTGCAGGTCGGCCTCCCAGGTGTAGCCCATGGCGCCGTGCACCTGGATGCTCTTGCGCGCCGACAGCCAGGCAGCCTCGCCGGCGGCGAGCTTGGCGTGGGACACGTGAACCGGCGCCAGCGCGTGGCCGCGCGCCAGCGAGTACGCGGCGCGGTGCACCACCGGCTCGGCGAACTCGATCTTGACCGCGACGTCGGCCAGATGATGCTTGACCGCCTGGAAGGAACCGATCGGCTTGCCGAATTGCTTGCGCTGCGCGCTGTGGTCGATGCCGAGGTCCAGCATGCGGTGCGCTAGGCCCAGCAACTGCGAAGCGGCGGCCAGCGCGGCGCGATCCAGCACGCCTTCCCACAGCCCGCGGCCGGCGTTCGCCGGGCAAATGCGGGTCTTGTCACTCGGCGTCCACTCGATGCGATACAGGCGCCGCGACATGTCTATGCTGGGATTGAACGTGAGCCGGGCCTGCGCCGGCGTCAGCGCGTGCACCTCGTCCTGGTGCCACAGCAGCAGCAGGTCGGCCAGCTCGGCGTCCGCCACCAGCGGGTTCACCGGATGGCCCACCGCCACGCGCGCCTTGCCGGACGCGATGCGCGGCAGCCACTCGCGCTTGAGCGCGACGTCGGCCGGCATGTTCGTGAGCAGGTACACCGCCAGGTACGCGGTGTCCGACAGCGAATCGGGGATGGCGTAGTAGCCCAGCTCCTGCTGCACCAGCACCCAGTCGAGGTCGGACAGGCCGATGCCGCCGAACTCCTCCGGCACCGACAGCGCAGTCAGGCCCTGGTCGGCGAGCTTGCTGCGCAGCTCGGTCGAGCGGCCGCTCTTGGTCTCCCAGATTTCGCGCAGGTGCTCCGGCGCGGCCTCGGTCATCAGGAAGCGACGGATCGCATCGCGGAACGCGGTCTGCTGGTCTTCGAAGGTGAAGTCCATCGTCAGGACCTCGGCAGGCCGAGCATGCGCTCGGCGATGATGTTGCGCTGGATCTCGTTGGTGCCGGCGTAGATCGGCCCGGCCTGCGCGAACAGGAAGCCGTCCAGCCAGTGTCCGGCGGCCACGTCCGGCGCATCGGGCATCAGCTCGGCCCTGGGGCCGAGCAGGTGCATGGCGGTCTCGTGCATCAGCAGGTCCAGCTCGGACCAGAAAATCTTGTTGGTGCTGGCCTCGGCGCCGATGTGCGCGCCGCGGTTGAGGCGCCCGGCGGTGCGGTAGGTCGCCAGCGCGTAAGCCTCGGCATCCATCCAGCCTTTGACGACCTGGTCGCGCAGCACCGGATCGGCCTCGGCGGCGGCCGGATTCTCCCGGCACAACTGCACCAGGTTGCGCGCGGTCTGCTGGAAGCGCGCGGGCGAGCGCAGCATCAGGCCGCGCTCGAAGCCGGCGGTCGCCATCGCCACGTTCCAGCCCTGCCCTTCGGCGCCCAGGCGGTTCACTGCAGGCACCTTCACCTCGTCGAAGAAGATTTCGGCGAAGCCGGTCAGGCCGTTCAACTGGCGGATCGGGCGGATGGTGATGCCCGGCAGGTTCAGCGGCAGCAGGATGAATGTCAGGCCGTGGTGGCGCTGCGAATCCGGATCGGTGCGGAACAGGCCGAACAGCCAGTCCGCCCAGACCGCGCGCGTGGACCAGGTCTTCTGCCCGCTGATGACGTAATGGTCGCCGTCGAGCGCCGCCTTGCAGCGGATCGCCGCCAGGTCCGAGCCGGCGCCCGGCTCCGACCAGCCCTGCGCCCAGATGTCCTCGCCGGAGGCCATGCGCGGCAGGAAGCGCTTCTTCTGCTCCTCGGTGCCGTACTCCATCAGCGTGGGCGCGAGCAGGAAGACGCCGTTCTGGTTCACCCGCAACGGCGCACCGGCGCGCCAGTACTCTTCCTCGAAGATCAGCCACTCGATCAGGTCGCAGCCGCGGCCGCCGACCTCGGTCGGCCAAGTCACGGCGCTCCAGCGGCCGGAGAACAGCTTGCGCTCCCAGGCACGGTGCTGCTCGAATCCGGCTTCCGTATCGAAGCTCGGCAAGGTCTCGCGCGGCGTGTTTGCCGCCAGCCAATCGCGGATCTCGGCGCGGAAGCGCTTCTGCGGCTCGGTGTATTCGAGTCTCATGGGTGTCTCAGGTCTGGTCGCCGAACTTCGCGTCGCGCTTCTCGACGAAGGCGCGCCGGGTTTCCGCGGAGTCCTTGCTCATGTAAGCCTGGAGCGTGAAGCCCTGCTCCCAGCGGTACTTGTCTTCCAGGTTGCCGTCCTCGACGCCGTTGAGCGATTCCTTGGCCAGCCGGATCATCGCCGGGCTCTTGGCCGCGATCTTGCGGGCGATGGCGAGGGCGGTCTCGCGCAGCTCGGCGCGCGGCACCACGCGCTCGACGGCGCCCAGCCGGTACGCTTCCGCGGCCGCGATCGCCTCGCCGGTGAAATACATGGCGCGCACCTTCTGCACGGGAAACAGGCGCTGCAAGTGCGCGGCGCCGCCCATGGCGCCGCGGTCCACCTCCGGCACCGCGAAGGTCGCATCCTCGGCGGCGACGACGATGTCGGCCGCGCCGGCGATGCCGATGCCGCCGCCCAGCACGTAGCCGTGCACGGCCGCGATCACCGGCACCGGGTTGCGGTGCACCGCCTTATACGTGCGGTAGTTGCCGGCGTTGACCGAGACGATGCGCTCCGGGTGCCGGTCCAGTTCCTTGATGTCCACGCCCGCGCAAAAGCCCTTGCCCTCGGCGCGGATCACGATGACGTGGACCGCCGCGTCCCTTCCCAGCCGCTCCAGCTCGTCGGCCAGGGCGTGCCAGCCGGCGTCGTCGATGGCGTTGACCGGCGGGCGCGAGAGCACCAGCTCGGCGATGCCGTCCGTGATGGTCGTAGTAAATGCAGTGTTCATAACTGGACCTCACCCCTACCCCTGCCCCCTCCCAGCGGCTCCGGCATCCCTGCCTCTCGCCGCACTTCCGCCGTCCTGGCGGTCGCAAGGGGATGGGGAGTCGTGCGTTCCCTCTCCCCTTGTGGGAGAGGGACAGGGAGAGGGGGTAGCGCCGCCAGGCGCAACTCGGCCTCCTCGACAATTGCCCGTAACAATTCCGCCACCGTCGGCAGCCGGTCGATCGCCGCCGCCACCTGCCCGCTCGGCAGCACGCCCTCGTCCGGGCGGCCCTCGACCATCGCGCGCTGGATCAGCACCGGCGCGTTGGCGGCCATGATCGTCTGCGCCGCCGAATCGCCTTCGCGCAGCGCGGTCAGCGCGGTGCGCAGCATGTGGGCCACCGACATGCCCGTGCGCGCCTTCCAGCGCCAGGCCGACAGCAGGGCCACGAGCAGCCGGTGAAGCGCCCCGCCCCGTTCCAGCCGCAGCAGGAATGGGTTGTCGATCATGCGCTGCGGCAGCCCGTCCACCGCGGTCGAAACACGGATGCGCGCCGGGTCGTTCACGTCCAGGTACTTCTGCAAAGTCTCGCGCGGCACCGGCGAGTCCGCGGTCATCAGGAAGCGCGTGCCCATGGCGATGCCCGCCGCACCGAAGGCCAGCGCGCCGGCCAGGCCGCGGCCGTTGTAGAAGCCGCCGGCCGCGACCACCGGCACGCGCACCGCGTCCAGCACCTGCGGCAGCAGCAGCGTGGTCGGCACCGAGCCGGTGTGGCCGCCGCCTTCCGCGCCCTGCACGGTGACGATGTCCGCGCCCAGCTCCACCGCCTTGACCGCATGCTTGACCGCGCCGACCGTCGGCATGCACAGCACGCCGGCGTCCTTGAAACGCTTGATCGTGGCCTGGTCCGGCCCGCGGCCGTAACTGACGGCGCGCAGGCGGTGCTTGATAGTCAGCTCGATCACCTGCGCGGCGTTCGGCTGGAACATGTGGAAATTGATGCCGAAGGGGCGATCCGTGAGCTGCCGGGTCTTGGCGATCTCCGCTTCCAGCTTGTCGGCCGGGAGCGTGGCGGCGGCAAGAAAGCCGAAGCCGCCGGCGTTGCAGGTCGCGGCGACCAGCCTTGCGTCGGCGATCCAGCCCATTGCCGTCTGCACGATGGGATAGCGGCAGCCGAGCCGCTCGGTGAGCGGCGTGCGCAGAGCGGGCAGAGCGGACGGCGCGTTCATCGCTTCACGATCACGGACGAGCCGTGCCCGAACAGGCCCTGGTTGGCGGTGATCCCCACACGCGCGCCCTCGACCTGGCGCGCCCCGGCCTGTCCGCGCAACTGCCAGCTCAGCTCGCAGACCTGCGCCAATGCCTGCGCCGGCACCGCCTCGCCGAAGCAGGCCAGGCCGCCGGAAGGATTCACCGGGATGCGCCCGCCGACGCGGGTCGCGCCCTCGCGCAGGAGCCGTGCCGCGTCGCCGCGCGCACAGAGCTGGAGGTCCTCCATCCAATCCAGCTCCAGCGCGGTGGACAGGTCGTAGACCTCGGCCAAGTCGACGTCCTCCGGCCCGATGCCTGCCTCTTCGTACGCCTTGCGCGGCAGCGCGCCGCGGAAACGCTGCGGTTCGGCCGCGACCGCGGAGTCCGTCGCCAAGTCCGGCATCTCCACCACTTCCGAGGCGAAGGTCGGCGTGACCGTGGAGATCGCCGCGATGCGCGGCGCATCGGCCTTGCCGGCGCGGCGCGCGTACTCGAGGCTGGAGACGACGATCGCCGCGCCGCCGTCGGAGGTGGCGCAGATTTCCATCAGCCGCAGCGGATCGGCCACCATCGCGGAGGCGGCGACATCCGCCGCGGTGAACTTCTTGCGGTAGCGCGCGTTGGGATTGGCAACGCCGTGCTCGGCGTTCTTCACCTTGACCTGGGCGAAGTCTTCCGGCGTATCGCCGTACAGGGCCATGCGCCGGCGCGCGTACAGCGCGAAGTAGGCCGGATTGCTGATGCCCAGGCGGAAGCGCACCCAGTCCGGATCGTCCGGCCGCTCGCCCTTCTGCGGCGCGAGGAATCCCTTGGGCGTGGTGTCGGCGCCGACCGCCAGCGCGACCGCGCACTCCCCCGCCAGGATCTTCGAGCGCGCGGCGGCCAGGGCCTGCGAGCCGGAGGCGCAAGCGGCGTAGGAGGTGTTGACCTGCGCGCCCTGCCAGCCCAGCGCCTGCGCGAAAGTCGCGCCGGCGACGTAGCCGGGGTAGCCGCAGCGCATGGTGGCCGCGCCGGAGACGAACTGGACGTCGCGCCAGTCGACGCCCGCATCGGCCAGCGCCGCGCGCGCGGCGGCGACGCCGTATTCCACGAAGTTGCGCCCCCACTTGCCCCAGGGGTGCATGCCGACGCCGAGGATCGCAATTTCCTTCGTCATCGCGCCGGCTTCCACTTCCAGCTCAGGCGGCCGTCGTCCAGCGGCTCCAGCGCCAGCTCCATATCCATGCCCACGTGCAGCGCCTCGACGCCGACTCCGCGCACCACGGGGCCGAGCACGATCATGCGCTCCTTCTTCAGTTCCACCGCGGCGATGGCGAAGGGCCGGTACGGCTGCGCCGCCACGTACGGCTCCGGCGGCTGGTAGCAGGCGTTGGTGTACGACCAGAGCCTGCCGCTGCGCGAGAGCGGCACTTCTTCAAACGACTCGCCGGCGCAGGCCGGGTTGCGGCAGAACGTCGTCAGCTTCGGGAAGTAGAACGTGCCGCAGGACTTGCAGCGCGAGCCGAGCAGATGCGGCGCGCGCGCGTCCAGCGTGAACCAGCCGTCCAGCACCGGCAGGGCTGCGGGCACGGGTGCTGCACTCTCCGGACCCATGTCAGGCCGCCTTCGCCAGCGGCGGGTTGTTCTTGAGCACCGCCGCGCGCAGCTTGTGGGGGTCGAGCCGGCGGATGATGGCGAGCTGCTCGGCGCCCGGCGCCGGCGTCTCGCCCAGGTTCAGCGCGCGGTGCAACGGAAAGCCGGTGGCGGCCTGCACCTGCTCGAACTTCACGCCGGGGTGCAGCGACCTCACGCGGATGGCATGGTCCGGGCCGGCGAAGTCCATGACGCACAGGTCGGTCACGATCAGGCGCAGGTCGACGTAGTCGCGCTTGACGCCCATGGGCCAGCGCGCCGGGTTGTAGCCGACGCTGCCGACCACGTCGACTTCCTTCTCGACGAACACGCGCGGGCCGTGCGCGGGAATGAACATCGAGTTCGGGTGATTGATGCTGTTGCCGGGAAAACCGCGCACGCCCAGCATCTGCGCCTTGGGCTTCCTGAAGTCGCCGATGCAGGAGATGTTGCCCTGCCCCCAGCGGTCGATCTGGCTGGGCGTGACCATCGCGTGGCGCTGGCCGCGCCACACCGCGTCGAACACGCGCGAGAACGGCATCCAGCCGGCGAACTTCGGCTGGTACTCCCCGCGCGGGCCGATCGGCACCGGCTCCTCGACCAGGTACGCCTCGCTGTCGGTCATCAGCAGCTCCGGCGAGTGCGTGAGCTTGGCCAGGCCCGCCGCCAGGCGCGGCACGATGCCGATGCCCGAGGCCAGCACCTCGCCGTTGCCGCGCCAGGCTTCCGAAGCGGCGGCAATGACCAGATCCACCAGATTTCCGTGATCGCTCATTTCAGAACACCGGCAGGGGCAGCTTGGCCAGGCGCTCGGCGCCGCCCAGCCTGGCCTGGTACTCGGCCTCGGAGCCGCTCAGGAACTCGTCGCGATAGCGCGCCCAGCCGTTGTCTTCCGCCGCGCCGGCGGCGTAACGCTTGAAGTGCTCCATGTCCCAGCCGTAGCGCGGCGCGCAGGAGGTCGGGTGCGCGCCGAAAGGCGCGTGCACCACGCCGGTGACGAGATAACGCTCGAAGAAATTGGCCTTGGCGCTCTCCGGGTGCGAAAGGTCCAGGCGATCCGTGAGCTGCTCGCAGGACACGTAGCAGCGCTCGGCGGCGCGCGCGTAGTGCTCGTCGAAGTACGGGTCGGGGCCGTGGATCTGCGTGTTGCCCAGGCGGTCCGCCAGGTCCACGTGCAGCAGCGCGGCGTCCAGCTTGATCGCCGGCAGCGCCAGCAGCACCTCGCCGTCCTCGTACGGCGACTTGATCGTCTTGAACCGCGGGTTGTGCGTGGTGACGTCGGTACCCAGGCCCACGCGCGTCGGCAGGAACGGCAGGCGCATGCCGGCGGCGCGCAGGCCCCATTGCAGCATGCCCTCATCCAGCTCGCAGACCTCGATTCCGCCGGCCTCGCGCGCCTTGCGGAAGAAGGGTTCGACCGGGATCGCGTCCAGCGAGACGAAGCCGTAGACCAGCTTCTTCACCTTGCCGGCCGCGCACAGCATGCCGATCTCGGGGCCACCGTAGGCCACCACGGTCAGGTCCTTGAGCGGCGAGCGCAGGATTTCGCGCACCAGCGCCATGGGCTTGCGCCGCGGGCCCCAGCCGCCGATGCCGATGGTCATGCCGTCGCGCAGTTGCGCGACGACCTGGGCGGCGCCGATTTCCTTGTTCGGCACGTCAGCGGAATCCCACGGAGAAATCGTGGCCCCAGATGCTGACCTGCTTGGTCTGCGTGGTCTGGTGGGTCTTGGTGTCCAGCACCAGACCGCCCCAGCCGTACTCCAGCGCGAAATTGCCGGGCGTCAACATGTAAAACGAGGTCATGCGGTCGTTCTCGTGCTGGCCCAGCGTGGCCATGAGCTTGATGCCGTGCTTCTGCATGCGGTCGTGCGCCAGGCCCACCTCGGTCATCGAGTCGACCTCGACCATGATGTGCACGCAGCCGGAGGGGCTGGGCATCTCCGCCAGCGCCAGGCTGTGGTGACGGCCGTTGGGCGTGTACAGGAAGCGGATGCGCATCGCCGGCGCGTTCGGCGCCGGCCGGAAGTCGAAGATGTCCGACAGGCCGAAGCCCAGCGTCTCGCGGAAGAACTTGAGCGTGGCGTCGGACTGCATCGCCGGCAGCACGGTGTGGCCCGCGCCCAGGGCTCCGGTCTTGAAGCCGGACACGCCGATGGGCGACACGAACGGCGATTTCGGCCCGTTGTAGCCCCAGACCAGCTCGTGGCGGTTGCCGGAAGGATCGGAGAAGGTGGCGATGTCCTGCACGCCGCGCGCCTGCCGCAGCGCCGGGCTGCCCGGCTCCACGGCGACGCCGGCCTGCTTGATCGCCGCGACTGTTTCGGCGAAGGCGGTCGCGTCGGCGACTTCCCAGCCGGAGGCGAAATAGCGGTCCTGCGCGCCCTTCACCACCGCAATGCGGAAGGCGCGCTCGTCCATCTTGAGATACATGCCGCCGTCCGGAGCCGACGAGGTCGCGGCGCCGAGCACCTGCTCGCCGAACTGCTTCCATTTCGATGGATCGGTGCTCTCGGCCACCACGTAGGCCAGCGCTTGTATCGTTGCCATGCTCCGCCCTTTGCCGTCTGTTCTTGGACGATGCGATTATTGAGAGGCAGCCCCCGCGAGTGCTTCACCCGTTGGGATGAGTCGAAGCGGGGGCCAAGCAACCACAAGAACAATCAATCGAGAGCAGCCCATGAGCCAATCCCTCGCTTCGAGCGCCGCCAGCCTTGCATTCCTTATGCTCGCGCTAAGTGGACCCGCCGCTTCGGCGGAATCGGCCAAGACCTGGTCCGAACGGCCGGAATGCCGGCTGCTGGGGAGCATCCACTATCGGTTGGCAAAGTATCGGGACGAACAGGCTCCCATGGAATTTGCCGCCTCCAGCGTCAGCGTCTGGGTGACGGAAAAGGGTCGGACGGGCAGCCATCTGCGCCACGACTACAGCAAGGCCGTCGGCGGCATCGCGAAGTTCGTCTATGCGCAAAAAGAACTCTCGAAGCACAGCTTGGGCTACTACGGGACGTACTCCTGCGCCCTGAACCAGGCGCACCGCGACAATCCCGACCGGGCTCTGACCGGCGTCTATCTTCTGGCGCAGTCCGCGCCGGCCTGCCAGCAGAAGCACGGCGAAAACCTGGCCGAGTTGGAGCGCTGCTTTCGCGAGGAAGAGACTTCCATCCACGCGCGGCTTGCCGGCAACCGGTAAAGAGTAACGGCGCTGTGTGAGTTGCCCCGCAGAAGGGCCGCGGCGCGCAAGGCTCGTCCCATCGGACGAAGCTTGGCGTTTGCACATCGAAATAATGGCGGACATCGCCCCAAGGCCGTCCTCCATCGCCGATGTCCTCCTCGCAGCCCAGCACGGCTTCACTCGATGCGGACAATCCCGCCGCCGCCCGCGCGACGCACGCCGATGGCACCCTGGACATCGAGCCGGCGCTGGCGGTGGAGAACGCGGCCTCGTTCGCCTGGGATGAACGCTGCGACGTGCTGGTTGTGGGCTTCGGCGCGGCCGGCGCGGCGGCGGCGATCGCGGCGAAGGAGGCCGGCGCCGCGGTGCTGCTGGCGGATCGCTTCGAAGGCGGCGGCGCAACCGAAAAGAGCGGCGGCGTGGTCTATGCCGGCGGCGGCACGCCGCACCAGCGCAAGCTGGGCTACGAGGACACGCCGGAGGCGATGTTCCGCTACCTGCGCCTGGAGGTCGGCGACGCGGTCGGCGAGGCCACGCTGCGGCGCTTCTGCGAGGACAGCCCGGCGCTGATCGGCTGGCTGGAGTCGCTGGGCGCCAATTTCGAATCCAGCGAGCCGCCGCCCAAGACCTCGTATCCCAAGGACGGCGTCTACCTCTACTACTCCGGCAACGAGGCGGTCGAGCGTTACGCGAAAGAGGCCAAGCCCGCGCCGCGCGGCCATCGCACCCGCGGGAGCTGGCTGTCCGGCAAGGCCTTGTTCGGCTTCCTGCGCGCGAGGGTCGAAAGCCTCGGCATTCCGGTGCTGCGCCAGGCGGGCGCGCGGCGGCTCATCACGGACCGCGCCACGGGCGCGGTGCTGGGCGCGGAGTTGTACCGGCTGCCGCCCGGGTCCAAGGCGGCGCAACGCCACCGGCGACTGATGCGCTGGGCCGAAGCGATCCACAACTTCGCCGGCAGCCTGGCCGACAAGCTGCGCGCCAAGGCGCTCGAGCTGGAGCGGCGCGAAGCCAAGCCGCTGCGCGTCCGCGCCGCGCGCGGCGTCGTGTTGACCGCCGGTGGCTTTGTGTTCAACCGCACCATGCTGGCGCAGCACGCGCCGAAGTACCTGCACAACATGCGCCTGGGCGCCACCGGCTGCGACGGCAGCGGCATCCGCCTGGGCCAGTCCGTGGGCGGCGCCGTCGCACGCATGCAGCGCGTATCGGCCTGGCGCTTCATCAACCCGCCGACGGCCTGGCCCAAGGGCGTGGTGGTGAACCGCGAGGGCCGACGCTTCTGCAACGAGCAGGTCTATGGCGCGACGCTGGGCGTAGAGATGTGCGAGCAGCACGAGGGCCGCGCCTGGCTGATCCTGGACGCCAAGCTGCGGCGCGCCGCGATCCGCGAGGCACTGTTCGGCAAGCTGTGGCCGTTCCAGAGCATCCCGGCGCTGCTGCTGATGCTGTTCGCGCCGCGCGCGCGCACGCTGGAGCAGCTCGCCGCCAGACTCGGCTTCTCCGCCGAGGCCCTGCGCGACACCGTCAACACCTGCAACAACGCGGCGCGCGGCCTCTCGCCGGATCCGCTCGGCAAGAGCGCCGCGTACCTCGCGCCGGTCGAGCAGAGGCCGTTCTACGCCCTCGACATATCCGCCGCCAACCGCGGCTTCCCCTGCCCTTCGATCACGCTGGGCGGGTTGCGCGTGGACGAAACCGGCGGGGCGGTACTGAACGCGGGCGGGCAACCGGTCGCCGGCCTGTACGCCGCCGGGCGCTCGGCGGTGGGCATCGCTTCCAACAATTACGTCAGCGGGCTGTCGCTGGCCGATTGCCTGTGGTCCGGCCGTCGTGCCGGCGCGGCGGCGGCCCAGGCGCCCGCGTCCGCGGCTGCACAGCGCGCAGCCTGAACCGAAAAGGAGCAGCAGGATGGGACGAGTGCAGAACAAGGTCGCGATCGTCACCGGCGCCGCCGGCGGCCTGGGCGCCGAGGACGCGCGGCTGCTGGCCCGCGAGGGCGCCAAGGTAGTCGTCACCGACATCGACGAGGACGCCGGGCGCAAGGTCGCCGCCGAGATCGGCGAGAACGCGATGTTCCTGCGCCACGACATCACCTCCGAGTCGGACTGGCAGGCGGTCATGAAGGCGACGACGGAGCGTTTCGGCGGCGTCGACGTGCTGGTCAACAACGCCGCGATCCTCGCCTACGGCACCATCGAGGACACCTCGCTGGAGCTGTGGCAGAAGATCCAGCGCATCAACTCCGACGGCTACTTCCTGGGCTGCAAGTACGCGGTGCAGGCGATGAAGTCGCGACCCGGCGGCTCGATCGTCAACATGTCCTCGCTGGCCGGCATTGGCGGCATGTCCTCGTTCTGCGCCTACAGCGCCTCCAAGGGCGCGGTGGCGGCGATGACGCGCAGCATCGCCGCGCACTGCCGCATGAAGGGCTACAAGATCCGCTGCAACTCGATCCATCCGGACGGCATCAAGACGCCGATGGTGTTCAACCTCCACAGCACGCTCAAGCCCGGCCAGATGCCGGCCGTGCGCGACGCCAAGGAGGCGCTGTCGCGCATGGCCGAGCCCAGGCAGATCGCCAACCTGGTGCTGTTCCTGGCATCCGACGAATCGGATTTCATCAACGGCGCGGAGATGCGCGTCGACAACGGCTGGCTGATGTGGGCGGATTGAGGAACGCGATGACTTCCACGGTACCCCAGGCTTTTGCGGACGTCGCGCAGCGCCACGCGCGGCGCACCGCCCTGATCGGCGAGGACGGCCAGACCCTGAGCTACGGCGAGCTGGATCAACTGCGCCTGCACGCCGCGCGCGCCCTGATCGCGCTGGGCGTGCGGCACGGCGACCGCGTCGCGGTGTGGGCGCCCAACGGCGTCGAATGGGTCGTGGCGGGCCTGGCGATCCACAGCGTCGGCGCCGTGCTGGTGCCGATCAACACGCGCATGCGCGGCCAGGAGGCGGGCTACATCCTGCAGCGCAGCGGCGCGCGCGTTCTGTTCTGCGCCGGGCGCTTCCTCGGCAGCCATTACCCGACCCTGCTCGGCGCGCACCGGCCGGCCGGCCTGGAAGCGATCGTCGTGCTGCGCGACGCCGCGCCGGGCGATCTGGCATGGACGGATTTCCTCGCTCGCGCTGCCGGCGTTCCGGCCGAGACCGCGCGGCAGCGCGCGCAGGCGGTCCAGCCCACCGACCGCATGGACATCATGTTCACCTCCGGGACCACCGGGCTGCCCAAGGGCGTGGTGACGACGCACGGCCAGAACCTGCGCGTGATCGCGGAATGGTCGCGGCGCATGGGCATGGCGCCGGAGGACCGTTACCTGGTGGTCAACCCGTTCTTCCACGTGTTCGGCTACAAGGTCGGCTGGCTCGGCGGCCTGCTCGCCGGCTGCGCGGTGCTGCCGCACGCGGTATTCGACGCGCGCGCGGTGATGGACCGCATCGCCCGCCAGAGGATTTCCGTGCTGCCCGGCCCGCCGACGCTGTTCATCAGCCTGCTCAACGACCCGGACCGGCCCAAGTTCGACCTGTCCAGCCTGCGCTCGACCATCACCGGCGCCGCCGCCATCGCGCCCAGCCTGATCGAGCGCATGCGCGCCGAGCTGGGCTTCAAGGTGCTGCTGACCGGCTATGGCCTGACCGAGTCCTGCGGCATCGTCTCGCTGTGCGACCCGGACGACGACGCGCAGACCATCGCCACCACCTGCGGCCGGCCGATCCCCGATACCGAGGTGCGCTGCGTGAACGAGGCCGGCGAGCCGGTCGCGCCGGGCGAGGCCGGCGAGGTGATCGTGCGCGGCTACAACGTGATGCAGGGCTATTTCGACGACCCCAAGGCCACCGCCGAGACCATCCGCGATGGCTGGCTGCATACCGGCGACGTCGGCGTGCTGGATGAGCGCGGCTACCTGCGCATCACCGACCGGCTCAAGGACATGTACATCACCGGCGGCTTCAACTGCTACCCGGCCGAGATCGAGCGCATGATGGCGGCGCATCCGGCGATCGCGCAGACCGCCGTGGTCGGCGTGCCGGACGAGCGGCTGGGCGAGGTCGGCAAGGTGTACGTGGTGCTGCGCCCGGGTGCGCGGCTCGACGGCTGGGAGCTGATAACGTGGTGCCGCGAGCAGATGGCCAACTACAAGGTGCCGCGACATGTCGAGTTCGTGGACACGCTGCCGACCAATCCTGCGGGCAAGGTGATGAAGTTCCAGTTGCGCGATGCCGCGCGCGCGGCGCCGCAGAAGGAGGCCGCCCAATGACCGGCAAGCTCAAGGATGCGGTCGCCGTCGTCACCGGCGCCTCGCGCGGCGCGGGCAAGGGCATCGCAGTCGCGCTCGGCGCCGAGGGCGCGACCGTCTACGTCACCGGCCGCTCGCTGAAGGAAGGCGACGCGCCGCTGCCCGGCACCGTCGCCGCCACCGCCGATGCCGTGACCAAGGCCGGCGGCCGCGGCATCGCCGTCGCCTGCGATCACGCGAGGGACGCGGACGCGCGGGCGCTATTCCAGCGCGTGCGGCGCGAGCGGGGCCGGCTCGACATCCTGGTCAACAACGCCACCTTCCTGCACGACAAGCTGATCTAGAAGGGGCCGTTCTGGGAGAAGCCGCTGGATCTGGTGGACATCCTGGATGTCGGCTTGCGCTCGGCCTACGTGGCGAGCTGGCACGCCGCCCCGCTGCTGGCGGCCGGAGGCCGTGGCTTGATCGCCTTCACCTCCTCGTTCGGCGCGAGCTGCTACATGCACGGGCCGGCCTACGGCGCGCAGAAGGCCGGCGTGGACAAGTTCGCCAAGGACATGGCGGTGGACCTGCGGCCGCACGGCGTCGCCGCGGTCTCGATCTGGATGGGCATGCTGCGCACCGACCGCACGCGGCGCGCGATGGACGCGGAGCCGCAGAAGTACGCGGGCTTCTGGGAGATCGCGGAGACGCCGGAGTTCACCGGCCGGCTGATCGCCGCCCTGTACCTCGATCCCCGGCGCATGGACAAGTCGGGAAAGGTGCTGATCGGCGCCGAGCTGGCGCGGGAGTACGGGATTGCGGACGAGGGCGGTCGGCAGCCGCCCTCGCATCGTGCGATGCTCGGCGGCCCGGTGCCCGCGCACCCCGCCATCGTCGAGTAAATGCGCAAGAAAAACAGAAACTCCGAGAAGATCAGCCCCACCGCCTACGCCACCGGCTACTTCTGGTACCGGCACGGCCTGTCCCACCCCGCCCTGGTCACGGCCAAGGGCCGGCGCCTGGGGCGTGCCTTCGGCGTGCTGACGGCGGGCATGCGCCTGCTCGGCGGCGTGTCGATGGACGCGCTGATGCTGGCGCGACACCGCGGCATCGATGCCCTGCTGGCGCGAGCCATCGAGTCCGGCCAGGTGCAGCAGGTGATCGAGATCGCCGCCGGACTTTCGCCGCGCGGCTGGGACTTCATGCGGCGTTACGGGCGCACGCTGACCTACATCGAGACCGACCTGCCGGCGATGGCGGCCACCAAGCGCCAGTTGCTGGCGGATGCCGGCCTGCTGGGCAAGGGCCATCGCGTGCTGGACCTGGACGCCCTGGCCGATTCCGGGCCGAATTCGCTGGCGCAGGTGGCGCGGACGCTGGATCCGGCCAAGGGCACCGCGATCGTCACCGAAGGGCTGATGAACTACCTGGACCCCGCCACCGCACGCGGCGTCTGGCGCCGCATCGCCGCGAGCCTGAGCGGCTTCGCGCACGGCGTCTACCTGTCGGACCTGTACTTGCGGCCGGAGCAGCGCGAAGCGGCGACCATCGCCTTTGGCGTGATCCTTTCGACTTTCGTGCGCGGCCGCCTGCACGTGCACTTCCACACCGCGGACGAGGCCATCGCGCAGATGCGCGATTCCGGCTTCGCCGCCGCGCAGGTGCACTCGGCATCCGAGCTTCCGGAAACGCACGACCTGGCCGCCACGCGCGGCGCGGACCGCGTGCGCATTCTGGAAGCGCGCACCTGAACTTGCACGGGAGAACCACATGAGCCGGAAATGGACCGCGGCGGACATGCCGTCGCTGGCGGGCAAGCTCGCCGTCGTCACGGGCGCCAACAGCGGCCTGGGCTACGACACCGCCCTGGAGCTGGCGCGGCGCGGCGCCGAGGTCGTGCTGGCCTGCCGCTCGCGCGACAAGACCGAGGCCGCGATGCGCGAGATGCGGGCAGCGGCGCCCGGCGCCAAGCTGGAATTCATGGCGCTGGACCTGGCCGACCTCGCCTCGGTGCGCGGCTTCGCCGACGCCTTCAAGGCCCGCCGCAAGCGCCTGGATCTGCTGTGCAACAACGCCGGCGTCATGGCCCTGCCGCTGACGCGCACGCGCGACGGCTTCGAGATGCAGATCGGCACCAACCACCTGGGCCATTTCGCCCTGACCGGCCTGCTGCTGGACCGCCTTCAGTCCACGCCGGGCGCGCGCATCGTCAACGTCGCCAGCATGGCGCACCGCTGGACGCGCGGCCTGGATCTGGACGATCTCAACTTCGAGCGCCGGCGCTACAACAAGTGGGACGCCTACGGCAAAAGCAAGCTGGCGAACCTGGTGTTCACCTTCGAGCTGGACCGCCGCCTGAAGAAGGCCGGCGGCAAGGTGCTGGCGGTGGCGGCGCATCCGGGCTATTCGGCGACCAACCTGGGCTTTGCCGGCCCGGCGATGGAAAAGTCCGTGCTCGGCAAGCTCTTCATCGAGGTCGGCAACGCCCTGCTGGCGCAGCCCGCGGCGATGGGCGCCCTGCCCACGCTGTACGCCGCCACCGCGGACGACATGCAGTGCGGAGACTACGTCGGCCCCGACGGCTGGCGGCAGATGCGCGGCCATCCGAAAAAAGTCGGCTGCCGCAGCCTCGCGCGCGATCCCGAACTGGGGACGCGCCTGTGGGGGCTGTCGCAGACGCTGACCGGCGTCCGCTACCTTTGAACTATCGCACCGCCGCGACCGGCACCACGCCCGATACGGCCATGGCGGAGAACCAGTTCGACACCGGCGCGGGCGCCGCGGCAACGGGCAGCTCACGCGCCATCGCCCGGCCGAACTGCGCCTTGCACGGCACCGGTACGCGCCCATCGGCCGCCATTGCCGCCGAGCCGAGCAGAACGGCCAGCGGCAGCACTGCGGAACGCGCGAACCGGGAGAACGGGATGCGGAACGTGACGACGGACATGAGCGGCATGGCTTGAGCCCCTACAATTAAGGCAGTAGTATTATTAAGGATATCTCCTTACATGTCAAGCGAGGAGCGGATGCTGTGAACGCAGACCTTCCGGACGATGCCGGCGACTCGCGCGCCGCGCGCAGCGCCGTCACGCGCGCCAAGCTGGTCGCGATCGCCGAGCGGCTGTTCGCCGAGCGCGGCATCGAGGGCGTTTCGCTCAACGACATCAACAAGGCCGCCGGCCAGCGCAACAAGAACGCCACCCACTACCACTTCGGCAGCAAGCAGGGCTTGTTGCAGGCGATCCTGGACAAGCACGAGCCGGGCATCGCGGCGCGGCGCGACCACCTGCTGGACGAGTGCGAGGCGCGCGGCGAGCTGACGCTGCGCAACATCGTGCACGCGATGGTGCAAGCACTCGCGGAAAAGCTGTTCGATCCGGACGGCGGGCGCGATTTCATCCGCTTCAACGCGCAACTGGTGATCACGCACACGACCGCTGCGCTACGGCCGGAGGAAGCCACGCTCAAGCTGAGCGAGGTGGAGCGCGTGACCACGCTGCTGCGCCGCGTGCTGCCCAATCTGCCCGATGAGCTGGCCTACCAGCGGGGAATCCTGTCCGCCTCGCTGCTGATGCACGGCATGGCGGAATACTCGCGCGTGCTGGACGGTCTCCAGGAGCAGGAAGCGCGCGCCCACGCCGCGCTGCTCGTCGCCGACCTGGAGGACGGCATGACGGCCCTGCTGGCCGCCGAGCCTTCGCCGGAGACGCGGGCGCTGCTCGCTACGATTCCACGTACACCCGCAGCGCGCTGATCCGCTTCGGGCTGCGGTCGAAGCGCAGCAGTACGACACCGCGCCGGGCCTGCCCGTCGATCTCCAGCGTGAGGCTGGCCGTGACCGTGCGGCCGGCGGCGAGCATCTTGGTCCAGCCGCGCAGGCGCAGGCGCGACACCAGCTCCGCCAGCGTCGCGTCCCCGCCCACGGCCACCTCGACCGTTGCGTCGGGTTCGAGCTGCTGCGCGGCCCACGCGGCATCTCCGCGCTTCCAGTTGCCGAGCAGCGCCTGCGCGCGCCGCTTGCCGGCGCGGCCGACACCGAAGAATCCCCGCATGAAACCGAAAACGCCGCCCAGGCCCTGCCGCGCCAGCATGCGGCCGCTCAGCGCGGTGAAGGTCCACAGGCCCTTGAAGCCGGTCCGCAGCGCCTGCCCGACCATAGGCAGCAATTCCCAGTGCGCGTACAGGCGCCGGATGCGCAGAGCGCCGCCTTCCTCGGCGATCTCGTACAGCAGGTGCGCCGGAACATCCAGCCGCAGTCCGGACGGCATGGTCGTTTGGATCGTCACATCGCGCACCACGGTCGAGCCGCACACCAGGTCCTGGTTCGAGCGGAAGCGGATGGCATTGGGCGCGATGAAGGTGTCGTAGAAACGCTCCAGCGCCGCGCGCCCGACGTGCGGGCGCGAGCCGACGGGGTCGTTGACCAGGCCGTCGCTGGCGTACAGCGCGAGCCAGCCGGCGCGGTCGTGGACGGCGACCGCCGCCGGCGAGGCCTTGGCCGTCTCCAGCAGGCGTGCGGCCGACCCGGTCCCGGTACCGCCCCCCATCTGGGCCGGAACCGGGACGTGACGGCTCATACCCGTCTCAGGCGACATAAGGGATCAGCGCCTTGCGCTCGGCGGGATACTCCGGGAATTTGTCGCGGTACCACTTGTGCGTGGCGAACGCGCGCGGCACCAAGTTGCCGGCCGAGATCAGGAAGATCATCACGCCCGGCAGGCCCCAGGTCATCAGCGCGAAGCCGGCCCAGGCGATCAGCTCGCCCAGGTACTGCGGGCTGGACACGAAGCGGTAGCCGCCGCCGTACGGAATCCGGTAGTCGCCGCCGCCGGCCGCGAGCTTGGCCGGGTCGCGCAGGCTGCGCACCACCGCCTCGGAATGGACGATCAGGGCGAAGCCGCCGTAGTAGACGACCAGGCCCGCCAGGAAGCGCGGATCGCGGAACCAGTCGCCGGTAAGGTGCGTGCCGTACTCGGTGAACAGCGTGGCGTTGAGATAGGCGTGGATCGCCGTCACGAACATGCCGGCGCCCACCACGGTGACGCTGAAGGTGCTGCGCCGGCCCTTGGCCACGCGCATGGACAGCGGAAAGAACCAGCCGCGGTTGCCGTAGTGGATCATCCACACCAGGCCCAGCACCAGCGGCATCGGCTCCCAGGCGCGCGGACCCTGCGCGAAGAACCAGACGAACACCACCGTCGCCGGGATCTCCATCAGCCACCAGCCGAGCTTGGGGTGCAGGTTCACGCCCATCCGGTCCGAGGCGAAACGGCCGTATGGGCTCGCCACGAACAGCGAGCCGACGATGGTGAACAGCGCAAAGCCGAAGCCGATCGCGAGCACCGTGTCGTAGGTCGAATTGCCGGTGTACCAACTCATTTCGCCCGCTCCCGTTTGCCCATGGTCATCCGCATCTCCTTCACGCCGCGGCGGCGATCGTGGTCCCCGCCGAGGCGCGGCCAAGGTCCTGCGCCGCCAGGTACGCGAAGGTCATCGCCGGACCCAGCGTCGCGCCGGGGCCGGCGTACGTGCGCCCCATGACCGCCGCGGAGCAATTGCCCACGGCGTACAGGCCTTCGATGCGGCTGCCGTCCTCGCGCAATACGCGCGCGTGCTCGTCGGTGACGAGGCCGCCCTTGGTGCCGATCTCGCCGGCCTGGAGCTGCACGGCGTAGAACGGCGGCCTGGCGATGGGCGCGAGGCAGGGATTGGGCTTTACGCCGGGATCGCCGTAGTAGCGGTCGAAGGCGTTGTTGCCCTTGCCGTGCTCCGGGTCCACGCCGTCGGCGGCGTAGCGGTTCATCTTCGCCACCGTTTCGGCCAGCGCCGGCGCGTCCACGCCGATCTCGCGCGCCAGCGCGTCCAGCGAGTCCGCGCGCCAGTAGACCTTGCCCAGCCAGTCGCGCGGCAGGCGCGCGTCCGGCTGGATGCTGCCGGGCAGCATCGGTCCCATCGGGTACTTGCGGCGGAAGTCGGCGTCGAAGATCAGCCAGCACGGCACCGCGCCGCCGGACTTTTCGTGATCGCGGTACATGGCGTAGACGATCTCGGTGTACGGCGCCGCCTCGTTGACGAAGCGCCGGCCCTGGCCGTCGACCATCACGCATCCGGGAAGCTGGCGCTCCATGAAGATGCCGGTGGCGTTGCGCGCGCCCGGCGTCATGATCGACGGCGTGCCCCAGGTCAGGTTCATGAAGCCGAGCCTGGCGCCGAGCGCGCGCCCGGCGCGGATGCCGTCGCCGTGGTTGATGCCGGGCGCCACGGTCCATTCGGCCCGGGTCGGCTTGGGCAGGTACTGCTCGCGCATCGCCTGGTTGGACTCGAAACCG
The DNA here is from genome assembly GCA_016182805.1 of Gammaproteobacteria bacterium. GTDB lineage: Bacteria > Pseudomonadota > Gammaproteobacteria > Nevskiales > Nevskiaceae > JACPFV01. The sequence continues at coordinate 46,481 of JACPFV010000003.1, forward strand.
CCGCAGGCCAGCACCACGCCGCGCCGCGCGCGGATGCGCAGCGTCCTGCCGCGCTGGCCGGCCACCACGCCGGCGACGCGGCCGTTTTCCTCGACCGGCGAATCCAGGCCCGTCTCCAGCCACAACGGCACGCTGTTGCGCAGCATGGCGTAACGCAGCGAGGCGACCATCGCCTGGCCCAGCGTCTGGCGGCGGTCGCGCCAGGTCCTGCGGCGCCAGCCGAAGTCCAGCCAGTAGCGCAGCAGCATCTTCACCGTCAGCCACACCCAGCCGGGACCGCGGCACAGCAGCGTGTGCGCCTCGACCTGGGTCATGGCGATGCGGCCCATGACCAGCGTGCCGCGGTACGGCTCGCGCTGGCGCTCGAACTCCGCTCCCAGCAGTGCGCCGTCGAACTCCGCCGGCTCCATCGTGCGGTAGCCCGGCTTGCCGCCGGGCCGGTCCGGAAAGTAGTCCGGGTACCGGGCCACCGACTCGAAGCGCACGCCGAAGGCCTGCGCCATGTGGCGCACCATCTCGCGCGCGTGGCGCACGTAGGCTTGCAGCCGCGTCTGCGGCACTTCCCCGCCGGTGAGATGGTTGAGATAGGTCAGCGCCTCGGCCTCGGAGTCGCTACCGCCGCGCGCGGCGATCTGGTCGTTGCAGGGAATCCAGATGCCGCCGCCGGACACCGCGCTGGTGCCGCCGTAGCGGTCGGACTTCTCCAGCACTACCGCCGACAGGCCGAGCTGCGCGGCGCACAGCGCCGCAGTCATGCCGCCGGCGCCGGAGCCGACCACGACCACGTCGAACTCGTGGTCCCAGGCGCCCGATGCGGTGCCGCTCATGGCAGGTGTTCCTCGCTTATCTTGAAAGTCCGCGCCATGGACGGCGCGGGTTTGAACAGGACGTTCAAATGAAGAAATCCGTGTTGTCGCGGCCCAGCAGCACGCCGCCGTAGTTGCGCCCGAAGATATCCGGGTTGTTGGCGTAGTGCGCACGCGCCGCGTGGATGTCCAGGAAGTGTCGCACCAGCGGGAAGTCGGTGAAGATGCCGCGCCCGCCGCAGGCCGAGAACAGCGCGTAAGCGTGCCGCGCGCAGCGATCCACCACCTGCGCCGCCTGGAAGCGGTAGTGCAGGCGCTCGTCGATGTCGTTGAGCGGCTGGCCGCTGCGGATCCTGGCGGGCAGCGTGTCGAAATTGCGGTTCAGCACCAGCTTCATCTCATCGATCGCGACCGTGGCCTCGGCCACCGCGATCTGCGCCGGCCCCTGCTCGGCGGTCTTGGCGCCCATGTTGCCGGTCCAGGCCTTGCCCCAGTCGCGGAAGGCGTTGACCATGCCCTGCAGCGCGCCGATGGCGGCGCTGGACACCGCGCGCACGAAGATCTGGCCGAACGGCAGGTCGTACAGCGTGGAGGTGAACTCGGCGCCGCCGGGGTTGGTGCCCATGAAGCCGTCGGTGGCCTTGTGCGTGCGGTACTCCGGCACGAAGGCGTCCTTCACCACGATGTCCTTGCTGCCGGTGCCCTTCAGCCCCATGACATGCCAGGTGTCGACGATCTCGAAGTCTTTCCGCGGCAGCAGGAAGGTGCGGTACTCGGGCGGGCTCTTGCCGTCCTCGGCGAAGATCAGGCCGCCGAGGAACACCCACTGGCAGTGGTCGATGCCGCTGGAGAAGCCCCAGCGGCCGCTGAACCTGAAGCCGCCGTCGACCTTCTTCACCTGGCCCTTGGGCATGTAGGTCGACGCGATCAGAACGGACCGGTCGTGGCCCCAGACGTCTTCGGCCGCGCGCGGATCGAACAACGCGATCTGCCAGTTGTGCACGCCGATCACGCCGTAAATCCAGGCGGTGGACATGCAGCCTTGCGCGAGCGTCATGACGATCTCGTAGAACACCTGCGGGTCCATTTCGTGGCCGCCGTACTTCTTCGGCTTCAGCACCTCGAAGAGACCCGCCTTCTGCATGTCGGCCACCGATTCCGCCGGCACGCAGCGGTCCTGCTCGGCCTTCCTGGCGCGCTCGGCCAGCACCGGCACCAGTTCGCGGGCGCGCTGGACCAGGACTTCGCGGGTCACCAAGGAAGCGGTGTTCTGGCGTGGGGGGGTCTGCACGGCGTTCTCCTGGCCTTGATGGCTATGACATTGACGTTTTCACAGAAAAGCCGCGTCCAAGCTTCGTCCAAAATGACTAGGGTGCGTATGGCGCACCCTGTCCCGGTGGAGGCCCACATAGGGGCCGACACGGGGACTAGAGCGGAGCGAGAGCCACGGAAACTTCCGCCGCACCGGCGAGGTTCTCCAGCAGCAGCGCCGGCGCGTCGGCTGCGGAGACCACGCGCGCACCCTGCACCTCGACGCGATAGCCCTTCGGGTAGTGCACGGCCAGCGGCACGAAGATTTCGGTCGGACCGCCGGCGGCGCGCGGCGTGTAGCGGTAGCGGAACTCGCCCGCCACCGGCACGAAGCCGGTCGGCGCGCCGGTGCCGCCGGACAGGAGTTGCGGCTCGAACCAGACCAGGTTGTGCGGATCGGCGCGTCGCACGCCGGCCAGGCCATGCTCCATGAAGGGCTGGATTTCGTCGCGGTCGGCGTCCGGGCAACCGACCGCCGGCGGGAAGATGCAGCTCGGCCATTCCTGCCCGGACCACGGCTCGTTCAGCAGGTCGTAGCCCATGTGGTACGGCTGGTCCTTCCAGCGCGCCGCGACCGCGGTCCAGGCGTCGCGAAACCCGTCCCACACCGGCCCGCGCTCGGCCCAGAGCTTGTCGAACAGCTCGGAGACCTGCGGCGTGAAATAGTTGAACGGAAAGCCGAACTGCGGCGGCGGCAGCCCCTCGCCCTGGAACTGCGGCGACATCTGGTCCTGGTGGAAGTCGAACAGCATCCAGATGCGCTGCGCCGCCAGGAGCCGCACCACGCGGTCCCATTGCTCCAGGTAGGCGGGGTCGACCTCTCCCGCTTCCCGCGGCATGACGCCGGCCCACAAGGTGCCGATGCGCGCGCCGTTGAAGCCGTGCTGCGCCAGCCAGCGCGCGTCCGCCGCGGTGAAGCCGGCCGGCGTGTCGGGCGGCACGTGCGGCGCGGTCTTCCAGATCAGGTTCATGCCGTGCACCAGCACCACGCGGCCCAGCGGGTCCACCAGCCAGGGACCCTCGCGGCGCAGCCGCGGCGCGTCGGTCGATGCGCGCGCGTCCGCCGGCGGCGGGGACTCCATGCAGCCCGCCGACGACAGGATTCCCAGCACCGCAAGACCGCATACGACCGGATTCATCGGCGTTCCCGGAACGCAGGTTCGGCAGGATCGTGCTACGCGGCGGGAGTGCCGGCCTCGTCCGCCCGGCGTAGAGGACCGCGCATCAGGAACCGGCAGTACGCCGGGCACAGCAGCACCGCGCCCAGCATGTTGGCGCCGAACATGAACACCAGCAGCAGGCCCATGTCGCGCTGGAACTGCAAGTCCGAGAACAGCCAGCTCGCCACGCCGCCGGCCAGGCACAGGCCGGTGAACAGCACCGCCTTGCCGGTGCGCCGCAGCGTCTCGTAGTACGCCTCGCGCAGCGGCAGGCCGCGGACGTGGACCTGCTCGTGCAGCACGTCGTAGATGTAGATGCCGTAATCCACGCCCACGCCCACCGCCAGCGCCACCACCGGCAGCGTCGCCACCTTCAGGCCGATGCCGAAATACGCCATCAGCGCATTGGCGAAGATCGAGACCATGAACAGCGGGATGCAGATCGCCAGCAGCGCGGCGACGGAGCGGTACGACAGGATCAGCAGCGCCGCGATCACGGCGTAGACCCACAGCACGGTCGGCAGCTCGGTCGCGCTCACCACCTCGTTGGTCGCGGCCATCACGCCGACGTTGCCGGACGCGATGGCGAAGTGGACCGGGCATTCGTCCGGCAGGGCCGCCCGCCCGGATTGCAGCGCCGCCTCGCGCTCCGCCAGCGCGCCGGCTTCCGGATCGGCGGCGATCCGCCGCTCCGTCCAGCCCTGCGCGCGCAACAGCGCCCTGCGCTCTTCGAGCCGCGCGTGGGCGACGCCGGCGTCGCGGCGCAGCTGCGTGCGCTCGTCGCAGGCCGCCGCCGCCGCTTGCGGATGATCCTCGTAGAACTCGCGCGCGTTGGCGGCGTTGAAGTCCTTGACCGCCCGCACGATGCGCGCGACGGTCGCGGCGCGATGGTCGGCGGTGAAGATCAGCACCGGCATGGCGCTGCAATCCGGGTTGAGCAGCCCGGTATTGGTGTGGATGGCGTGGTTCACCATTGCCAGCACGTTCTGGTTGCGCGGCAGCACGCGCAGCTTGGGGCTCAGCTCCCACAGCCCGGAATGAAACTGCTCGGCGACGGTGGTGAATGCCTTGACCGACTGCACGCCGGCGACGTTCTCCACATGCCAGGCGAAGCGGTCGATCTGGTCGAGCACGCCGAACTGCGCGCAGCCGCTGGGCTCCGTTTCCGCGACGATCTTGAGCAGGTCGGTGCCGATCGCGAAGCCGTCGACGATGGCGCGCACGTCGCGGTTGTAGACCGAGTCCGGCCGCAGCTCCGGCACGCCGGCCTGCGCGTCGCCGACGATGCGCCGGCCCTGGTAGCTCCAGGACAGCGCCAGCACGGCCAGCGAGAGGACCACCAGCCCCGCCGCCACCGGCGCCTCGGTAACGACCGAGACCGTACGCCACAGGCGGTCGCCGGCGTGCATCCGGCGCCGGCGGCGCGCGCGGAAGGCGGCGACGTCGGCCACGCCCAGGTGCGACAGCCACACCGGCATCATCGCCTTGTTGGTCACGATCACCGCGAACATGCCCAGGCAGGCGTGGGTGGACATCTCGCGGATGATCTCGATCGGCACCAGCTGCAAAGTGAGGAAGCCGGCGACATTGGTGACGAGCGCCACCGTGCCGGGGATGAACAGGCGCCGGAAGGTCTCGCGCGAGGCGTCGAAGCCGTCGCGGCCGTGCAGCACCTCGTCGGCCCAGGTGCTCACGTACTGCACGCCGTGGCTGGTGCTGACCGCCAGCACCAGGAACGGCACCAGGATCGCGAACGGGTCCAGGCCGTAGCCGAACGCGCGCAGCAGGCCGAACTCCCACACCACCGCGACTGCCGAGCAGGCCAGCGGCAGCAGGGCCAGCCGCAGGTCGCCCAGATACCACCACAGCGCCAGCATGGTGGCCAGCACCGTCAGCAGGAAGAAGCCGACCACCTCGGCGGTGGCGTCGGCGACGTCGCCCACCACCTTGGCGAAGCCGATGATGTGGACGTCCACGTCCGGGTTGTACTGCGGGTTCGGCTGGACTTCGAGCGCCAGCTCGCCGGCGCGAAGCTCGACGCGGGCGACCGAGCCGTCCGGCATCGCCCGCTCCGCCGCGAACGTCCTCAGCCAGCGGCTGGCGACGCCGCGCGCGCGGAACTCCTCGCCGACGACCTCGCCGGCCGCGAACGGCGGCCGCGCCTCCTTGAGGCGGTAGACATAGCGCGTGGGACTGGAGAAGCGCCGCCGCAGCTTGTCCTCAAGATCCTCCGCCACGCGCGCATAGTCGGTGCGCCGGAACGTCGCGGGATCGCGCTCCAGCACCTCGGCCACGACCATGGCGCCGCGCTGGTCCTTGCCGACCAGCCGCCCGATTACGCCGGCCTTGCCGACGTTGGTGCGGATCAGCTCGAACATCTCCGGCGTCGGCGCGTATTCCGCCGGGATCACGTCCTCGGCGATGACGCCGCCGTCCACCACCTCGACGTAGCGCACGTCGCGCGTGAAGATCGACGACACGCGCGCGCGGTCGATGCCGGGCGTGAAGAAAACCTCCTCGGTCGCCGCCTTGAGCGTCGCCAGGAAGCGCTCGTCGTAGATCGTGCCGCCGCGGCGCACCAGCGCGATCAGCACGGTGTTGGCGCCGCCCAGCTCCTGCTGGTACTGGCGGAACACCTGCATGTACGCGTGCTCCAGCGGCAGCGACTTGTCGAAGCTCGCGTCGGGCCTGACCTGCACGGCGAGCGCGCCCAGCAGCAGCGTCGCCAGCACCAGGGTCAGGACGCAGGCGCGCCGCCCGGTGCGGCTGTACAGGACCGGCTCGACGACGGCCAGCAGGTCGCGCGCGGCGATCGGCATGATTCGGGTTCCAGCGGCGTTCGCGCCAGTATGGAGGCCGGCGCGGGCGGCGCCTCATCCGCCTGGGCGAGAGCCTGCCATGCCGCAACCGCGCAGGAAGTAGTGCACGTACCAGGCAGCGGCATCGAAGTCGAAGGCGACCGATTCGCCGGGGAACACCTCGCTGAAGCCCGCCGCCGGGGCGCCGAGCATTTCGGCGGCGGCGGCGCCGTCGATGCCCAGCACGCCGGCGTTCGGCTCCTGCCCCGGAAGCAGCGCGACGCCGTGCGCGGTGTCGCCGCTGCGGGTGTAGAGGACCGGCCGCGAAGGGCCGTCCGCCGGCCGCGGCAGCGGCCGCGGGCGGCCGTCCAGGTCGAAGGCGGCCAAGCCGATCCGCACACCGCCGCCGGCATCGCACCGGACCGCCAAGCGGTAGCGTCCCAGCGCGCTGGACGCCGTGCACTCCAGCGCATAGCGCGGCGCCCGCCCGAACAGCTCCGGCAGCTCGTCCACCACGCACAGCGAGGGAATCTCGGCGCCGTCGCCGGCGAAGCTCCACGCCCCCGCGTAGCGCCGCGCCGCGGACGAACCCTCCAGGGCCACCAGGGCGGCGAGCAGAATCGCGCCGGCCAGCAGTCCTGCGCGGCCGGCCGGCGTGAGCCGATCCTCGACCCCGGCGCCGGGCGTGCGCAGCAGGCGCAGCACCGGTCGGTGCCTGCGCGCCGGCCGCGGCCGCTTGAGAAGGTACGGCGCCAGGCGCAGCTCGCGCAGCGCGGACCGCTCCGCCTCGGCGGCGGGATCGCTTTCCTCCACCAGCTGGCAGCCCAGCTCGTGCTTCCTGAGCACGCGCGCGATCCGTTGGGCCTCCTCCTCCGGCGTGCCGCGCGCAAGCACGGTGCGCTGGTCGCACATCAGCTGCGCCAGCCGCTCCGCGCCGGCGAACGGGAACATGCGCCGCAGGCGCTCGAACAGGTTGCGGTCGTTCGGCGGCGCCCAGCGCAGGCGCCCGGTGCGCCCGGTGAACACCACGGTGAAAAGCCGCTCCGCCGCCGCCATGCCGCCGCCCGATCCGCGCGCGGCCGCGCTCAGGCGCGCGACCGCTTCTCCGCGTACATGCGCTCGTCCGCCCGCGACAGCAGCCGGTCGAGCGGCTCGGCGGCGTCGGCGTCGAACTCGGTGGTGCCGATGCTGACGGACAGCAGGAACGGGCCGGCGTTGGCGACGTTGAACGCGCGCAGCTCGTTGGCGATGCGCTCGCGCACGATGCCGATCTGCGCGCCGCGCGCGAACACCACGAACTCGTCGCCGCCGACGCGCGCCACGATGTCGCTGTCGCGCACGGTGCGCCGCAGCACCTGCGACACCTGGCTGAGTGCGGTGTCGCCGCTGGCGTGGCCGAACATGTCGTTGATCTGCTTGAGGCCGTCGACGTCGGCGACCAGCAGCGCGCAACGCTGCCGCTCGCGCTGGGCGTGCTTCAGCTCCTGCTCGACCAGGAGCTTGAAGCCGCGGCGGTTGTACAGGCCGGTCAGCTCGTCGGTCAGGGCGTCGCGCCGCACGCGCTCCTGGTCGCGCATCTTTTCCGTGATGTCGGCGGCGACGCCGCCGATGAAGCGCCGCCCGCCCCAGCCGACGAAGCAGAAGCGCACCAGCTGCCAATGGCGGTCCGGGCCGCTGATGGCCGGCACGCTGCCGGTGGTCTCCAGCGGCTTGCCGCTGTCCAGGACCCGCAGCTCCCCTTCGCGGCAGGCGCGCGCAAAGTCGTGCGGCAGCAGGTCGAAGTCGGTCTTGCCGCGCCAGCTGTCGTCGCTCACGCCGAGGAATCGCTTGTGCAGCTCGTTGGCGTACAGGTAGCGGCCTTCGTCGTCCTTCATCCAGACCAGCGCCGGACTGTGGTCGAAGAACGCCTGGAAGCGCGCCTCGCTCTCGCGCAGCAGGCGCTCGGCGTGGTTGCGCTCGCTGACGTCGACGCCGATGCCCGCGACGTAGTGACGGCCGTCGGCGTCGGTGACGCGAAACTTGTCGATCCGCCAGTCCACGCCGGCGCCGTGACGGTCGACGTTGCGCGTCTCGTAGACCAGCGGCTCGCCGGTGCCGAGGACGCGGCTGTCGGTCGCGGCGTACTGCGCCGCGTCGTCCGGGCGGAAGAATTCCGCGTCGGAGCGGCCGCTCCAGTCCTCGCCCGGCTCGCCGTAGCGGTCCTGGTGCGCCTTGTTGCGGAACACATAGCGGTGCCGCGCGTCCTTGATCCAGGCGATCGCCGGCATGTGGTCCATGAACGCCTTGAAGCGCGTCTCGCTGTCGCGCAGCGCCGCCTCCGCCCGGCGCAGCGGCGTCATGTCCAGCGCGACGCCGATCACCCCCTGGATCGCGCCGTCGGCGTCGCGATAGGGCGCGACGCGCACGTGGACTTCCCGGCCCTCGCCGGACTGCTCCCATCGCAACTGGAATCGCTGCGGCTCGCCGGTGGTCAGGGCGACGGTGGCCAGGCGCTGCCACTCGGCGCGCTGCGCGTCGGTCAGGCTGGCGCGTCCGAAATCGTCGGCCGCCATCGTTCCGCCCGGCAGGCCGGAAAACTGCGCCATGGCGCGGTTGATGTGGATGCTTTGCAGCGTCGCGTCCAGCCGGAACACGCCGATCGGCAGGCTGTCCAGCAGGCTTACGCAGTCAGGGCATGTCGGCATGGGTCCTCCCCCACAAGTGAACCCTGGCCGGTTGCGCCGCCGTTGTTGTTTCGGCAGCTCCGCGGCGCCGGCCATGGCGGTACGCTAACCGCCCGGCCGCGGCGTCGCAAGCCGCTTTCAGCGCAGGAAATTGAACAGGGACAGGCCCTGGATCTTGAGGAAGGACTGCTGCGAGGCTTCCAGCGTGGTCAGCGCCAGTTGCAGTCGGCTGACCGCCTCGGCGTAATCGAGGTCGCGCACGCCGGACAGCGTCTCCTGCAACTGCACGTCCAGGGCCTCCTGGGCGCCGATGGTGTCCTCCAGCGCATTGAGGCGGCCGCCGACCGTGGCGCGCACCGTCTGGATGTGGTCCAGGCCGCGGTCGAGGTCTTCCAGGGCGTTGTAAACGCCGTTGTGCATCTGCGCGGCCGACGCCGACGTGCCGGTGGACGTGGACAGGGCGTCGATCAGGTTCTGCACCGTGGAAAACAGGTCCTGCGCGGCGCTCGGCTCGACGGTAAAGACGTCGCCGGTCGCGGGAGTGCCGCCGACCGCGATCTCCACGCCGGAGAAGCCGATCGCCTCGCCTTCCGTGTAGGTGCCGCCGGAGACGACCGTGGCCGGGCTGCCGGGGCCGGTGGTGCGGACCACGTCGAAGGTCGTGGCGCTGGTGAACGTGAGCGTGTAGGTCTCGCCGTCGTACGCGGAGGGGTCGGCCAGGCGCGCGGCGCCCAGCGTGCCGGAGCCGGTGTTGGCCGGATCGGCGGTATAGCGGAACGTGCCGTTGCCGTTGGCGATGCGCTGGAACGCCTCGCTGCCGGGGGTGCCGTCGGCGATCTCGCGCTCCGGCCCGATCGCGATGTAGCGGTAGCTCTGGTCGCCGGAGTAGCCGACGCCGGTCGCGGTCTTGGCGAACGGCGCCGCGCCGTTGTTGCCGCCGGCGAATATGAAATTGCCCTCGCCGTCGTCCTGGTTGGCGAGGTTGACGAGCTGGTCGAACTGCTGGCGCAACTCCGCCACGATCTGCCGGCGGTCGACGTCGGTCAGCGCGTCGGTGTTGCCCTGCACCGCCAGCTCGCGCACGCGCTGGATCACGCCGGTGACGCTGCCGAGCGCACTTTCCTCGACGTTCAGGCGGTGGCGCGCCGCGCTGGCGTTGTCCTTGTAGCGCGACAGTTCGGCCAGCCGCTGATCCAGCGCCAGGCCCTGCGTGAACTCGGCCGGGCTGTCGGCCGCGGTGGTGTGCTTGAGGCCGGTGGTGAGCTGCTGCTGCACCTTGAGCAGGCTGGACTGCCGGTCGAGGATGCCGGCAACCGCCTGCCGGTAGATGGCGTCTGTCGCGATACGAGGCATCAGCGTCTCACCGCGCTAAGTATGGTCTGGAACAGCGTGTCGGTCAGCGCGATGATCTGCGCCGACGCCTGGTAGGCCTGCTGGAAGCGCACCATGTTGGCCGCCTCCTCGTCCAGGTTCACGCCGGACACGCTGTCGCGAAAGCTCTGGTCGTGCTCGCGGATGGCGGTCTGCGCCGCAACCCGCTGCGCCGCCTGCTGCGCCTGCGCGCCGACCTGCGCGACCAGGGCGCCGTAGCCGCCGTTGAGCGAGCGCGTGCCGCCGTCCAGCACGCCGAGATTGCGGATGTCGGCGAGCAGGCGCGCGTTGCCGTTGTCGCCGCTGTTGGCGGCCACCGGCAGCACCTGGAAAGTGTCGCCCGCGGCCGGCGTGCCGGTGATCTGGATGCGCCACCCGTTGTAGTCGATGTTGCCGCCCACGGTGAACGCGATCGGCGCGCTGGTGCCGTTGCTGTCGGTAATCGTGAACGTGCCCGGCGGGTCGTCGAACACGATGGTCGCGTCGAGCAGCAGGTCGGCGTCGGCGACGTCCAGCACCTCGGGACGGCCGACGACGCCGGTGCCGTCGTTGGCCAGCGCCGCCTCGGTGCGCACCGGCGCCGCCGCGGCGATGCGCGCCGCATCGGTGATCGCCACGTCCAGCGAGCCGGCGGCGCCGCGCGTGGCGCGGATCTCGTAGCGGTCCCCGGCGACCGCGCCGGCGGCGATGGCGATGCTCAGGCCGGCGGCAGTGAAGGTGCCGCTGGCGGCGCCGAAGGTCGCGACCGTGTCGCCGGTCTCCGCGCTTTGCAGCTCCCAGGCGGAGCCGGTGAAGCGCATCAGATAGGTCTCGCCGGTCAGGCCGCCGACGTCGTCGTACGCGACGCCGACCACCGCCGGGCCGTCGTTGTTGGTCGCGGCCGACACGCCGGGCGCGGGCACGTCGAAGAAGTCGCCGCCGAGATCGCCGTACAGGTCGACGCCTTCCGCGTGCTGCGCGTTGAAGGTGTCCGCCAACGCGACGGCGACGCGGCCGAGGTCGCCGGCCGCCGGGTCGAGCACGTCGCGCCGGAACGACAACAGGCCGCCGAGGCTGCCGCCGCTGACGAACCGCGTCAGCGGGATCAAGGTGTTCCCCTGCTGCAGCGCGATGCCGTAGCGGTCGGCGTTGAAGTCGTCCTGCACCAGGCGCAGCGGGCTCACCGTGGTGCCCAGCACCAGGGCGTTGCCGCCGGCGGTGAAGATGTTGAGCGCACCGTCGTCCTGCGTCACGGTGGCGATGCCGATGTGCGACGCCAGCTCCCTGACCAGTTCGTCGCGCTGGTCGAGCAGGTCGTTGGGCGGCTGCCCGCCGGCGAGGCCGCGCGCGATGGCGATGCGGTCGTTCATGTCCGCGATCTGCTCGGTCAGCGTGTTGATCTCGCCGACCTGCTGCTGCAACTGGCGATTGACCTCCAGGTTGAGGCTGTCGAACTCGTTTTGCAGGTTCTGGAACCGCCCGGCCAGCAGTTCGGCCTTGCCCAGCAGCACCTGGCGCGCGGCCGAGGAGGTCGGGTCGGTGGCCACGCCATCCACCGCCGCGTAGAACTCCGACAGCGGGTCGGTCAGGCCGAGGTTGCGATCCGACAGGATCTTGTCGACGCGGCCGGTCAGCGTTTGCAGCGTCTCCTGCTGCGACATGTTGGAGGCGTCGAACATCAGCCGCTCGGTGGCGAAGCGGTCGGCCACGCGCGTGACGGTGGAGACCTCCACGCCCGAGCCGATGAAGCCGCTGCCCAGCGCCGTGCCCAGGCGCGACACCTGCTCCACGCGCTGGCGCGTGTAGCCCTCGGTGTTGGCGTTGGCGATGTTGTGGCCGGTCGTGGCCAGCGACTTCTGGTAGGCCAGCAGCGCGGAAATGCCGGTGCTCAGCAGGTCGGCCATGGTCTTATGCGCTCAGGGTGGCGGATGCCGCCGGCACCGCGTTCAGTGCCGGGCTTTGCGCCAGGGCCGACAGCTTGTCGGCGTACAGGGGGTCGGTGGCATAGCCCGCGGCCTGCAGCCCGCGCGCCCAGCGCTCTTCGTCCTGGCCCTTGCGCAGGGCCTCGGCGTAGCGCGGCTGCGTCTTGAGCAGGCGCACGTAGTCCTCGAAGCTCGCCTCGATCGAGGGATAGGCGCGGAACTCCTCGCGCTGGCGCAGCGCGGCGCCACCCTCGTATTCCGTGGTCATGCTGCGCACGCGCGCGCCGTCCCAGCCCGCGCCGGCCTTGATGCCGAACAGGTTGTAGCTGGGCGTGCCGTCGGGATGCCGGATCGGGTGCCGGCCCCAGCCGGTTTCGAGCGCCGCCTGCGCGATCAGCATGCGCGGCGAAACGCCCAGCTCCCCCGCCGCCTTCTGCGCGTGCGGCAGCAGGTCCTTGACGAACTGTTCGGGTGTTTCGGGACGCCAGTCGGCGGGACGCGAACCCGGTGCGGACAACGCGGAGAACAATTGCTGCGGCGGCTTCCTGCCGCCCAATGCGGACGTCGCCATGTCCGCGATATCGGCGGCGGCGCCGGCGGCTGTAGCGCCGTCCGTGACGCCGTTCGCACCCTGGAGCTGGCGGATCATCACCTCGGCCAGGCCCAGGCCCTTGCCGGAGGACAGGTGCACCGCCATCTGCTGGTCGAGCATGTCCTTGTAGAAGCCGCCCTGCTCGCCGGTGAGGTCGTCGCCGAAGCTGACCGCGCGCATGCTCTTCATCAGCATCTGCGTGAACAGCGCCTCGAACTGGCGCGCCGCCTCGCGCAGCACCTTGGGATCGTTGCCCTGCGCCGCCTCGCGCAGCCGCGCCAAGCCGGCGAAATCGGTGGCGACCGGGACGGGCGCGACGCTCATGTCAGATCACCACCAGCTCGGCGCGCAGCGCGCCGGCCTGCTTCAATGCTTCCAGGATTGCGATGAGGTCGCCGGGAGCGGCGCCGACCTGGTTCACCGCGCGGACAATTTCCGACAGGGTGACGCCGGCGTCGAAGAGGAACATGCGAGCGCTGGGCTGGCTCACGGTCACGTCGGACTGCGGCACCACCACGGTCTGGCCTTCGGACAGCGGCGCCGGCTGGCTCACCTTGGGCCGCTCGGCAATGGTCACGGACAGCGAGCCGTGCGCGACCGCCGCCGGCGTCACGCGCACGTGGCTGCCGATGACGATGGTGCCGGTACGCGAGTTGACGACCACGCGCGCCGGCGCGTCGCCCGGCTCGATCTCCAGGTTCTCCAGCTCGGCAACGAAGGCGACGCGCGAGGCGAGGTCCGCCGGCGCACGCACGCCCACCGACACGGCGTCGATCGGCCGCGCCGTCTCCGCGCCCATGATGGTGTTGATGCCCTGCACCAGCCGCGCGGCTGTGGTGAAGTCGCCGGTGTTCAGGTTCAGGACGATTTCCGGGTTGGCCGCGAAGTTCGTCGGCACGGCGCGCTCGACCATGGCGCCACTGGGAATGCGGCCGGCGCTGGGCACGTTGACGGTGACGCGCGAGCCGTCCTTGCCGGAGATGCCAAAGCCGCCGACCACGAGATTGCCCTGGGCCACGGCGTAAACCTGCCCGTCCGCGCCCTTAAGCGGCGTCATCAGCAGGCTGCCGCCGCGCAGGCTGCCGGCGTTGCCGATGGAGGCAACGGTAACGTCGATCTGCTGGCCGGGCTTGGCGAAGGCCGGCAGCTCCGCGTGCACCGCGACGGCGGCGACGTTCTTGAGCTGCGGGTTCACGTTCGGCGGCACGGTCACGCCAAGCTGCGCCAGCAGGTTCTTGAGGCTCTGCACCGTGAACGGCGCCTGGCTGGTCTGGTCGCCGGTGCCGTCCAGGCCCACGACCAGGCCGTAGCCGACCAGCGGGTTCGAGCGCACGCCGGCGACGCTGGCGAGGTCCTTGACGCGCTCGGCGCGCACGGAGCCGGCGGCGAAGAGCAGCAGCGTGGCCAGCATGAAAATTCCGGTCTTGTTCATGGCGCGCTCAGAACGGCCACCACGGCGACGAGAAGAAGCGCGACAGCCAGCCCTGGCGGTTGGCGTCGGCCAGCGCGCCGGTGCCGGCGTAGGTGATGCGCGCGTCCGCCACGCGGCTGGACAGCACCGAGTTGTCCGGCCCGATGTCGGCCGGGCGCACGATGCCGGACAGGCGCACGAATTCCTCGCCCTGGTTCAGCTCCAGGCGCTTCTCGCCGCGCACCACCAGGTTGCCGTTGGGCAGGCGCTCGACCACCGTCACGGTCACGCTGCCGGAAATCTTGTTGCTCTGGCTGGCACCGCCGGTGCCCTCGAACTCGCGCGCGGCGCTGACGCTGGCGCCGATGCTGGGGCTGACCTCGCGGCCGAACAGCGTCGGGTTTTCCAGCGCGATCGTGTCTTCCTTGCTGCTCGTCGTGCTGGCGCTCTTCTGCGCGTTGGTGTTCTCCACCAGCAGCACGGTCAGGATGTCGCCGACCTGGCGCGGCTTGAGGTCCTCGAACAGCGCCGGGTCCGCGCCCATCTTGTAGATCGAGCCGTCGCTGGCCTGCACCAGCGTCGGCCGCGGCGGGTCGGGCGGGATGTACAGGTCCTCCGGCCGCCTGGTCGTGGCGCAACCGGCGGCGAGAAAGACGAGGCACAGCGTCAGGCGGCGCATGGCTTACAGGTTGTTGTTGATGTAGCCGAGCATCTCGTCCGTGGTGGCGATCGCCTTCGAGTTCATTTCGTAGGCGCGCTGTGTTTCGATCATGTTCACCAGCTCCTCCACGACGTTGACGTTGGAGGACTCCAGCGAACCCTGCGCCAGCATGCCCAGGCCGTTCAGGCCGGGCGTGCCGGTCTGCGGCGGGCCGCTGGCGGCGGTCTCGACGAACAGGTTGTCGCCCTGCGCCTGCAGGCCGGCCGGGTTGATGAAGTCTGTCAGTTGCAGCGAGCCGATGGTCTGCGGCGCCGCCTGGCCCGGCAGGGTCACGGACACGGTGCCGTCGCGGCCGACAGTCACCGACAGCGCGCCGTCGGGCACGGTGATCGCCGGCTGCACCATGAAGCCGTTGGGCGTGACGAGCTGACCCTGGCTGTCGAGCTGGAATCCGCCGTTGCGCGTGTAGGCCTGGGTGCCGTCCGGCAGCAGGATCTGGAAGAAGCCGCGGCCCTGGATCGCCATGTCCAGCGAGTTGTTGGTTTGCAGCAGGTTGCCCTGGCTGAAGCTCTTTTCCGTGGCGACGACGCGCACGCCGGTGCCCAGCGACAGGCCGGTGGGCGCCTGCGTCTGCTGCGAGGTCTGGCCGCCAGGCTGGCGCACGGTCTGGTACAGCAGGTCCTCGAACGCCGCGCGGCCGCGCTTGAAGCCGGTGGTGTTGACGTTGGCCAGGTTGTTCGAGACCACGGTCATGCGCGTCTGCTGCGCATCGAGTCCGGTCTTGGCAACCCACAGGGCTGGATTCATGTCTGTCTCCTGTCGAAGCTCGCGGGCGCCGGCTTTGCGTCTAGCCTGCGCCCCTCAGCCCCAACTCAGGCAAGAAGCGTTCCCGACGGAAAACGGGTGCCGAAATCGGCCGGGACGCGGCATCAACGCACCCGCAGCAGCTGCGTGCTGGCCTGCGCGTTCTGTTCCGCGGTCTTCATCACCTTGACCTGCATCTCGAACTGACGCGAAAGCTGGATCATCGTGACCAGCGCGTCGGCGGCGTTGACGTTGGACGACTCCAGCGTACCCGTCATCAGGGACGGGCCGGCCACGGGCCGCGCCTCGCCGCCGGGGGCGAGCGTCATCAGGCCGTCGGGGCGCCGAAGCAGCTGCTGCGGCTGGACCTCCACCACGCGCAGGCGGCCGACCTGGGCCAGCGTTTCCGGGCCGGTGCCCTGCGGCTGGATCGAGATCGTGCCGTCCTCGCCGATGGTGATCTGGGTGTGTGGCGGCAGCGTGACCGGGCCGCCCGCGCCCAGCACCGCGTGGCCGGAGCCGGTCACGAGCTGGCCCAGCGGGGTGATCTGGAGGTCGCCGGCGCGGGTGTAGGCCTCGGTTCCATCCGGGGCCTGCACCGCGAGCCAGTTGTTGCCGCGCAGAGCGACGTCGAGTTCGCGGCCGGTGCTCACCGCCGAGCCGGGCGAAGCGTCCCAGCCGGCGGTTTCCAGCACCGCGTTGACGCGAGTGGGCAGGGTCGGCCCGTCGACGGCCACGGCCTGGCTCGACGCCAGCTCGGCGCGGAAGCCGGCGGTCGCCGCGTTGGCAAGGTTGTGGCTGTTGGCGGTCTGGGCGCGCAGCGTCTGCATCGCGCCGGTCATGGCGACGTAAAGTGCGCGGTCCATGGGTTACTCCTCCTGCCTCGTGGCGTTTAAAGGAGGAGGTGCAACATCCGTACCACGGGAAATCTCTGGGGTACGGCGCTCGCAAAACCGGATACTGCGCCCGGTTCAATCGCCTTTCGCGAAAATCTCCACGCCCGGCAGCCCGCGAAAATGATCGTCGGAGGTGATCAGCGGCACAGCCGCTTTTCGCGCGTGCGCGTAGATCAGCGCATCGGCGAAGGACAGGCCGTACTCCAGTGCGTAGTCGCCGGCCGTGAGCGCGATCGGCGTATCCAGCGGAACAACGGTGGACTGCGCCGTAAGTCCCACGACTTTCAGCGCCGCCGCTTCACCGCGCTCCCGCTTGACCCACTTGTACAACTCGAACTGGATCGCGGTCGGCACGATCAATTCGCCGGCCTTAGCCAGATACGGCGAGAAGCGTTCAGCCAGCGTGCCGTTGGTCAGCCATTCGATCCACCCGCAGGTATCGACCAGGCAGCGACTCATACGCGATCGGAACGATCGCGGTAGTCCGACGCGTCCACCCCGGCGAGCATTCCGCGCGCCTCGCCCAGCGAAATCTGCGGCACCAGCTCGATAACGCCGTTCTTTTCCAGCACGACAAATTTCTGTCCCGCGCGCAGCCCCAGCGAGTCGCGCGTGGCCTTCGGGATCGCTAGTTGAAACTTGCTGCTCAGCGTCGCGGTCGCCATAGCTTTACCTTACGACAATCGATCAGTTAATAGTAAAGACACGCGCTCGACCTCGCAAATCGAAAGCCCACCGAACGCGGCAGAATGGCGATGTTCGCTGGGCACGACATACACTGGGCTCCCATATACCGAGAACCGCCATGGTCCGTGTTGTCGAAGCCGTGGTTGATGAAGCGGGACGAGTCCAGCTTGCAGAACCGGTGCGCATCAAAGGCAAACACCGCGCACTCGTAACCATCCTGGACGAGCCCCCCTCAACATGAATGAACCGGTAATGCTCTCGGAAACGAGCCTTGCTGCGGATTGGGCGCGTCCGGAAGAGGACGAAGCATGGTCACACCTGCAGTAGGCCAAGTCGTTCTTGTTACCTTCCCCTTTTCCGATCTTTCCTCCGCAAAACTTCGCCCTGCGTTGGTCGTGGCTGCCTCCGGACGCCAGGACTGGATCTGCGCTCAGATCACGAGCAACCCTTACGCCGATCCGTCGGCGTAAGGAATGCCATTGAAATCCGCGAGCAGGATTTTCGGGGCGGAACATTGTCACGCTTGAGCTTTGCGCGCCCTGGAAAGCTGTTTACCGCGCATGAATCTCTGTTTGCACGAAGCGTGGGCATCCTGACCGACGCCAAGTTCAGTGAGATTCGCGCAGCCATCGTATCCCTGGTGCAGAACGGCGCATGAACCGGGGGCGCTGCTTGCGCCCCCGATTCCTCAAGTGCCGTTACCGGATGTTGATGATGGTCTGCGTCACCTGGTCCGTGGTCTCGATCATCTTCGCGTTCGCCTGGAAGTTGCGCTGCGCGGCGATCATGCTGACCAACTGCTCGGTCAGGTCCACGTTGGAACCTTCCAGGCCGCCGGATACGATCAGGCCCAGCGAGCCGGTGCCCGCGACACCGAAGGTCGGGTCGCCGGAGGCCACACTCTCGGTCCAGTTCGTATCGCCGGCCTGCTGCAAACCCTGCGGATTGCGGAAGTTGGCGATCGCCAGCTCGCCCAGCGCGATCGCCTGGCCGTTGCTGTAGCGCGCCTGCACGACGCCTTCCTGCGTGATCTCGAGGCCAGTCAGACGGCCGGAGGTGTAGCCGTTCTGGATCAGGTCGGTAACGGAGAACTGGCTGCCGAACTGGGTGGAGTCGGACAGGTCCAGCGTGAGATCGAGCGCCGAGCCGCCGCTGCCCAGGAAGGTCGAGGCGAAGGTCGGAAGCTGGATCAAGCCGTCGGTGGTCGTCCCGGAATCGTCGCTGGCGAACGCGCCGGACGAGTCGTAGGCGATGTTGCCCACAGGACCGGAGTCCGCCACCGTGACGGTCGTGCCGTCGGCGGGCGTCGCGCCTACGTACAGCTCCCAGCCGTAGACATCCGAGGCACCCGTCGTGCCGGTGGTGGTGTTGTAGATCGTGACAAGGCCGGTGCTCGCGTCGCGCGTGAAGAAGCCGGTCGCGTTCGGCGTTGCGCCCGGCACGCTGATCGTACCGTCGTAGGTTTCGTTCACCGTGTCGCCGTCAAGGTCCGCAGTGGTGCCCGCAGTGAACGTCAGCGTTGCCGTCAATAGCCGGTCGGGATCGCGCGAGGTCGAGCCGCTCGGAGCCACCGTCGCCGCCGCGACGCTGAGCGTGGCGGAACTGGAGGTGGCGTCGAGGAACTCGCGGTTGTCGATCGTGGTGCGGATATCCCACTCGTTGCTGGTCGCCGTCTTGATGAAGAACAGCGACACCGAGTGCGGCACGCCCAGCGAGTCGAACGCCGTCACCGACGACGACTGGTTGTAGCTGTCCGGATCGGCCGGATCGAAGGTGGTGACGCTCGGCTCATCGGCGCTGGCCGGGAGGTTGAGGCCAACCTGGATCTCGGTCGTCGCCAGCGCCGGGCTGTCGGCGTTTGAGATGCGCAGATCGTCCTGGGCGCCCTGGTTGAACAGGCCGTTGCTGGCCGCCGGATAGACCTGCAGGCGCTGGCTCTGCGCGTTGACGACATAACCGTCCGAGTCGGCATGGAACGCGCCGGCGCGGGTGAACAGGGTCTGGCCGTTGGGCGCTTCCAGCGTGAAAAAGCCCTGCCCGGATATCGCCAGGTCCAGGCTGTTGTCGGTGAACTCGATGCTGCCCTGCGTGAACTGCTGGGCGATCTGCGTCAGGCGCACGCCGCTGCCGGGCGTGGTCGCGCCGACGCCGAAGGTGGACGCCGCGTAGATGTCGGCAAACTCGGAGCGCGAGCCCTTGAATCCGGTCGTGGCGACGTTGGCGATGTTGTGCGCCGTGACGCTCAGATCGGACGAGGCCGCATTCAAACCGCTCAATGCAACTCGAAACGACATAAAGACCTCCTTACATGATCTGCCGGACCTGATTCAGCGAGACGGGGCCCAGGCCGGCCAGGTTGAGGACAAGGCCGGATGCCCCGCCCATGGAAACCGTATCCACGCGCGCCGCGACCAGGGTCGTGACGGCCGTCTGCTTGCCGTCTTGCACGGTTCGTGCCCGCAGCGTGTACGAGCCGGGCGCGGCGCGGTTGCCGTAGGCGTCCACGCCGTCCCAGCCGAAATGCGAAAGCCCTTCGGGTTGCGGCCCCAGGTGCAGCGTGCGCACGGTCTGCCCGGCGGCGTTCTGCACCTCGACCGTCACGTCGCCCGCGCTGGCGGGCAGGTCGATGGCGGCGACGATGCCTCCGTCCGCCTGAAGTTCGGCGCGGTCGCCCTGAGCCAGCGCATAGCGGCCCAGCAGCGAGGCGCCCTGCAGCGCCTGGCTGGCCTGCATGGCCTCCGACAGGCTGCCGAAGGAATTCCGCATCTCCTGCACGCCGTCGACCATCGTGAACTGCGCGAGCTGGGCGATGAAGTCGGTGTTCTCCATCGGCTTGAGCGGGTCCTGGTTCTTGAGCTGCGTGACCAGCAGCGTCATGAAGTCGTCCCGGCCCATCTCCTCTTTCTTGGCTTCGGGCTTCGCCCCAAGGCCGAGCCGTTCGAAGGGATTCACTGCGCTGGCGATGGACATGGCTATTTGCCGAGGTTGATCGTGCGCAGCATCAGATCCTTGGACGTGCTCAGGACCTCGACGCTGCTCTGGTAGGAGCGGGCCGCGGAGATCATGTTGACCATCTCCTCCACGGGGTTGACGCTGGGCGCGTAGACGTAGCCCTGCGCGTCGGCGAGCGGGTGGCCCGGCTCGTAGCGCTTTTCCGGCGCGGTCTCGCTTTCCACGATCCCGGCGATGCCGACCGCGGCCTGGCCGGGACCGCCGACCTCGACCGTCTGGAACACCGGCATGCGCGGCTTGTAGACCTTGGTCGGGTCGCCGCTGAGCGAGTCGGCGTTGGCGAGGTTGCTCGCCACCGTGTTCAGGCGGGTGGACTGCGCGGCCATCGCCGAGCCGGCGATGTCGAAGATGCGGAAGTCGGACATGCGTCAGCCCTCCTACTCGCCGCGGATCGCCAGCAGCAGGCCTTCCAGCCGCCGCTCGATGAACGACAGGCTGGCCTGGTACTGCAAGGCGTTCTCGGCGAAAGCCGCCTGCTCCTGCGGCACCTCGACCGTGTTGCCGTCGGTGCTGGGTTGCAGCGGGATGCGGTAGACCAGGCCCGGCGCGCCGCCCGCCGTAGCGGCCACGGCCACATGCGTGGGATTCGTGCGCGCGGTGGACAGGTTGAAGCCGGCGGAGCTGGCGGCCTGCTCCAGGGCGGACTTGAAGTCCAGCTCGCGCGCCTTGAAGTTCGGCGTGTCCGCGTTGGCCAGATTGGACGCGAGCACCTCCATCCGCTGCGAGCGCAGCTTGAGGGCATCGGCGTGGATGCCGAACAGCGGGTCCAAATTGGCCATCGCGGGCCTCCGGGCAAGAGAATCCGACCCGGTTCAGGCAAGGCCTATGCCACGGCTGGAATCACCCTTGAATCCGCGCCCTTGCGGCGCGGGCGGCGGTCAGGAAACTTCGGCGGCGATCTGGCCCAGACGATCCATGATGCCCGTCGCCAACTCGTCCGGATTGTACTTTGCAATGAAGCGGTTAGCGCCGACTTTCTCGACCATGGCATTGTTGAAGACGCCGGACAGCGAGGTGTGCAGGAGCACGTACAGATCGCGCAGGCGCGCGTCGCGTCGGATTTCCGTCGTCAGGGTGTAGCCGTCCATGTCGGGCATCTCGATGTCCGAGATCACCATGGCCAGTTGCTCGTGTGCGGGCGCGCGCTCGGCGATGCCCTGCAGGTAGTTCAGCGCCTCGCGCCCGTCGCGCGCCAGCACCGACTCGATGCCGAGCTGGGTCAGCACGCGCTCGATCTGCGCGCGCGCCACCCGCGAGTCGTCCACCACCAGTACGCGCAACGGCACCCCGCCCTTGCGCGCGCGCTTGAGCAGTTCCGTGGAAATGTCGCGCGGGCCGCCGGTGACGTCCGACAGCACCTGCTCGACGTCGATGATCTGCACCAGCGCCTCGCCGTAGCGGGTGATCGCGGTGAGATATCCGCCCTTGCCGCCGCCGCTGGGCGGCGGCTGCACCGTGTCCACGCCGACGTTGATGATGCGCTCGACCAGATTGACCAGGAAGCCCTGCACCGAGCGGTTGAACTCGGTGACGATCACGTAGCCGCCCTGGGCCGGCGCCGGCTCGCCGCCGATCGCCTTGGCCAGGTCCAGGATCGGGATGGTCTGGTCGCGGATGTGTGCCACCCCGACCACCATCGGATGCGCGTGCGGCATCCAGGTCACGGTCGGGCGCTGCATCACCTCCTGCACCTTGAACACGTTGATGCCGTACAACTGGCGCCCGGCGAGCCGGAACAGCAGCAACGCCAGCCGGTTGTGGCCGGCCAGGCGGGTCTGCTGATCGATGCTCTGGAGTAGACCTTGACTCATGCACGCCCTTCAATTGACGCAGTAGTATCGGCATCCGGGAAGAAAGCTTGACGCCGTGCCGGCCCCATCCCTGGCACACGCCTTGCCTTTCTCCCCTTGGACATCATCGACTTATCGCCGAGGACACCGTGGTGGCAACGCCTTTGCTGCATACCGGACACACCCTGGCCCTGCTGCGCGCGGCGCTGGACGGCGACCGCGACCGGCTGGCGGCGCTGCGGCGCACCCACCGACTGAGCGCGGGCGCCCTCGCCCTCGTGCTGGATCAGCTGAGCCGGGCGCGAGAGCATAGCGCCGATGGCCAGCGCCAGGCGATGCAGTCGCGCGCCAGCCTCGACGCGCTGTCGGCCGCCGTGCAGGCCGCGCAGACCGAAGGCGGCAGCCTGCAAGTCCGCCTGGCGGAGGCGTCGCGCCAGGCCAGCGTCGCGCAGGCCAGCGCGCAGGACATCGCGCGCCAGTCCGAGCAGGCGGCAACCATGGCCGAGAGCTGCGCGGAAAAGGCCGACGAGAGCGAGCAGAGCCTGCATACGCTGGACGGCGATCTCGCCGGCGCGGTGCAGGCCGTGCACAACGGCGTGCAGGGCCTGGAGCAGCTCCAGACCTTCTCGCAGGACATCGGCAAGTTCACCGGCATCGTCAAGGACATCGCGCGCCAGACCAACCTGCTGGCGCTCAACGCGGCGATTGAGGCGGCGCGCGCCGGCGAGGCCGGCCGCGGCTTCGCGGTGGTCGCCGACGAGGTCAAGCAGCTGGCCGACAAGACTTCGCAGGCGACCAGCGAGATCGAGCGCGTCACCGCCGCGCTGGCGCAGTTCTCCGAACAGCTCGGCGGCGCGGTGGACGTGCTGATGAAGCACCTGTCGCACGGCCGCAGCGTCACCCAGACCGCCACCGCCTCGGTCAACACCCTGGGCGGCACCGCGCGCGAGCTGGCCCGCCAGGGCCGCGGCCTTGCCGAGCTGGGCAAGCGCCAGGAATCCGCCGCGCGCGCTGCCGGCGCCGCGGTGGAGGATTCCACCCGCGGCCTGCGCGCGCAGGTCGACCGCTTGAACGAGATCGCCGCCGCGGTGCGCGGCCCCTCGTCTTCGGGCGGCAACGGTTCGGCCGCGTGAAAGCCCTGCTGGCCGGCGCACTGCTGGCCGCGGCGGGCGTCGCGGCGGCCGATGGCACGTGGGAGGCCCCCGAACGCCTGCGCCAGGCCGTCGAGCGGCATGCGCGGGCGCAGGCGCCGGCCGGCGCGCAGGTGCAGGTCGCGCTGGACCCCAATCTGCAATTGCCGCGCTGCGGCGCGGAGCCCGCGGTCGAAACCGGCGCCGGCAGCGCGCGCGGCGCCTACACCGCGACGCTGAGCTGCACAGGGCCCAGCCCGTGGAAGCTGTATGTGCCGGTACGCGTGCTGGCGTATGCCGAGGTACTGGTGGTGGCGCGGCCGCTGCCGCGCGGGCATGCCCTTTCCGCCGACTCGGTGCGCGCCGAGCGGCGCGAGCTGGGCAGCCTGCCGCTGGGCTATTTCACCGACCTGGCCGCCGCCCAGGGCATGACCCTGCGCCGCGCGCTGGCGCCCGGCATGGTCCTGAGCCCGGGCGACGTGCAGGCCGCCGCCATGGTCAGCCGCGGCCAGCAGGTCACGCTGCTGGTCCGCGGGGAAGCCATGGAGATCCGCGCCCAGGGCAAGGCGCTGGCGGAAGGTGCGCTGAACCAGCGCATTCCCGTGCAAAATCTAAGCTCTCGGCGCGTGGTGGAAGGTGTGGTACGATCTGCCGGAGTGGTCGAGGTGGCATTCTGATGACGCGGCGCATTAAAGATTGCCGCGTCGCGGCCGATATAAGTCGCGTAACCCCTTGATACCACGGAGGGTGCGCCAAGTGACTCAAAAGATTGACGGAATCGGACCGGGCACCGCCCGGACCGTAGGCGGGCCCGGCACCGGGCCGCGCCGGTCTTCGTCCGCCGACAAGCCGGTGAACGCCGTCAATGCCGCCGACTCCGTGCGTCTGACGGACAGCGCCGAGCAGTTGCGGGCGCTGGAACAACAGTTGGCCGAAGTGCCGGTCGTGGACTCCAAGCGAGTACAGGAGGTACGCCAGGAATTAGCCGAGGGCCGTTACCAGGTGAACGCGGAAACCATCGCCCGCAAGCTCCTCCAAACAGAGCGCGAGCTGTCCAGGCCATGAACCCCGCGGCCGCGACGCTCGAAGCGATCCTGCAAGGCGAAGCCGCCTGCGCGGAGACGTTGCTGGCCACGCTCAACGACGAGCACGCGGCGCTGCTCGCCAACGACGTCGAGCGCCTGCGCGGCGCCACCGACGCCAAGCTGCAAGCACTGAAGCGGGTGGAAGCCTGCGGCCGGCAGCGCGAAGCGCTGCTCGGCGGCCGGACTCCGCCGCCGGAATCCGCTGCGGGCCGCCTGTGGGAGAAGCTGCTGGACGTGGCCACCCGCTGCCGCGACCGGAACCAGGCCAATGCCGCCTTGCTCGACGCCCGCCGCGCGCGCACGCTGTGGGCGCTGCGGTATCTGGGCGTCACCACTCCCCTGTACGGCCGATACGGGCAGACCCCGAGCGTCACGACACAGCGCGTCCTCGCACGCGCGTAGCCTCGCTCCGCGGTACGCTCATGTCCCCACCGGCAACCCCGGCGAACGGGATGGACGATTTTCTGGTTTCGAATCCGGCGCAGATCGCGTATCTGCTGGCGCGCCTGCGCGCCGGGCACAGCCTGCTGAACGTCCGCCCGGCCGGCAGCGGCGAGACCTACTCCAGCATGCTGCTGGACATCGACGCCGGCCGCCACGGCTGGATCACGCTCGATCAGCTGTACCCGCCGGCCGGCCACCGCCTGGTGCAGCCGGGAACGCTGTTGCGGATCTCCGGGCGCGTGGACGGCGTGGACGCCTACTGGCACGGCCGCGTCGACCGCATCGAGCAGGCCGAGCGCGGCGCGGTCTACCGGACGACCTGGCCCTCGGTCATGGAATACCGCGAGCGGCGCGCGGTGTTCCGCATCGCGGTCCCGCCCGGCGTGCATATCCCGCCCAGCGTGTTCCGCACCAACGACGACATCTTCAAGGCGCAGCTGCTCGACCTCTCCACGCTGGGCCTGGGCGCCCTGGCCATCGACCCCTGCTCCCTGTCGGTCGGCGACCAGCTGCGCTGCACGCTGGTGCTGCCGGACGAGAAGCACCTGTCAGTGAACCTCCAGGTGCGCTCGGTTCGCAGCACCCACAGCCGGCTGCGCTTCGGCGCGCTGTTCCTCGACCCCACGACGGAGCAGCAGCAAGTCATCGGCCGCACCGTGGCCGCCCTGCAACGGCACTGGATCCAGCAGGTCGGGCATCGCCGCGTGGCGTAGCCGGAACAGATCCCTGTAGAGCATTGCTACTCGTGCGCGGCATGCGCGCGCGGCGCCGCTAACATGAACTCGGCGGTCGCAGTCGGGTCATAGGGGCCTTTCCGCCGCCGGACTTCACGAGGGTGAAACTCAAAATCTTCCACCGCACGCCGACATTCCGTACACACGGAAGTCCTGCATTCCGGAGGCTCGCCATGCCGCATACGCTCGCCTACGCATCCGCCCCGCGCAACGCGCAGGACCCGGTCGTCGCCGACGAGTTCTCCCGCTACTACCTGCACGAGACCCGGCTGTCCGCGGCCACGCTGTTCGGCACCGTCGCGATCGCCCTGATCCTGGCGCCGCTGTACCGCCAGTCCGTGTTCGGCGCGGCGGCACCGGCCGCGGTGCTGCTGATCGAATGGGGACTCATCATCCCCGCCTGCCTGCTCGGCGCCTATATGCGCTCGCGCCCGCAGCAGGCCGAGCTGCACGCGCGGCTGGGGCTGGCGGCAACCGTCGCCATCGCGGCGGGCCTGATCGGCGTGTTCTGCGCCTGGCGGCAGGCCGGCGTCGCCTTTCCGACCGAGTTCGTCGGCCTGTTCCTGATCGCCGCCCTGGCGCTGGGCGGCCTGCTGCAAAGCCAGGTGCTGCCGGCGGCCCTCGCCCTGCTGGCGATCGACGCCGCCACCGGCTACTGGGTGGACGGCTGGAGCGTGGTCGCCAACGCGCACGCGTTCAGCGACACCCTGACCGCGGTGCTCGGCTACATCGTCGGCCAGCACACCGAGCGCACCACGCAGCAGATTTGGCTCGACGCCCGGCGCTTCGAGCGCATGGCCGGCGAAGACCCGCTGACCCGGCTGTCCAACCGCCGCGCCTACGAGACCCATTGCGGCGCCGCGCTGGCGCAGGCCGGACGCGAGCAGCGTCGCGTCGCGGTCGGCATCCTCGACGTCGACTGCTTCAAGGAATACAACGACCACTACGGGCACATGACCGGCGACGGCGCCCTGATGCTGGTCGCCGACGCGCTGAGCCGCGCCGCGCGCCGGCCGCTGGACGCCGTGTGCCGCTTCGGCGGCGAGAAATTCGCGGTGTTCTGGTACGACCTCTCCCCGGACAACGCGCGCGAGCGCGCCGAAGCCGTGGTCGCGGCGGTGCGCGACCTGTACATCCCGCACCGCCACTCCCGCGTCGGCGACCGCATCACGGTGAGCCTCGGCGCAGTCCACTTCCTGCCCGGCCCGCGGCTCCGGCTGGCGGACGCGCTCGCCGCCGCCGAGCTGCGCCTGCGCGACGCGAAGGACGCCGGCCGCAACCGCGCAGTGATGCACGAGCTGGCCCCGCCGCCGTCGTAGTCGAGCCTCGCCGCCGCGACAGCGCGCCCCGGCTCCGCGGCCCTTATTGCGCAGGGGCGGCACGCCTACGCTGCACGCTCGTCCGACCCGCGGGGGCAGCGATGCCGATCACGGTCCATCTGGAAATCAATCGCGAGTTCGCCGTCGCGGCGGGCGCCGCCGACGCCTTCGAGTTCCTGGCGCACGTCCCGCACACCCGCCGCTGCTTTCCCGACCTGGAGCGGCTGGTGGCGCTCGGCGGGCAGCGGTACCGCTGGGAGATCCGGCCGATCGGCACGGTCGGCATCAAGCATCGCGTGATCTACGGCTGCCGCTACGCCGCCAGCCGGCGCGACAAGACCGTCGAATGGCAGCCGCTGGACGACATCGGCAACGGCCGCGTCGCCGGCCGCTGGCGCGTCGCCACCGACCGCCGCGGCGCGCGCCTGTCGTTCCACACCGAGGCGCGGCTGCTGGTGCCGGACGTGCCGCTGCCGTTCCGCCTGCTGGCCGCGCCGTACGTGGAGCGGGAATTCCTGCGGCGCGTCGAGGGCTACCACGAGCGTGTGCAGGCGGTGCTGGGAGAAACCTAACCGCGTCGCGCATCGCGATCTCGACCGCGATCGCGCGGAAGTACGGGGCGGTGCGCCGGAACGTGCGGGTGAACAGGCGGCGGCCGAACGGCAGGCGCTCTGCGGCACGGTAGGGCTTGAACGCGTTCCGGGCCATGGCGGGGATCGTCACCGCCCGAATCAGCGGTGCAGCATGACGAAGACCTGGAACTCGCCGACCAGGAAGCCCAGCGCGGCGCCGACCGCGATCAGAATCCACTCGTCCTGCTGGAAGGCCGGGCGCAACAGCTTCTCGAACTCGTCCTCGTTCAGCTCCTGCATCTTGGCGATCAGCGTGTTCTTCACGTCCATCGCGTCGGCCGCGTAGGTCTCGACGTGGCGCAGGGCTTCCGGCAGCTTCTCCACGATCTTCTCGGCGACCGCTTCCTTCATTCCCTGGTAACGGGCGGTGCCCACCGCCATGACGACGAAAGGCTTGGCCAGGCCGGACTGCTCGTCCACCATCTGCTTCACGTGCTTCTGCACCATCTGGTACAGGCGGTCGGACAGCGGCCCGCGCAGCACCGCGTCGAGCACCGCGGTCGGCGTGATGACCTCGTCGGCGATCAGCGCGCCGTAGCGCGCGGAGACCTCCCTGCGCCGGCGCAGGAACATGCCCTGCCACTCGAACAGCCCGAACAGGTAGCGCGTCGGCCGCTTCGGGCGGAACACCATTTTGAGCGCCAGCCAGTCCGTGGCCCAGCCGGTGAAGCCGCCGAACACCGGCATGACCCAGGGCGAATGGGTCAGCGCCCAGGTGACGGCCTGCACGCAGCCGATGACGAAGCCGAACCAGATGCCGGAGCGCGCGATGAACTTGAACTCCTCGCGGCCGACCTCCTGGAAGATGCGGTTCAGCAGGCGCTTGTCGCGCATCAGGTTGGTGACGACCATGTCCTTCAGATCGAACACCTTGTCGATATCGCGCTGAAGCTCGCGCATGATCTGCGCGACGAGGTCCGGGGCGTCGGCCTGCACGCGCCGGATCACGCGCTGCCGCAAGGTCTCCGGCAGGATTTCCCACAGGCCCGGCTGATAGGCTGCGGCAACCTCGCGGGTCACGTCCTCGACCGCGGCGAGCATCGGCTGCTCGATCTCGCGCGCCACGCGCTTCGGGTCCAGGCGGCCGAACACGTCGGCGGGCTTGAGCAGCCGTGAAGTCATGGTGTCGCAGGCGATGGCGGCCATCGCCGCGGCCTTGCGCGGCACGATGCCCTGCCAGCCCAGGAACGGCGGCTTGAAGCCGACGAACTCGACCGGCTCGAACATCATGCGGATCGCCACCAGCTTGGTGACGTAGCCGATTACAGCCGCGACCAGCGGCATCGAGGCGTACAGCCACCAATTCCGCTGCAAGTCCGCAAGGATCTCGTTCCAGCTCATGCCGCCCCCCTTCGTTCCCGCGCCCCGGCGCGGGTCGCGTCCCTCGCCGCCCGGGCGGCGTCAGCGATCCCTCTGCAGCACCCGGCGCAGCGGGGCCAGACGCTCCCAGGCGCCGTTCCTGCGCGCCCATTCCAGCAGACTGGCGACGCCCGCGTCGCCGGCATCGGCCAGGGCGCGGGCCACCGCCTGCTGGCGCGCCTCCGGCAGCCGCTCGACGATGTCCGCCAGCGGCGCCCACAGGCTCTGCGCCTGCGCCGCCGCGGCAATGCGGCCGATGGTCTGCGACTCCAGGGCCTCGGCCAGGCCCGCCAGCCGGCGGCGCCCTTCGGCGTCCATGCGCTCGGCCAACGGCAGGAGCTGCGTCCAGGCCTGGGCCGCGTCGGCCGCCGCCACGATGCTGCGCAGGACCTCGGGCGCCTGGATCATCGGCAGGTTGATGAGCCGCGTCTGGGCCGCCTCGCTCATCAGCGACACGATCGGCAGCACCGCCACCCACAAGCCCTGCCGCTGCACCACCCGCACCATGCTGCCGAGCACGCCCTCGTCCTCGGCGATCGCGATGTCGCCCAGGCGCCGCAGCAGGCCGGCGCTCAGGTTGCCCATCATCGCCAGCGCATCCGGCCACAGACGATCCGCATCCGCCGTCGCCATCCGCAGCACGCGCCGCAGCCGCGCCTCGGACAGCAGGCCGACGATGGACTCCAGGCGCCGCGGCGACTCGACGAAGAAGGCGACCTCCAGCAGGGCGCGGTCGTCGTCGGTGTCGTCGATCACCGCCTTGATCGTGCTGTCGGGCAGCGCGTCGACGAAGCGCGCCATGGTGATGTACTCGCCGCGCGCGCGCAGCTCGTGCGCCACCGCGACCACGCGGTCCACCGGGATGCCGGCGATCACGTCGCGCGCGCGGCGCGGGTCCAGCTCCAGGCAGACGTCGGCCAGGAACGCGATCGGCATCTTCGCCGCCACGTCCACCGCCCGCTGCGACGGCATGACTCCGGCGATGCGCGCGCACAGCATGGGGCCGAACACGGTGCGCCCGAGCTGCGCCACCAGCGCCGCCGGCAGCAGCTTGGCCGCCGCCGCCAGGCGGCGGAACATCGCGAGGTGGTCGTCGAACAGCGCGGCGGTGATGCGCTCGCGCAGCTCGCGCAACTGCCCCGGCTCCAGCACGTCGAGGAACGCCAGTTCCTCCGGCTCCTCGCCCAGCAGGCGGCCGAGCTTGACCCGTTCGGCGCGGGTGGCGAGGCGCGTCACGAGAACAGGACCCGGCGCACGGCCCCGCGCAGCAGGGCCGGGATGAAGCTCTCGGAGTGTTCGATCGCGCGGTCCAGATGCTCCTGCTGGCGCCGGCGCGCCGCCTGCACGCCGTGCAGCACCCGCTCGATCTCGCGCTCCGAAAGCCGGTCCAGCGCGGCGAGGTCGGCGCCGGAGCAACGCAGCTCGCGCCGCAGCGCGTCCAGCGCCGACGCGCCTATCGCGCCTATCGCGCCCCTTCGCGCCCTTCGCCGCGCTGCCGGCGCCGTTGTCCGCCCGTCGCCTCACGGATGGCCGTCCGTCAGCGCGGCGTCCGCGCCGGCGCTCAGGTCCTCGCCGGCGTGCTTGCGCTCCTCGCCGGCCAGGAAGTGCGCGAGCGCCGGCAGCACGAAGATCGCACCGAACATGTTGGCGGTGAACGCGAACACCAGCAGCAGACCCATATCCGCCTGGAACTGGAGCTTGGACAACAGCCAGGTGACAACGCTCACCCCGAGCGCCAGGCCGGTGAACAGCACCGCCTTGCCGGTCTGCTTGAGCGTCCGGTAGTAGGCCTCTTCCAGCGACTGCCCCTTGCGCAGGCCCTCGGCCATCACGCTGTAGATGTAGATGCCGTAGTCCACGCCGATGCCGGAGGCGAGCGCCAGCACCGGCAGCGTCGCGACCTTCTCGCCGATGCCCATCAGCACCATCACGCCGTAGCCCATCATCGTGACCAACGACAGCGGCAGGACCACGCACAGCACGCCGGACACGGTGCGGAAGGACAGCCACAGGAACACCAGGATCACGACGTACACGTAGCCGACCACCGGCAGCTCGTTCTCCTTGACCACCTCATTGGTCGCGGCCATGACGCCGACGTTGCCGGAGGCGAGGCGGAACTTGACCTGGGCGTCCGGGTTCTGCGGCTTGTAGTTCTTCACCGCCTGCACCAGGCGCGCGATGGTCTCGGCCTTGTGGTCGGTGGTGAAGATCATCAGCGCCAGCGCGTCGCAATCGTCGTTGAGCAAGCCGGTCGTACTCGGCACGACCGCCGAGGACTGCGCCAGCGAGTCGCGGTCGCGCGGCAGGATCTCGGCGTTGAGGCGACCTTCGTTCAGGCCCTGGTAGGCGAGCTTGGACAGGTCGAGCAGCGACATGACGTCGCGCACGCCGTCCTGGTTGCGCATGTACCAGCCGAAGCGGTCCATCTCGTCCATGATCTCGAACTCGATGCACGCATCCGGCACCGTTTCCGCGATCACCTTGAGCTGATCCACGCCCAGCGCGAAGTGATGCGCGATGGTGCGGGCGTCCTGGTTGAAGCGGGACTCCGGGCGCAGCTCCGGCACGCCTTCCTGGGTCTCGCCGATCTGAAGTTTCGGGTACAGCATCAGCGACCAGGCCAGCAGGCCGGCGCAGACCGCGAGCACAGCCACCGCCGGCCCGCGCCGCGTGACCTTGGCCAGGGTGCGGAACAGCGCATCGCCGTACTGCTCGCGCTTCTCCTGCGCGCGCTTGAACCCTTCCGGGTCCGGGATGCGCATGTACGACAGCAACTGCGGCATCAGCAGCTTGTTGGTGACGATGATCGCGGCCATGCCGAAGGCGGCGTTGACCGACATCTCGCGGATCACGTCAATGTCGATCAGGTAGATCGTGGCGAAGCCGGCGACGTCGGTGATGAGCGCCGTCGTGCCCGGGATCGCCAGTGCGCGGAAGGTGGCGAGCGAGGCGTGGAAGCTGTCGGCGCGCTTGGCGTAGATCTCGTGCGCCCAGGAGTTCACGTACTGCACGCCGTGGCTGACCGAGACCGAAAGGATCAGGAACGGCACCAGGATCGCGAAGGGATCGAGGCCGAAGCCGATCAGGTGCAGCAGGCCCAGCTCCCAGATCACCGCGATGATGGACACCGCCATCGGCAGCAGCGACAGCACGAAGGAGCCGATGTAGATCCACAGCAGCAGGCTGGTCAGCACGAGGCTGAGCACGAAGAACAGCGCGACCTGCAGCGAAGCGTCGGTCATGTCGTCCACGACCTTGGCGAAGCCGATGACGTGCACCGACACCGCCTCGGTCTCGTACTTCGCGCGGATCGCCTCCAGCGCGTCGCCGACCTTGACGTAGTCCAGCTTCTCGCCGCTGATCGGGTCGTTCTCCAGCAGCTCGGCGACGATCATCGCCGCCTTGCCGTCTTCCGAGACGAGCCGTCCGATGACGTTGGCCTTGGCGACGTTGCCGCGCAGGCGCTCCATCATCTCCGGCGTCGGCTGGTAATCCGCCGGCACCACGGTCTCGCCGGCCAGGCCGCCCTCGATCACCTCGACGTACAGGATGTTCGGCGTGAACAGCGAGGTAACGCGCGCGCGGTCCACGCCCGGCGTCAGGAATACCTCGTCCGTGACCTGGCGCAGCGCCTCCATGAATTCGGGCTCGTAAATGTCCTTGCCCTTGCGGTTCTCCAGCGCCACCAGCACGGTGTTGGCGCCGCCGAAGTCCTGGTAATACTCCAGGAAGGTCTGCATGTACGGGTGCTGCTTGGGCACCATCTTGAGCCAGCCGGCGTCCGGCTTGAGCTGCGCGGCCTGCCAGCCCAGGAATACCGTCATCAAAGCCAGCAGCGCCAGCGTGAACGGCCGGCCGCGGAACACCAAGGGCTCGACCACGCGCAGGATGCGCTGCGTCCAGTTGCCCGATTGCGTTGCGGCGGCCATCAGCGGATCTCCCCAAGGTCCTGCACGCCGCGGCGGCCGACGCCCAGCAGGCGGCCGCGGAAAATCATCGCGGTCGAGAGAATCTCGTCCGCCGGCGACGGCACCGCCGCCACCTGCCCGCTGGCGGCGTCCACGCGGCGGATCACGCCGTTGACGCCGACCAGCACCGCTTCACGGTCCGACAGCCAGGCGCCGCCGAACAGGCTTTCCTTGACCGGGTTATCCAGGTGCCGCCAGCCCATGGCGGCGACCTTGGCCGGGTCCGGCACCGTCTCGCGCAGGTCCCATTCCTCCAGCTCCGCCGGATTCACGGCGGGACAGGCGGCGAGGTCCGCGACCCGGTAGATGTTGCCGCGCATGCCGTAAATGACCGCGCCGCGCTCGCCCAGCGGCAGCGCGCCGAAGAACGAGCCGCTGTACGGCGTCTGGAGCTGGCGCCAGCTCCGGCCGCCGTCGGTGGAATGCGCCGCCACGCCGCGCTCGCCGGCGATCAGCAGGCTGCCGTCGTTCAGGCGCACGATCGCGTTGAGGTGCATGCCCAGTTCGGTGAACGGAAAGGCGGCGGCGTTCCAGGTGTCGCCGCCGTCCGTCGTCACGTAGTACTGACCGTAGCTGCCGACCGCGAAGCCGTTGCGCTCGTCGGTGAAGTTGATGTCGTAGAGCGGCTTGCCGCGCCGCCCGTCGAAGTGCTGCAAGGTCCAGGTCGCGCCGCCGTCTTGCGTACGCAGGATTGCCGCGTCGTGGCCGACCGCCCAGCCGCGCTGCGCGCCGGTGAAGCGCACGCGCGTGAGCATGCGGCCGACCGGGCTGGCGACCTGCTGCCAGTCGCGGCCGTCCGCCGACAGCAGGATGTGGCCGCGCGTGCCGACGGCGACGAGCCGGTCGCCGGCGCGCGCGACGTCGAGCAGCGTGCTGCGCACGGCCAGCGGCGCCATGACGGCCGGGCGCGGGACCGGCGGCGCTCCCTCGCCGCCAGCCGCCTCGCCCACGGAATCCTGCGACCAGGCCGGCGCCGCCAGCATCGCGGTGGCCAGGCCCAACATCCATTTCTTCATCGGCATGATTCCTTATCTCGGCGGGTTACTGCGTGCGTGACATGCGCTGGAGGTTCGACGGCGTGAAGATCTTGTCGTCGAAGCCGATCTCGAAATCGGAGATCGCGTCCTCGTTCGTCATCGTCGTCAGGAAGTAGCGCTTGGACTGCAGGTCGTAGATCACTTCCGGAATGCCGCTGATGGTCGGAATGAATGGCAGCGTGATCAGGTGCGCCTCCTGCATCTTCCAGAGCTGGTTGCGCGCGTCGTAGCAGTCCACCACCGCAATCGCCCAGCCGTCCTCGTCGATGTAGAAGGTGCGCTTGGCGAAGCGGTGGCGCAGGCCCTGCTTCACGGTCGCCTCCACCACCCAGACGCGGTGCAGCTCGTAGCGCGCCAGGTCCTGGTTGATGTGGCCGGGACGGATCAGGTCGGAGTACTTGAAGGTCGGGCTGTTGATCAGCGCCGAGTTGTACGGGATCAGCATCTCCTTCTTGCCGACCAGCTTCCAGTCATAGCGGTCCAGCGCGCCGTTGAACACGTCGATCTGATCGTAGAACTGCTCGCCGTCGGAGCCGATCACCGGGTTGTCGTAGCCCACGTCCGGCGCGCGATTCACGCGGCCCAGGCCGGGGCTGTACATCCAGGCCTTGCGGCCGCCGCCTTCGAGATCGCCGGCGGACTCGTAGACCAGCGTGATCTGGCCGGCGACGCGCGGCGGCTCCGTGACCTTCTGCAGGTAGTAGGCCAGCAGCTTCTCGCCCGCGCCGCTCTGCTCGCGCAGGTTGGCGTACTTGAACTTCACGTCCTCGACCATCTTGGTGATCTTGAACGTGCCGTCCGGCTTGACGATGGCCTGGTTGTTGATGCGGCGCACCGCCGAGCCGCGGAAGCGCAGCTTGTGGTTCCACATCGCCTCGGCGCCGCTCTTCGGGATCGCGAACGGGAAGCCGAGCTGGGCGCCCGTCACCTCGTCGGTGCCCTTCAGCTCGGCGCGCGTGGCGTTGGCGACGGTGGCCTTCTCGATCGCGTCCGGGAAGTAGGCGTTGCGGGCGGTCGGGTAGACCGTCATCTTGTAGTCGGGATAGGCCATGAACATGGCCTTGTGCCCGGAGGTCAGCTTGCCCTCGTGCTGCGCCAGGTTGTCGCGCGTGACCACGTACAGCGGTTGCAGGAAGTCCGCCGGCTGCTTGCCGGGCACGTTGTAGTAGGTCAGGAAGTCGCGCGTGTACGGCGGCATGTACTTGATCAGCAGGTCGGAGCCGCTCTTGGCCAGCGTCTTCTTCGAGATCGCCGACAGCTCCAGCGCGACGCCGACGTCGAACGCGTCCACCAGGCGCGCGAAGGCGTCCTTGTCGCTCTTCAGCGCCTGGATCGCCGCGGCGATGTCGGGCTGCAAGTCGGGCAGCTTCTGCTTGCCGCCGCGCACCGAGGCGATCAGGCTGTCCACGCTCTTGCCGCCGCGGCCGGACAGCACCTTGTCCACCTTGCCGCGCAGCGCCGGGTCGCGGCCCAGGGCGTTCTCGATCGCCTCCAGCACGCGGTCGCCGTTGGCCGGATCGGCGTCGCGGATCGCCTGGCCCATTGCCAGCATGTCGCCGACCACCGCAGCGTCCGCAATCAGCTTCTCGATGTCCTTGACCAGCCGCCCGCGCAGCTCCTCCAGCTTGGCGTGCGTCAGCGTCTTGGCCGAGTCGCCGAACGCGGCCTTGCCGGTCCACGGCGGGATGGTGCCGTCGGCGTTGCCGGCCTGCTCGGCGCCGACCGGCGTCAGGTCCTTGCCCAGCCGCGCGGCCTCCTGCGGCGTCGCCTTGGCCCAGGCGGTCGAACCGAGCAGCAGGCCTGCCGCCAGGACCGCACCCCCCTTCTTCACGGAATACTTCATTGACTTGCCCTCCGCCGCGTCCTGCGGCATTCAGAAGCTGTAGCTGAGTGAAACCGATACGTTGTCGCGGTCGCGCAACAGGTTGCGGTCGCCGCGAAACACCTGATACAGGGCGCTGGCCGCCCAGTCCTTGCCGATCTCGAAGAACGAGCCGACAACAAACCACTGGTTGTCCTCGATGTGGTTCTGCATCGGGTACGGCGAATAGCCTTCGATATCCTCGAACCAGAACAGCGAGGGTTTCACGTTCACGCCCAGGTCCCAGGCGTTCTCGTAGGTGAATTGCACCAAGGTGCGCAGGCCCCAGGCGTACTTCGTCGCGAAACCCTCCCGCTGCTGCGTCGGGTTGAGGCGGTTGGTCTTGCGCTCGGCTCCCGGCGCATCGCCGCTGCCGTCCGCGCCGGGGCTGGGATGGGCGATGTCGCCGCCGCCCTGGAAGTAGATGCGGCCTTCCGGCGGCATGTCGACGATGTGGCTCAGGCCGCCTTCCAGCACGAGCAGGATGCTGTCGGCGTCGAACGGGTTGCTGGAGCCGAACAGCTTCAGGCCGGTCACGGTGAGCTGGCCGACCTTCAGGCGCTCGTAGCCGGCGATGTAGTCGCCGGGGCGGATCTCGATGCCGCGGTAGCGGCTGATATAGTCGGGGATCGCGGTGCGCGAGCCGGGGATCACCGTGTCCGGGTCGAAACCGGTGGCCGCGATCGCGAACTGCTGGCAGCGCGCCGCCAGCGGCGCCGGCATGGAGCCGCACGAGGCCGGCGTCGGGTTGAGCGGCACGTCCTGCTCCGGGAACGCGGGCTGCACGCCGGCGCCGACCACGTCGCTGAACAGGATTTGAACCGGCAGGTTGGGCCGGTAGGCATACTCCGCCGCCAGCGACCAGCCGCCGATGTTGGTGTTGAAGCTGACGCCGAACATCCGCACGTCTTCCGGGTACTCCAGGAACAGGCGCAGCGTGTCCACCGGCAGCGGCTCCAGGCCGCGCGGGTAGCCGGCCTCATCGGCCAGGCGGCCGTTGAAGCCCTCGCAGTCCATGAACGCCGAGGCGAAGTCGCTCGAATGCCGCATGCAGGACTCGTCCGCGGCGAGCGCGCTCAGGTACGGCAGGCGGCTGTGCAGGTTGGCGAAATAGAAGCCGAACTCGGTGCCGCCGTTGATCTCGTCCGCGTACCAGGACAGCTTCACGCCGTACTGGCCGCCGTCCTCCGGCGCGCCGAATCGCTCGTCCGGGATGAGCACGGTGCGGGTCGACGAGCTGATGTCGCCGGTCACGCCCTGCGAGACGAATTGCCGGTCCGGGTCCTCGGAGAACTGGCCCAGGGTGACGACCGCGTAGTCGCCGCCGCCGGCGATGTCGCTGGTGGAGAAGAAGCTGCCGCTTGGCTCCGGGCGCACCGCGCGCCACTCGTACTGGTAGAAGACCTCGGCCGCGACGCTGTCGGTGATCGCGCCGTTGACGATCAGCAGGCCCACCGGCAGGTTCAGCTCGTTGAGCGCCAGGCCCGGTTGGCGCGCCAGCACCGCGTCCGGCGGATTGACCGCGTCCAGCGTGTTGAGCAGGTGCAGGTTGGACTCGCCCCAGCGCAGGCGCTGGCGGCCGGCGGACACGCCCAGCTCGCGCTCGCCCAGCATGAAGGTCCGGGCGGCGAACAGCGCGCGCGCCTCGCCGCGCACCGCCAGGCGGTGGTAGATGTCGCCGGCGCGCCCGGTCTCCGCCGGCTGGAAACGGGTGTTGGTGTGGCGGTCGGCGAAGTCGACGTTGGCCTGGTCGAAGAAGCCGACCAGCGAGGCCTTGAACACCCACTCGTCCCAGTTGACCGTCGCCTCGGAGTTGAGCTTGGCGACCGCCGCGTATAGGTCGCCGCGGTCGTAGTTCAGGTTGCCGTTGTCGGTGTTGTGCAGGAAGAAGCCGCCCTGTGCGGCCTTCAGGCGCTCGTTCGGCGCCGGGTCGCCCGAGAACGACAGGCAGTCGTCCGGCGTACACAGGTCCTGCTGGCCCGGCACGTTGAGCTTGCCGAGCAGCGAGTCGTCGCGCTCCTGCACGCGCCAGCCGGCGCCGAGCGAGAAGCGGTTCTTCCAGGACAATTGCACCTCGCCCCACTCGGCCTCCAGGGCCGTGACAGCGGAACCGTAGGTACAAAGCAGGGCAAATGCGGCGATGGCGCGGGCGGCTTGCAAGGCGATCCCCCTCCGAGATGCGTCTTGGCGAATTGCGTGCCGCCATGGTGGATGGGGCCGGACACCAAAACAATAACCACAGTGACAGTCGCTGCTGTCACTGTTGCCACACAGCTGCGGGGCGCATCCTTGTAGGCTGCCGCAGCAAAGGAGGGAGACTCAATGCATATTTCACAAGGCGCCTTGGCATTCGCTGCCTACTGGCCGCAAGTCCTTTAGCCATGCTCGCCCGCAGCCTGCGCATCGCCCTGGTCCTGGAGCTGATCGCCTATCTCGCGCTGGGCGCCTGGCTGGCGGCCGATCCGCCGCGGCCGTGGTGGTCGGTCGCGTCGATCCTGCTGGCGGTCGCGCTGGGCGCCCGCGCCGCCGTCGTCGCCTATTTGTTCGCGATCTCGGAATGGCGGCGCGCGCCGCGTACGCCGGACCTGCAAATCGGGCCGCTCGCCGCGCTGCGCCTGTTCCTGCGCGAGTGGCTGGCGCTGAGCCACGCCTACTTGCTGCTGCACCCGTTCGCGCCGCAGGCGCACCGCGCCGACGCCGCCGGCACGCCGGTACTGCTGGTGCACGGCTTCCTGTGCAACGCCGGCGTGTGGGCGCCGATGCGCCGGCGGCTCGCGCAACTGGGCCACGCCAACCTGCACACCCTGAGCCTGGAGCCGGTGTTCGGCGACATCGAGGACTACGCCGACCAGGTGGCGCGGGCGGTGGAGGAGCTGTGCGCCTGCAGCGGCGCGGCGCAGCTCGTCGTCGTCGGCCACAGCATGGGCGGCCTGGCCGCGCGCGCCTACCTGCGCCGCCACGGCACCGCGGGGGTCGCGCGCCTCGTCACCCTGGGCACGCCGCACCACGGCACCGTGCACGCCCACGCGCTCGCCTTCGCCGGCCGCAACCTGCGACAGATGCGGCCGGGCAGCGACTGGCTGCGCGAACTCAACCGCACGCCGCCGCCGGTGCCGACGACCTGCCTCTACAGCCCGCACGACAACATCGTCGCCCCGCAGGACAGCGGCGCCCTGCCCGGCGCGCACAACATCGCGCTGCCCGGCGTCGGCCACATGGAGATCGCGATGCTGCCGGCGGCGGCGGAGCTGATCGCGGGGCTGCTGGCCGCCGACCTCGCGCCGCGCCATGTGCCGATGCCGGGCGCGGCCCCCGGCCTGCCCGGCGCGCCTTAGCGAAAGAAGATCTGCGCCATCCGGGCGGGAGCGCGGCTGGCCACCCGCAACCGGATGGATTTCGAGCCGCTGCTCGCGCACGGCCTGGTGCTGGCATAGGCGCGCCGGGGCCGGGGCCGGCTGCGGCGTTGCGAGCGCGCGCTACTTCGGCGTCAGCTCCCACAGCACGCCCAGGATGATCTGGCGGTCGTATTCGAGACCCTGTTCCGTGCCGGAGCGGTAGTGCAGCACGGGGTGCACTTCCTCCGACGTCTTGTAGGTCAGCGCGACGTCGTAGAAGCCCTGGGTCTTCGTGTCCAGGCCGGTCGTGGGACGGGTGCCCTTGGCCTCCGCTATCAACTGCAACGGGCACGTCTCCGCGCCCGAGGCGCCGCCGGCGCGGCACTGCCAGCGCAGTTGCAGGCCAAGCTGAAGGGACGCCTGGATGGCGTCGGCCAGGATTTCCTCCGGCACGCTCACCGCCGAGGTGTCGGTTTCGTCCACCGTGTAGTAGCCGACGGTCAGGCGCGGAAAGTCGATCGGGTCGATCAAGGCCCCTTCCCACCAGCGGTAAAGCCCTTCGAAGCGGAAGTCGAGGCCGCCGCCGTAGATGCCCTGGTTGGCGCGCTTCAGCTCGCCCTCCTCCTCGATCGTGCCGAAGCGGTAGCGCGCGTCGAGGTAGGCGTACACGATCAGGAACGGCACCTCCATGCCGAGGTCGTTCGCGGACAGGAACGACGTCCCGATCGCCGGCCGCAGCGTCACCGACGCGTTGTTCACCGCGTCGGCGGCGCTGCTGAAGCCGGCGTCGACGTCGAACTCGACGTACGGCGACAGCGTGAGCCAGGACGCCGGGATCCACGGCGTGAACGCCCTCACGCCGGCACCGTTGAGCGTGGCGCCGAAGCCGCCGTCGGCTTGCGGCCCGGCGGAAAACTTGAGCGGGCCGACGTCGATTCCGCTTCCCGGCCCGGCCGCCTCCAGCGGCGACGCCCCTTCCGGCGCGGGCGCCGCCTGGGCGCCCAGGCTGAAGAGCGCGGCCGCGAGCGCCGACGCGGCGGACCTCCGCATGGCGCGCGTCATGACGCCACCGCCGCGAGGTGCTTGTAGCAGAGCATGGCGAAATCGCGGACCGTCACCACGCCGTCGACCTCGTCGGTGGTGATCGTGACCCAGCGCCATGCCGGGTACTTCTTGCCGATCCACTCGGCGATGTTGTAGTTGAGCCAAGTGGCGGTCGTCACGCGCTCGCCGGGTTCGTCCAGCATGCCGGAGATGTTCTTGTCGAGATTCTTGCCGTACCGCGACTGCGCGATCAGCAGCGCGATCTGCCGGCGCTCCTCCTCGGCCTGCTCGGTTCGCGTCGCGATCGCTGCGCGCGTCGCGGCGAACTCCTCGTCGGTGCTCCAGCTCTTGCCTCCGTTGCGCCCCATAGGTCCCTCCTTTCGGGTGAACAGCCGTTGCATCCCCTTGCAGCCGGCGATCGGGTGAATCGTCCGGCCGGCGCGTCGCCGTGCGCGCCGTCCGGTGCGAAACGGGAACCTGGCCCGCTATCTCGACGCGATGGCGGCGCGGAACTGGTTCACCCCGTACGGGATGAACAGCCCGGCGCCCGCGAGCAGGAAGGTGGTGATCGAGCCGAGGTCGGGGACGGTGCCGGTGAGGCCGAGGTTCCAAAGAACGACAGCCGCCACACCCAGGTAGAACGCGAGCATCATGATCAGGGCCAGCAGGGCGATGAGCCGGCTGGAACTCGCGCGCAGCACCGTCTCTTTCTTTTCCGGGTCGTCCTTGATGCTGATCTCGACCTCTTCCGAGACCGCGTCGCCGAGGCGCCAGTCGGGGCCGAC
The DNA here is from genome assembly GCA_016182805.1 of Gammaproteobacteria bacterium. GTDB lineage: Bacteria > Pseudomonadota > Gammaproteobacteria > Nevskiales > Nevskiaceae > JACPFV01. The sequence continues at coordinate 87,080 of JACPFV010000003.1, forward strand.
GCGGGCGGCGACGATGAGCGCGCCGAGGACCGTCAGCGCGTACATCGCGACGATGAGGAACTTGACCCATCCCACGGTCATCGGCGTCCGCACGACGACGGCGCGCGGGTCGCCCTGGGACGCCGCGGGAGCGGCCTCAGCGGCCGGTGCCGCCTGCGGCGGCGAAGTCGGGTTCGTAGCCGAAGCACCGGCAAAGGCGGCGGGAACGCACGCCAATAGCCCAAATGCAATGCACCCCACCAGTCGTGCCCATCCACCCATGGCGCGTCTCCCTTCTTCTTGTTGACGAAGCCAAGATGCTGCCGACGAAGCGGCCCGACTGTATCGCGGCCCGCCGGGAGTTGCAAAACCCAGTCTCTTCCAATGTGAAATGAGTCTGAAGGCGGGGTCGCGTTTCCAGCGTGAAATGAGTCTGTAGCGGATCGGGGCCTGTTCATGATGGGCGGATGCACGCCATCATGATTGACGAATCGCTCAAGACGATCGACCA
>JACPFV010000042.1 GCA_016182805.1 Gammaproteobacteria bacterium
CGTCGGCTGTTGGACAGCTACGTTGAATCGCAGGAAGCCCTAACAAGTTCCAGCCGACGTGCCCGCCGTCGGCGGGCACGCGGCTGAACCGCGGCGCCACAACGTGGAGATTCATTAATGCAAGTAACGGGAACTCGAATTGCAGCTTGGTGTGTTGCTCTTTCCTTCCGTCGTAATAAGTCTCCGGCGCGACTTCACCCCACCGCCACCTTCTGCCCAAACAGCATCGGGAAATTTTCCAGCGGCTGCGGCCGGGCGATTCCGAAGCCCTGGCCGTAATTGACGCCGATCTCCCGCAGGATATTCGAAATCGCCGCGTTCTCGACGAACTCGGCTACGGTGCGGATGCCCATCTGCTGGCCGACGGAATTGATCGCGCGGACGATGGCCTGGTCCACCGGGCTGTTGAGGATGTCCTTGACGAAGCCGCCGTCGATCTTGAGGTAGTCCACCGGCAGATGTTTTAGATACGAGAAGGAGGACATGCCGCTGCCGAAGTCGTCCAGGGCGAGCTGGCAGCCGAGCTGCTTCAGGCCGCGCATGAACTCGACGGCGGCGCCGAGGTTGGAGATGGCGGCGGTCTCGGTGATCTCGAAGTAGAGCATCGTCGGCGGCACGGTGTGCCGCTTGAGCAGGTTGCGGATGGTGTCGAGCAGGCGCGCGTCGCGCAGCGATTCGCCGGACAGGTTGATGCCGAAGCGGTGATGCTGGAAGTGCGGGCTGCGCGCGACGACCTCGCCGACGTAGCGCAGGGCGTGCTCCAGCACCCAATTGTCGATCGACGGCATCAACTGATAGCGCTCGGCGGCGGCGATGAAGGCGCCGGGCAGGATCACGTCGCCCTTGTTGTCGAGCAGGCGGATCAGCAGCTCGTGGTGGGCGGGGCGCTCTTCGGGGCGGTCGAAGGCGGCGATGCTCTGGAAGTAGAGCGTGAAGCGGTCTTCCTCGAGCGCGCTCTTGAGGCGCGCGACCCAGCGCATCTCGCCGCGGCGGCGGATGATGGCGAGGTCGTGCGGGTAGGACACGTGGACGTTGTTGGGGCCCTGGTCCTTGGCGACGTAGCAGGCGGTGTCGGCGGCGCCGAGCACGGAGATCAGGCCCTGGCTCTCGGCGGTGACGCCGACCACGCCCACCGACACGCCGATGGTGAAGGTGCGGTACTGCCAGATGAAGCGGAAGCCCTTGACCGCGTCGCGCACGGCCTCGGCGATGCGCGCGGCGTCGTTGAGCGGGCAGTCCTGCAGCAGGATGCCGAACTCGTCGCCGCCCAGGCGCGCGATGGCGTCGTGCTTGCGCACCAGCGGCTGCAAGACCTTGGGCAGCTGGCGCAGCAGCTCGTCGCCGGCGGCGTGGCCGCAGGTGTCGTTGACCAGCTTGAAGTGGTCGAGGTCGAGGTAGAGCAGGGCGTGCTCGCGGTTCTCGCGCTTGGCGTTGCCGAGCAGCTCGGAGAGGCGTGCCTCGAAGCCGCGGCGGTTGACCAGGCCGGTAAGCGGGTCATGCAGGGCCTGGAACTGCAACTGATGCGCCAGCGAGCGCTTCTCGCTCACGTCGTGGAACACCAGCACGGCGCCCTCGCCGGACTCGTCCGTGACGATGGGCGAAACGGAATAGTCCACAGGGAAGCTGCGCCCGCCGCAGGTGAACACATCGTCGTTGCCGCTGCGGTAGCGCCGGCCTTCGGTGAGGCAGCGGTGGATCGGCGAGTCGTGTCCGAGCACTTCCTCGCCGCTGTCGCGGGTGTGGCGGATCACGCCGTTGAAGTCGCGGCCGAGCACGTCTTCGGCGGCGCAGCCAAGCAGGCGCGTCGCGGCGGGGTTGACGAAGCTGACCTTGCCGTCGGGCTCCAGGCCGATGATGCCCTCGTCGGTGGCGCCCAGCAGCATCTGGATGCGCTTGGTGGCGCGGTCCAGGTTTTCCTGCACGCGCTTGTGCGCGTCGATGTTGCGGATGGTGCCGGTGACGCGCACCGGCTCGCCCGGCTCGTTGCGGATCGTGACCTGGCCGCTGGACTGGACCCAGACCCAGCGCCGGTCGCGCGTCAGCAGGCGCGCCTCGTACTCGTAGTGCGGCGTCTCGCCGCGCAGGTGCGCCTCGATGATGCGGCCGACGCGGACGGCGTCGTCGGGGTGGATGATCGCGATCAGGCTGTCGATCCGGTCGCGCAGATCGCCGGGCTCGTAGCCCATGTTGCGGTGGCAGCGTTCGTCCATGTAGATGCGGCCGGTGGCGACGTCCCAGTCCCACAGGCCCAGCGCGGAGGCGGCGAGCGCGCGCTCCAGGCGCTCCTCGGACACGCGCAGCGCGGCGGTCATGTCCTCGTGCTGGGTGACGTCGCGCGAGTTGACCACGGCGATGTACTCGCCGCGGTGGTTGAGGCGGCTCTTGGCGATGGTCTCCAGCATGCGCCAGCCGCCGTTGCGGTGGCGGTAGCGGTAGGTCGCGGCGGCCTCGGTGCCGACCTGCTCGCGCAGGCGCCGCAGCGTTTCGCGCACCTTGGGCAGGTCGTCCGGATGCACCAGCTCGTAGCTGTTGCGGCCGACGATTTCTCCGGGTTCGTAGCCGAGTATCGTCTTGATCGCGGGGCTGACCTCGAGCATCACGCCCTTCATGTCGGTGACGCTGACGATGTTGGCGGCGTGCTCGGTCAGCGCGCGGTAGCGCTCGCGCACGTCGAGCAGGGAGTCGAGCGTGCGGCGGTGCTGGATCGCCACCGCCGCCACCAGCGCCGCCTCGTTGAGCACCCGCAGTTCCAGCTCGTACGGGGCGCGCGGCTTGCGGTGGTACATGGCGACGGTGCCGAGCAGCGCGCCGTCCGCCGACAGGATCGGCTGCGACCAGCAGGCGCGCAGGCCGTGCTTGAGCGCCAGCTCGCGGTGCGCGGCCCAGGCGGCGTCGCTGGCGATGTCCGGCGCGATGACCGGGTGCCGGTGGAACGCCGCCGCGCCGCAGCAGGCGTTGCCGGGGCCGATCGGCTGCCGGCAGATGGCCTCGATCAATTCCGCCGGCAGCTGCGGCGCGTGGCCGGGGCGCAGGTGGCGGCCGTCGGCGTCCGCCAGCAGCAGGCTGCACAGGCGGCCGGGGGCGTTCTGTTCCGTGAGCCGCACGACGGTCTGCATCAGGCCCGGCAGCTCGGCGCCGCCGGCGATCTCGCGCATCACCTCGTGCTGCGCGCTGCGCAGCGCCTCGGCCTGCCGGCCCTCGGTGACGTCGCGGGTGATGGCGAACAGCGCCTGCACCCGGCCGGCCGCGTCCTTGATCGGCGCGATCAGGATTTGCAGCAGGCGCCGGCCGCGCGCCAGCTGCGCTTGCAGCTCCACGCGCTGCGCCTCGCCGCTGGCGGCGACCGCGTGCAGCGCCGCCTCCCACTGCGCGCACAGCTCCGGCGGGGCGCCGAGTTCGGCCAGACGCCGGCCGCGCAGCTCGCGCGGCGCGCGGCCCAGCGCCCGGCACAGGGCGCGGTTGACGAAGATGGAGCGCAGTTCGAGATCGAAGATCTGGACGTAGTCTTCGACGTGATCGGTCAGCGCCTTCAGCTCCGACGTTCGAAACAGCGCATCCGCTCGGGTCATCAGCGATCCCTCCCCCCCCGGTTGGGCCCTTCGCTGTGCGAGGGGTCTATTTCCTTATAGCGTCAGTGGAATGTCAAACCGGCGCGCGCCGATGACGGGGCCGCACGGCGCTGCTAGGATGGCGCCAAAGACTCGCCAACGAGCGGATTCTGGGGGGCGGAGGAGTTTTCCCGATGAACAGGGCGTCGCTGCGCGACATCCACGTCAAGGCGCTGATGCTGCTGATGGCCGCCATGGCGGGGCCGGCGGCCAGCGCGGAAGTGATCGTCAACGCGGCGCAGCCGCAGGCCTCGATCAGCCGCGCGTTCCTGCGCGGCATGTTCGGCATGCGCCTGCGCGCCTGGCCGGACGGGACCCCGGTGCGCGTCTACGTGCTGGGCGACGACGACCCGCTGCACGTCGAGTTCAGCACCGAAGTCCTCCAGACCTACCCCTACCAGCTGCGACAGAACTGGGACCGGCTCGTCTACTCCGGCACCGGCCAGCCCCCGATCCAGGTCGGCTCGGCCGAGGATCTGCTGCGCCGCGTGGCGGAGACGCCGGGCGCGATCGGCTATGCCGGCGGCGTCCGGCCCGCGGCCCTGTCGGGGAAAGTGAAGGTGCTCAATGTCCGCTAGGCCGACGATGGGCAGCCTCAGGTGCTGGGGCATCGGGCTTGCCGCCCTCGGCCTGGCCGGAACGGCGGTGGCCGGACCGGGCGAAGACGTGCAGATCCACGGCTTCGTCAGCCAGGGCTTCGTGCTGTCGGAGGGCAACAACGTCAACGGCAGCAGCACCGACAGCAGCGGCAGCGCCAAGTACCAGGAGCTGGGCATCAACGGCTCCTGGCGCCCGCGAGGCGACCTCATGCTGGCGGCGCAGTTCGCCTCGGTGCGCGCCGGCGAGGCGACCGACGAGTACCTGACGCTGGAGTACGGCCTGCTCGATTACACCCCCTGGCAGGCGGAAAACGGCCGCTTCGGCCTGCGCGCCGGCAAGGTCAAGCTGCCGTTCGGCTTCTACAACGAGTCGCGCGACGCCGTGTTCACGCGCCCCGGCATCCTCATGCCGCAGGGCATTTACCTGGAGACGTCCGGCGCGCGCGAGTTCGGCTACTTCTCGGTCTACGGCGGGCAGTTCTACGCCGACTGGTACGCCGGCAACCACGCCCTGTACCTGGAGGCGGGCGCCTACGGCGACCAGTCGCTGGGCGACAGCGCCGACATTGCGATCCTGCGCGCCGACGCCAAGGGCACGTTCCGCAACGACCGCGGCTTCTTGGTTCGCTTGCTGGAAGACTACGACGGCGGCCGCTTCCGTGCGGCGTTGAGCTGGGCGACGGTGGACCTCAGCTATACGCCGAGCGGTGAACCGTTCTCAGGGTCCAATCCTTTTGCGATGCCGGGAAAGTTGGATTTCCGCCAGACGATTCTTTCATTTCAATACAACTGGCCCCGCTTATCGCTTACAGCCGAATATACGTGGCGCAACTTCAAGCTGGATGATTTGATTCCGGGGCTGTCTTCAAGCGTCGCGGACCTTGAGCCAAGTGGGGCGTACCTGCAGGCGACATATCGCGCTACGCCCAAGTGGAGCGGCTTCTTGCGCTACGACGAACAAATACGCGACTCGAGCGACCGCGATGGGCGAAAGGCCGAGGCGCGCTTTGGGTTGCCCCGCTATTACCAATTCGCCCACGACTGGACCGTCGGCACCCGCTACGACCTCACCTCCAACCTCGCCGCCTGGGCGGAGTTCCACTACGTGGACGGCGTCGCCTGGGTCAATCCCCTGGACAACCCAGACTTCAACGCCGGGGCGGCCGAGCGCTACTGGAACCTCGCCACCGTGATGATCGGGTACCGGTTCTGATGAACGAAGCGGCACCCGCGCCGGCCGGACTGTCCGGCCGTTTTTTCAGCCTCAAGTGGAAGACGCTGGCGCTGGTCAGCCTGGTGCTGGCCGTGGTCCACGTCGGGCTGGTGGTCCAGGGCTACCACGACGCGCTCGGCCAGTTCGAGGCGCGCCAGGCGCTGGCCTTCCAGGAACGCGGCATGGTGCTGCAGAAGCTGCTGGCGCAATCCGAGCAGCGCCTGCAGCGCATCGCCAGCCTGGTGCCGGGCGTCATCAACACGCTGATCTTCCGCGCCGACTTCGACGAGCGCTGGACCGGCGTGCAGCTGGAGCTGCAACTGGATCTGATGCAGCTGTACGGCGCCGACGGCGCGCCGCGCGTGCGCGGCATGGCGCCGTGGGCCGAGCCGCCGGCGGCGCTGCGCGCGCGCATCGTGCGCGCGCTCGGCGAGGAGCGCCCGACCGGATTCATCCTGTGCGAGCCGCGCTGCACGCAGTACGCGCTGGTGCCGGTGCTGGGCGCCGCCGGCGAGCGCCAGATGATGGTGCTGGGCACCTCGCTGGCCGACGTGGTGCTGGAGTTCCCCGGCCTGACCGGCGCGGCGGTGGCGGTGATGTCGTCGGCCGAGGGCCTGGCCGGCGAGTCGTACTGGGGCGGCTATCGGCTGGAGGCGGTGTCCGACGCGCCCAGCAACGAGCCCAAGCTGCGCGCGCTGGCGCTGGCCGCGCCGCTGCCGGTGGTGGAGCAGGGCGCCGGGCTGGGCTTCGGCGGCCGCCAGTACCGTTTCCAGGCCTGGCCGCTGTCGGCCTACGGCGGCGCGACGCCGGGCTACTTCGTGATCCTGGCCGACACCACCGAGGCGCTGGCCGACATCCGTGGCCAGATCCAGCGCCAGCTGCTGGCCGGCCTTACCGCGCTGCTGGCCGCGCTGGCGCTGCTGCTGGCGGTGATGAACCGGCCGATGAACCACCTGCGCAAGCTGGCGCAGGCGCTGCCGCTGCTGGCGCGGCACCAGTACCAGCCGGCGCGCGAGATGATCGGCAGCCAGTTCCAGCACAAGCGCAGCCACTCCGAGATCGACGTGCTGGAAGCGGTCGCGGCGGACCTGTCGCGCCAGCTCGAGGAGCTGGAGCAGACCGTGGCCGCGCGCAACGACGCGCTGGCCGAGAAGGTCGCCGAGCTGCACCGCGCCAACGAGCTGAACGAGAAGATCTTCGCCACCGCGCCGATGGTGATCGTGATCCAGGGCCAGGACGGCCGGCTGTTGCAGATGAACGAGTTCGGCCGCCAGCTGCTCGGCTACAGCGAGTCCGAGGTGCGCGGCATGCCGTTCCTGTCGCTGCTGGCCGACCCGCGCCAGAAGGATGAGGCATCGACCGTGCTGGTGGACGTGATCGGTGGCCGGCGCGCGCTGTTCGAGCAGACCGGCCCGGTGCTGTGCGTGGACGGCGGCCGCGAGCGCATCACCTGGTTGCACTCGCGGCTGGCGGCGCAGAGCGGCGTGTACGTGCTGTCGATCGGCCTGCCGGACAAGTCCCTGGACGACTCGTACCGGCCGCACTGAACGCGTATGGCGCGCTTCGTCCCGGCGCAGGCCCACATAGGGGCCGAAGCGGGGACTGACGCGTTCCGCCGCCGCCGCCGCCATTCGCGGCGGCTGGCGCTCTACCTTAAACTCTGCCGTTCCGCGAACGCGCCGTCCCCCGCCATGCCGCCGTCTTCCAGCTCCCGTTCCAGGCCCGGCTCCAAGTCCGGCTACACCCATTTCGGCTACGAGGAAGTTCCGGTCGCGGAAAAGGCCAGGCGCGTCGGCGCGGTGTTCTCGGCGGTCGCCACGCGCTACGACCTGATGAACGACCTCATGTCGCTGGGCATCCACCGCCTGTGGAAGCGCTTCGCCATCGACCTGGCCGGCGTCGCGCCGGGCGAGCGCGTGCTGGACGTGGCCGGCGGCACCGGCGACCTCACCGCGGCGTTCGCCAGGCAGGCCGGCCCGCGCGGCATGGTGGTGCTGTCCGACATCAACGGCGAGATGCTGCGCCAGGGCCGCGCGCGGCTGCTCGACCGCGGCGTCGCCGGCGTGCCGCTGGCGCAGGCCAACGCCGAGCGCCTGCCGTTCGCCGACGCCAGCTTCGACTGCATCACCATCGGCTTCGGCCTGCGCAACGTCACCGACAAGGACGCCGCGCTGCGCTCGATGGCGCGTTGCCTCAAGCCGGGCGGGCGCCTGCTGATCCTGGAGTTCTCCAAGCCGCTCAACGGCGCACTGGGCAAGCTGTACGACGAGTATTCGTTCAAGGTGCTGCCGCTGCTGGGCAAGGTGGTGGCGCAGGATGAGGGCGCCTACCGCTATCTCGCCGAGTCCATCCGCATGCACCCGGACCAGGAAACGCTGAAGAAGATGATGGAAGCGGCCGGCCTGTCGCGCTGCCAGGTCTACAACCTCACCGGCGGCATCGTCGCGGTGCATCGCGGCTACCGCGTCTGATGGCCGCGCCCGCGCTGCTGTGCGCTGCCCTGGAGGTGGCGCTCAACCGCTACCTGCGGCTGGAGCCGTCGGCGCTGGCGCAGTGCGCGCAGATGGCCGAACAGCGCATCGCCCTGCGCGTCGACGGCCTGGACTGGCACTTCGTTTTGCAGCCGCACGCCGGCGGCGTGCAGGTGATGGCCGGCGGCGAGCCGCCCGCAGCGGTGACGGTCTCCGGCTCGCCGGCGCGGCTGCTGCGCGAGGCCTGGCGCGTGGCCGAGGGCGAGGGCGGCCTGCCGCAGGGGCTCCAGGTCGAGGGCGAGGTCGAGGTGCTGGCGCGCTTCAACCGCATCCTGGCCGGCGTCGGCTTCGACCCCGAGGAGATGGTGGCCAAGCTCACCGGCGACGCCGCCGCGCACCGCGTCACCGAGCTGGCGCGCGGCCTGCTCGGCTGGACGCGCCGCGCCGCCGCGACGCTGTCGCTGGACGCCGCCGAGTACCTGCGCGAGGAGACCTACGATCTCGTGCACCGCGCCGACGTCGAGAAGTGGATGGACGAGGTCGACGCGGTGCGCGAGCGCGCCGACCGCCTGGAGGCGCGGCTGCGCCTTCTGGAACAGCGCGCGAATCCCCAATCCCCGACCGCGAAAGACGAACAATGAAACTCGCCCGCTTGCGGCGCATCTGGCAGATCCAGCGCGTCATGCGCAAATACGGCCTTGGAGAATTCCTCGGCCGCCCGGCGACGCGCACCGACCGGCCGCGCGGCGAGCGCCTGCGCCTGGCGCTGGAGCAGCTGGGGCCGGTGTTCATCAAGTTCGGCCAGGCGCTGTCCACGCGGCCGGACCTGCTGCCGGCCGACGTCGCCGTCGAGCTGGCCAAGCTGCAGGACCGCGTGCCGCCGTTCCCCGGCGAGGTGGCCAAGGCCACGGTCGAGCGCGCGCTGGGCCGCAAGGTCGAGGAGCTGTTCGCCGAGTTCGACGTGACGCCGATGGCCTCGGCCTCGGTGGCGCAGGTGCACGCCGCGCGCCTGCGGCCGCAGGCGGCCGACGACCCCGGGCTGGAGGTGGTGGTCAAGGTGATCCGCCCCGGCATCGCCGAGGCGATCCAGGAGGACGTGAACCTGCTCTACGCGCTGGCCGAGTTCGCCGAGAAGTGGCTGCCGGACGCGCGCCGGCTGCGCACGCGCGACGTGGTCGCCGAGTACGAGAAGGTGATCTTCGACGAGCTGGACCTGATGCGCGAGGGCGCCAACTGCTCGCAGCTGCGCCGCAACTGGCTCGGTTCGGAGCTGATCTACCACCCGCACGTGTTCTGGGACTACACGCGCCCCGACGTGCTGGTGATGGAGCGCCTCAACGGCATTTCGATCCGCGAGCTGGACCGCCTGCGCGGCCTGGGCGTGGACTTCCAGGTGCTGTCCGAGCGCGGCGTGGAGATCTTCTTCAACCAGGTGTTCCGCGACAATTTCTTCCACGCGGACATGCACCCCGGCAACATCTTCGTGGACGCGGCCGAGCCGAGGAAGCCGAGCTACCTGGCGGTGGACTTCGGCATCGTCGGCACGCTCACGCTCAGCGACCAGCGCTACCTGGCCGAGAACTTCCTGGCGTTCTTCAACCGCGACTACCGGCGCGTGGCCGAGCTGCACCTGGAGAGCGAGTGGGTGCCCAGCGGCACGCGCGTGGAGGAGTTCGAGGCCGCGATCCGCACGGTGTGCGAGCCGATCTTCAACCGCCCGCTCAAGGACATCTCCTTCGGCTTCTTCCTGCTGCGCCTGTTCCAGATCGCGCGGCGCTTCAACATGCACGTGCAGCCGCAGCTCGTGCTGCTGCAAAAGACCCTGCTCCAGGTCGAGGGGCTGGGCCGCCAGCTCTACCCGGAGCTGGACCTCTGGAAGACCGCCAAGCCGATCATGGAAGAGTGGATGAAGAACCGGCTCGGCCCGGCCGCGATGTTCGAGCGCGCGCGCGTGCAGATCCCGGAACTGGCGGAGACCCTGCCGGAGCTGGCGCACCGCGCCCTGAAGCGCCTGGAGCGCGGCGAGCTGGGCGGCGGCATGTCGCGGCACGCGGTGGACAGCCTGCGCGACGAGATCCGCGCCGGCAACCGCCGCAACGTGCTGATGATCGCCGGCAGCACGCTGCTGATCGCGGCGGCGGTGATCTACGCGCTGGACGGCTACGCCAAGCCGATGTGGGACGGCGCGCCGGCGCTGAGCTGGATCGGCGCGCTGGCCGGCCTGTGGCTGTATTGGCGCGCGCACCGCGACGGCACTTAGGCCACCGCCTCGATCAGCCCTCCCGGACGTTCGCCCTCGTCGCCCGCCGCCGAGCGGTACGCACGGATCGCCGGGTTCTCCTTCTTCTCCTCGCGCTCCTGCGCGGCCAGTTCCAGGCTGGCGCCGACGATGCCCTGTGCGGCGCGCGCCGCGACGCGCCGGTCCTGCGGCGACGGGTCGGCCGGCGCCAGCGCGGCGGCCTGCACCGTGCGCAGCTTGGCGATGGTGGCTGCCGGATCGTCCGGTACCGGCGAGGCGTCGATGTCCACCTCGCCGCCGACCGCGTACAGCGTGCCGTCGGGGCCGCGCACCAGGGTGTAGCTCGGCGCGCCGGCGAAGGCGCCGCCGACCGCGGAATGCGCCTGCTCGTGCGCGCGCACCTGGAGGTCGCGCGACTGCAACTTGCGCAGTTCCTCGCGCTGCTCCGGGGTGAGCTTGTCGGCGTTCTTTTCGTCGGCGGAGGCGCGCGCCGCCTGCACCGGCCCGTACGTGCGGGTCGCGCCTACCGCGAGCGCCGCCATGGCGGGTTGCCGCCGCAACCGGCCCGCGATGCGATCTCGGGGGCATTGCGCATGGTCCCTCCGGCCACCAGATACCGCTTCCCAATATACGCCGCCGCCCGTGCGCCGGCGTAACGCCGTTCAGCGGCCGGCGGCCACGACCAGCGGCGCGAGGCGGTCGGCGAGCCGCAGCCGCACCGGGTCGCGCACCGCGCCGCCGCGGATCCGGATCAGCTCCGACGGCGGCACCAGGCGCACCCCGGCCGCGGCCAGGCGCGGCAGCTCCCGCTCCAGGACTTCGAGCGTGGACGGGTAGGGATGGCCGATCGCCAGCGCGCTGCCGCGGCGGCGGGCCAGGCGCAGCAGCCGCTGCCACTGGCGACGCACCGCATCGGCGTCCGCGTCCACGTCGAGGAACACATCGCGCGCGGCAGCCGCCACGCCCTCGGCGCGCGCGCGGGCATAGGCAAGACTGCGCGGCGTGGTCCGCGAGTCAACGAAGTACAGGCTGCCGCGCTCGCGCAGCGCGGCCATCAGCCAGTCCATGTGCGCGGCGCTCTGCGTCAACAGGCTGCCCTGATGATTGTTGACGCCGGCCGCGTGCGGCACCGAGTCCAGCGCGGCATCGAGGCGGCGGCGCAGCTCCGGGCGGCCGCTGTCGCGGTTGAGGCGCGTGGGGATCGGGCTGGCGCGCGGGCTTTCCGGCTCCAGCGGCAGGTGCAGCAGGACTTCGTGGCCGTTTTCGCGCGCGTGCCGCGCCTGGCGGCGTGCGTGCGGCGTGTGCGGCAGGAAGGCGCAGGCGACGGCGCCCGGCAGGGCCAGCGCGCGCTCGCCGGCGGCGCGCTGTTCGCCGAGGTCGTCGATGATGAGGCCGATTGCCGGCAACGTCTGCTGCGCCGGCGCGGAGTCGAGGTGCGTGGCCAGTTTGCCGGCGACCGGCGGCTTGATCGTGGTCGGCATGCCGGCACAGCCCGCCAGCAGGGCGGCGGAAACCGCGGCGAGCCATCCCCCATGGCGCGCCGCCATCGGGGGCTCAGGGCTTGCCGCGCAGGATCGCCATGCCCTTGAGCAGGTTCAGCGACTCGTACAGCGCGTAGTCGGTCTCGGCGAGCTGCTGCTCCGATTCCAGCTTCTTCTTGCGCTCGGCGGTGTCGTCGGCGCCATTCTTCTTCGGGTCGCCGTCCAGGCGGCCGCGCAGATCGGCCTCGCTGATCGGCTCGACGTCCGGGTTGGCGTCGTTGTCGCGCGTGACCTTGACCGGGCGGATGCTGATGTCCGGCTCGATGCCGTCGGCCTGGATCGAGCGGCCGCTGGGCGTGTAGTAACGCGCGGTGGTGAGCTTGATCGCGGAATCGTTCTGCAACGGCACGATGGTCTGCACCGAGCCCTTGCCGAAGCTCTTGGCGCCGACCAGCACGCCGCGCTGGTGGTCCTGCAGCGCGCCGGCGACGATCTCGGAGGCGGAGGCGCTGCCGGCGTTGATCATGACCACGATCGGCCGGCCGCTGAGCGCGTCGCCGGGCGTGGCGTTGAACTCGCGATTGGCGTCGCGCTCGCGGCCCTTGATCGAGACGATGCCGCCCTTGTCCAGGAACACGTCGGCGACCTCGACCGCGCCGTTGAGCACGCCGCCGGGGTTGTTGCGCAGGTCCAGGATCAGTCCGCGCAGGTCGCCGCCGGTCTGCTTCTTGAGCTTGGACAGCTCCTCGTTGAGGGTGCGGCCGGTAGAGGTGGTGAAGGTGGTGACGCGCACGTAACCGAAGCCCGGCTCCAGCATGCGCGCGCGCACGCTGGACACGTTGATGACGTCGCGCTTCATCTCCACCGCGAACGGCTGCGCCACGCCTTCGCGCAGCAGGGTCAGCGTGATCTTGGTGCCGGGCTCGCCGCGCATCTTCTGCACCGCCTCGGTCAGCGTCATGCCCTTCACCGAGGCCTCGTCGATCTTCACGATCAGGTCGCCCGGCTGGATGCCCGCGCGCGCCGCCGGCGTGTCGTCGATCGGGGCGACCACGCGCACGAAGCCGTTCTGCAGCTGCACCTCGATGCCCAGGCCGCCGAACTTGCCCGACGTGGAGATGTTGATCTCCCTGAACTCCTCCTTGTCGAGGTAGGCGGAGTGCGGGTCGAGGCCGGCGAGCATGCCGCGCGCGGCGTTCTCCAGCAGCGCCTCGTCGGAAATCTCTTCCACGTAGTCGCTCTTCACGCGGTTCAGGATTTCGACGAAGGTCTGCAAATCCTTGAGCGGCAGCGCCTCGGGTTTTTCCTTCTCCGCCAGGACGTTGTGGGTCAGGGTGACGCTGGCACCCAAGGTCACGCCCAAGGCGAGCGCAAGCGGGACGCGCAAGGAAGACAACATGGAAATCAGGCGCTCCAAGGCAGAACGATCAACGACCATGCAAGCCTACCATAGCCCGTACCCTGAGACCCCGGTATGAGGCAATCCTATCCACATGCCGACGGGCTGGAACAAGCCTTTTGGAAACAGGTCCTTAGCGCGCCAGCCACTGGCGCGGATCGAGCGCGTCGGTGCCCTTGCGGATCTCGAAATACAGGCCGGTGCGCGAGTGCCCGCCGCTGTCGCCGACGCGCGCCAGCGCGTCGCCGGGGTCGAGCCATTCGCCGAGCTGCGCGGTGACGCTCTGGTTGTGGCCATACAGGGTGTAATACCCGCCCTCGTGCTCGAGCACCACGATCAACCCGTAGCGGTGCATCCAGCCGACATACGCCACGCGACCGCGCGCCACGGCGCGCACCGGGTCGCCCTCCTGGCCCTGGATCCACACGCCGTTCCAGCGCAGCTTGTCGCCCACCTTGGGCGCGCCGAAGCGGGCCAGCAGCTTGCCGCGCAGCGGCCACGGCAGGCGGCCCTTGAGCTTGCCGAACGGCCGCCCTCTACCCAGGTCCAACGGGATGTCGGACAGCGCGTCGCGCAGCGAGTTCAGCAGGCCGCGCAGCTCCTGCTCGTTGGCCTGGAGCTGTTTCAGCTCGCCGGCCTCGTTGCGGATGCGCGCCGCCAGGGTCTTGAGCGTCTGGCGGCGCTCGGCGCGCCCCGCTTCCAGCGCCTGCAAGGCGCCGGTCTGGCGGTTGCGCAGGGTTTGCAGGCGCTCCGACTCGGCCTTGAGCCGCCGCTCCAGGCCGAGCAGGCGCTCGACCTGCAGGCCGATGCGCTCGATGTGCCCGGCGCGCACGCGGTGCAGGTAGTCGTAGTACGTGACGACGCGGCTCAGCTGCGGCATGCGGTCCTGGTTGAGCACCAGCTTGGTCTTGCCGCGCTGGCCGATGACGTAGGCCGCGCGCACCTGCCGCGCCAGGGCCTGGCGCTCCGCGCGCAGGGCGCGCTCGGCCTCGCCGCGCTCGGCCTGGATGCGCTTGACCTCCGCGGCCTGGCGGCGGATGTCCTCGTTCAGCTCGCGCAGGCCGGCGGCGATGTCGGCGATGCGGCGCTCGGTCTGTTCCAGTTGGCCGCGCAGTTCGTCCTGGCGGCCGCGGTCGCGGTCGAGCCGGGTCTGCAGGGCCTGGATGCGCGCGCGCGCGCGTTCCAGCTCCTGGGCGCTGGCCTTGAGGTCGCGCGACTGGGCCTGGGCGGCGGCCGGCGGCGCGGTCGCGCCGATGGCGGCAAGCAGGATCAGGCACATCCATCGGCGCAAAGCGGGCATGCGATAATGATAAGCGTTGTTCGCTTGTTTCCCCTCGGAAGTTGAAATGGACCCGTTTCTCGAGTTTTTCGGCAATCACCCCTACCTGTTCTCGGCGCTGGGCGCGGCGCTCGTGCTCGTCGCGGCCAACGAGATCGTCGGCGCGATGACCGGCGGCAAGCGCCTGTCGCCGCTGGAGGCGGTGCGCCTGATCAACGACCGCGACCCGATCATCGTCGACCTGCGCGCCCACGCCGACTACAAGCGCGGCCACCTGCTGCATGCGGTCAACATCCCGTTCGCCAAGCTCGACGAGCGGGTCAAGGAGCTTGCCAAGTCGCCGGACAAGCCGGTGCTGCTGTACTGCGCGCTCGGCAGCGTCGCCGCGCAGGCTTCGGAAAAGCTCAAGAAGGCCGGCGTGCCGGAGGTCTACCCGATGCGCGGCGGCCTCAACGGCTGGATCGGCGCCAGCCTGCCGGTCACGACCAAATGATCCGCGTCCTGATGTACTCGACGCGCTGGTGCCCGTTCTGCGTGATGGCGCGCCGGCTGCTCAAGTCCAAGGGCGTTGCGTTCGAGGAGATTCCGGTGGACGGCGACGCCGCGCGGCGTGCCGAGATGCAGGAAAAGACCGGCCGCCACACGGTGCCGCAGATCTTCATCGGCGACCGCCACGTCGGCGGCTACGACGATCTGCGCGCGCTGGACGGCCAGGGGGGGCTGGACCCGCTGCTGCGCGAGGTCGCGCGCGGCGCCAACTGAGAAGCCGACAAGACGGGAACCGATGAGCGACAACAACAAGCAGGTGGTCCTGCAAAAGATCTACCTCAAGGACGCGTCCCTGGAGGTGCCGGGGGCGCCGGCGGTGTTCACGCGCCCGTGGCAGCCGCAGGTGGACGTGCAGATCGGCACGGCGCTGCAGGCGCTGGCGCCGGAGCAGCACCAGGTGACGCTGACCGTGACGGTGACGGTCAAGCTCGACAAGGACGTGGCGTTCCTGGTCGAGGTGCACCAGTCCGGCGTGTTCCTGGTCAAGGGCGTCGCCGACGCCAAGGAGCGCCAGGCGGTGCTGGGCGCGTACTGCCCCGGCATCCTGTTCCCGTTCGCGCGCGAGGCGGTGGCCGATCTCGTGCAGCGCGGCGGCTTCCCGCAGCTGCTGTTGCAGCCGGTGAACTTCGACGCCCTGTACCAGGAGCACGTCGCCAAGAACCAGGCGCCCCCCGAGGCGGTGCGGGCGCACTGACATGAGCCCGCATTCCGCGGCGGAACAACAAATAGAACGCATCGCCGTGCTGGGTGCCGGCTCCTTCGGCACGGCGCTGGCGGTGCATCTGGCGCGGCGCGGGCATCCGACCCTGCTGTGGGGCCGCAATGCCGGGCAACTGCGCGAGCTGGAGCAGGACCGCGAGAACAAGGAATACCTGCCCGGCTGCAAGTTCCCCAAGAACCTGGCGGTCGAGCCGGACCTCGGCCGCGCCGTCGCCGGCGCCGACGAGGTGCTGATCGCGGTGCCGAGCCACGCCCTGCACGAGCTGCTCGACGCCATGAAGCCGCACCTGCGCCCCGGCCAGGGCCTGATCTGCGCCTGCAAGGGCCTGGAGCCGAAGACCGGCCGCCTGGTGCACGAGGTGTTCGAAAGCGTGCTGGGCGGCGCATACCGCATGGCGGTGGTGTCCGGCCCGACCTTCGCCAGGGAGCTGGGCCAGGGCCTGCCGACCGCGGTCACGGTCGCCTCCGCCGACACGGCCTACGCCGAACAGGTGGTCAACGCCCTGCACGGCGGCGGCTTTCGCGCCTACTCCTCGGACGACGTGGTCGGCGTCGAGGTCGGCGGCTCGGTCAAGAACGTGCTCGCCATCGGCGTCGGCATCGCCGACGGCATCGGCCTGGGTGCCAACACGCGCGCCGCGCTCATCACGCGCGGCCTGGCCGAGATCATGCGCCTGGGCGAGGCGCTGGGCGGCCGCCGCGAGACCTTCATGGGCCTGGCCGGTCTCGGCGACCTGGTGCTGACCTGCACCGACAACCAGTCGCGCAACCGTCGCATGGGCCTGGCGCTGGCGCAGGGCAAGACGCTGCAGCAGGCCCTGGCCGAGATCAAGCAGGTGGTCGAAGGCGTGCGCGTGGCGCCGGAGGTGCTGCATCGCGCGCAAAGCCTGGGCGTGGACATGCCCATCACCGAGCAGGTGGTGCGCGTGCTGGCCGGCGAGATCAGCCCGATCGAGGCGGTGAAGAACCTCGCCACGCGGCCGCCGCGGGCCGAGCGGCACTGAGCGCTACGCCGCGCCCCCAAACCCCATCTGCCGCCAGGCCTCGTAGACCACCGCTGCCACGGCGTTGGACAGGTTCAGGCTGCGGCTGCCCGGCCGCATCGGCAGGTGCAGGCGCTGTTCCGGCGGCAGGCTTTCGAGCAGCTCCTGCGGCAGCCCGCGCGTTTCCGGGCCGAACAGCAGCACATCCGTTGGCGCGTAGCGCACGCAGTCGTAGCGGGTCGTGCCGCGCGTGGACAGGGCGAGCCAGCGCGCGCCGGGCAGGGCCGCGCGCAGGGCGTCCAGGCTGTCGTGCTGTCGCACGGCGGCCAGCTCGTGGTAGTCCAGGCCGGCGCGCTTGACCGCGCGGTCGTCCAGGTAGAAGCCGAACGGTCGGATCAGATGCAATTGCGCGCCGGTGTTGGCGCACAGGCGGATGATGTTGCCGGTGTTGGGCGGGATCTCAGGCTGGTAGAGGGCGACGTGGATCATGCGCAGTGGCGCGGCCCGTCCTGGGCCACGCCCTTCGGGCTCGCTGCGCTCGCCACAATTCGTTCCCGACGCATAGTTCGAGTATTTTCCAATCCGTAAATGAGTCTGAAACGGGGGGGGTGAATCTGGAGCGGGAGGGGTAGCGTCAGGCGCGACGCTGCTCCTGCTCGGCGATGGACTGGAAGAGTTTTCTCCGTGCGGTTTGGAGTTGCTGGGCGGC
>JACPFV010000047.1 GCA_016182805.1 Gammaproteobacteria bacterium
CGCGGCGGACTGCCTGGAAACCCTGGAAGAGATCGCGATCCGCAACCGCGAGGCCTTCATGGCTGCGGGCGGGCAGGAACTGCGCTACATCCCTGCGCTCAACGACGGCGCGGCGCACGTCCAGGCGCTGGCGAACATCGCCTGGCGCAACCTGCAGGGCTGGCTGTAACGACTCAGTTCAGCGCGTGGATCTCCACGCGCGGGTTGAGGCGTGCCGCGTCGGCGTCGCCGGCCGCGCGCAGCGGCTCGACGGTACCGGCCGCGCGGGTGTGCAGGCGGGCGCCGTCCACGCCCTTCGACACCAGATAGCTGCGCACAACCTCGGCGCGCTTCTGCGACAGGCCGGCCGCGCTGGCGGCTTCCGTTCCGGGATCGGCGTAGCCGACGATGCCGAACCGCGCGTCCGGGTGCGCAGCCAGCACCGCCTTCATGCTGAGCGCGACGCCGTCGAGGACGCCCATGGAATAGGCCGTGATCTCCTGGCTGCCGGACGCGAAGTGCGCGCGCTGCGGACGGAACGTGGCGCCGCCGTCGATGGCGGTGCCGGCCGCGGGCGCGGCCGCCGCCGGCGTCGCGGCGGAGGTCGCGGCCGGCGGCAAGGGGTTGCGCTCGCGCTGCGCGCGCGGTCCCGCCGGCACCACGACGATCGGCCGGCCATACAAGTACACCGGCCCGGCGACTGCCTTGGGCGGCTGCGCCGGCGCGGGGGCCGGGGCGGGTGCCGGTGCCGCGTCCACCGCCGGTGCCGGCACAGATACGGGCGCGACCGGAGCGGCTGCCGCCGGTGCGGGTTCCACGGCGGGCGCGGCAGCGGGTGCGGCAGGCGCGGCGGCCGCCTCCGCGACCGGCGCCATCGGCACAGCTTCGACCGCGGTCTGCGTCTCGATCGCCGGCCGGCGCTCCGGCGCGGCCGACGACACCGGAATCTCGATGACCGTGACCGGCGCTTCGGCATCCGCCGCCGGCGCCTCGATCCGCACCGAGGGCGCGGGCGCCCCGGCACGCCGCACCGGCACTTCGATCTCGGTCAGGACCTCGCCCGCCGGTGCGGGAGCGGGAGCGGCCGCCGGCGGCGCCGGACGCGAACGCGGCGGCGCGGCTTCGCCCGGCTTGGGCGCCGAGCCTATCGGATAGGTGCGGATGGCGGGCGCGGCCGGTCGCCTGGGCGCCGGAGCGCGCGGCGGCGCCGCCACCGGCGCGGGCGTCTCCGGTGCCGCAGCCGGCTCCGGTACAGAAGCCACCGGCGCGGCGGCGGCAGGCACCGCCTCGGCCGCCGGCTCCGGCGCGGCCGGCACGGCCGTCACCGCAGGTTCCGATTCGGCCGGTACCGGCGGCTCGGCCGGCGCCGCGGCCGGCGCAGGTGGCGCTTCCGGCGCGGGCGCCGGCTCCTGCTGCGCGGTTGCCGAGGGCGCGCCGGGCTTCTGGCCCTGGGCGCAGCCTTCCAGGTTCACCTTGGCGCCCAGCTCGGTGTCGCCGCAGCGGTCGATGCCGTCCGGGATGCCGTCGAAATCGGTGTCCACCGCACAACCCTTGTCGTCGACCAGGGAGCGCGGCGGCGAATACGGGCATTCGTCGCGCACGTCGGCGATGCCGTCGGCGTCCTCGTCGCCCGATTCCGGGCAGCCGCGCAGATCGACGGCGACGCCCGGCGTGGTGTAGGGGCAGGCGTCCTGCGCGTCCGGCACGCCGTCGCTGTCGGCGTCGCCGCCTTGGGCCTGCGCAGCAGCACCGAAACACGCAGCCGCGACCAGCACCAGCCGCGGCAGCGCCCCCAAGCAATTCTTCATGTCCAGCCCCCGTTGGACCTCATAACAGACGAAGCCTAGCGGGGTGCGCCCGGTGCATCAAGTTGTGCGCGCAAGATATGGGCGCGCAAAGCGTTTCGCCGGCGGCGCTGCGGTAGGATAGGCGCCCTTCTCCGCCGCCTTTCCCGGGGTTCCGCCGCGTGACGGACTTTCTCTTCGATTACGGCCTGTTCCTGGCCAAGACGCTCACGATCCTGGCCGCGATCGTGGTGGCGGCCGCCGCCATCGCGAATCTCGTCCACCAGATCCGCGCGCATGTCGGCGATCGCCTGGAGATCAAGAACGTCAACGAGCGCCTGCGCGACATGGCGCACGTGCTCAACCACTCACTGCTGACGCCGGACGAGCTGAAGCACCTGGACAAGGAGCGCCGGAAGAAGGACAAGGAGGAGGCCAGGGCGCGCAAGCACGGCCAGCTGGCGCCGCGGCCGCGCATGTTCGTGCTCGACTTCCACGGCGACCTGCACGCCTCCGCCGTCGCCTCGCTGCGCGAGGAGATCAGCGCCGTGCTGCAGGTCGCGCAGCCCAAGGACGAGGTGATGGTGCGCCTGGAGAGCGAGGGCGGCCTGGTGCACGGCTACGGCCTGGCGGCCTCGCAGCTCGCGCGCATCCGCGAGAAGAAGATCAAGCTGACCGTGGCGGTGGACAAGGTCGCCGCCAGCGGCGGCTACCTGATGGCCTGCGTGGCCGACCGCATCCTGGCGGCGCCGTTCGCCATCGTCGGCTCGATCGGCGTGATCGCGCAGCTGCCGAATTTCAACCGCCTGCTCAAGAAGCACGACGTCGACTTCGAGCTGCACACCGCCGGCGAGTACAAGCGCACCCTGACCCTGTTCGGCGAGAACACCGAGGCGGCGCGCAAGAAATTCCGCGAGGAGCTGGAGGACACGCACGCGCTGTTCAAGTCCTTCGTCGCCGACAACCGTCCGCAGGTCCCCATCGAGCAGGTCGCCACCGGCGAACACTGGTTCGGCACCCGCGCGCTGGCGCACAAGCTGGTGGACGAGTTGAAAACGAGCGACGATTATTTGCTGGAGCGCGCCGGCGACGCGGATATCCACGAGGTGCACTTCAAGCGCCACCGCCCGTTGAGCGAGCGGCTCGCCGGCGGCCTCGCGTCCTTGCAGACGCGCTGGCGCGCGCTCCCGCCGGCGTGGCCGCGTCTGCGCGGCCTGCCGGAGGTTCCGGTCGACAAACTCTGACGAGGAGAAGCCATGCGACTGACCAGCAACAGCTTTCGCGACGGCGGAACAATCCCGGCGCGCTGCGCGTTCGCGCTGCGCGATCCCAGGCGGCACGTGCGGCTGGCGGCCAACCGCAACCCGCACCTGGCCTGGACCGGCGCGCCGCCGGCCACGCGCAGCTTCGTGCTGATCTGCACCGACATCGACGCGCCGACGCGGCCGGACGACGTCAACAAGGAAGGCCGCGAGGTTTCCGCCGCCCTGCCGCGCGCCGACTTCATCCACTGGGTCGTGGTGGACATCCCGGCCGGCCGGTGCGCGCTGGAGGAAGGCGCATGCAGCCAGGGCGTGGCCGCCAAAGGCAAGCGCGATCCGGCAGGCCCGGAAGGCGCGCGCCAGGGCCTCAACGACTACACCGGCTGGTTCAAGGGCGATCCGGCCATGGAAGGCGCGTACCTCGGCTACGACGGCCCCTGCCCGCCGTGGAACGACGCGCGCGTGCATCACTATCGCTTCGAGCTGTTCGCCACCGACCTGGACAAGTGCCCGGTCAAGGACGGCTTCGCCGCCAAGGACGTGCGCAAGGCGATCGAGGGCCACGTGCTGGCGCACGCCAGGCTGTCCGGCCGCTACAGCCTGAACCCGCGGCTGCGTCCGGCCGACACGCCGCTCAAGCTGATGCGCAAGCCGGCGCGCGCGCGCGGCCGCAAGCCGACCTACAAGGTCGGCGCCACCTGAGGCGGAACCCGCGGCGCGCGAGGCCGGTCCAAGCTGCGACCGATCCCGCGGTCCCCGCATCCATTACAACAATATCCATGTCACGCTCCGAACCGATGAAATCTCTCGTACCTGCCTTTGTTGTCGCCGCCCTGCTCGTCGCCACGCTCCCGTCGCCGGCGCCCGCGCAGGTGCCGCCCGGCGTGCTCGCGTCCACGCCGAGCCTGGCGCCGATGCTCAAGGACGTGCTGCCGACAGTGGTCAACATCTCCGTCACGTCCAAGGTCGAGATCCGCAACCCGCTGCTCGACGACCCGTTCTTCCGCCGCTTCTTCGACCTGCCCGACCAGCCGCAGGAGCGCGAGTTCCAGTCGATCGGTTCCGGCACCATCGTCGACGCGGCCAAGGGCTTCGTGCTGACCAACAACCACGTGGTCGAAAACGCCGACGAGATCAAGGTGCGCCTGTCCGACGACCGCGTGTTCGACGCCAAGCTGATCGGCCGCGATCCGCTGACCGACATCGCCGTGCTCCAGATCAAGGCCGGCGGCCTCAAGGGGCTGCCGATGGGCGACTCGGAGAAGCTGGAGGTGGGCGACTTCGTCGTCGCCATCGGCTCGCCGTTCGGCCTGCGCCAGACCGTGACCAGCGGCATCGTCAGCGGGCTGGGCCGCCAGACCGGCGTCACCGAGGGCGGCTACGAGGACTTCATCCAGACCGACGCCTCGATCAACCCCGGCAACTCCGGCGGCGCGCTGGTCAACCTCAAGGGCGAGCTGGTCGGCGTGCCGAGCAACATCTACTCGCGCTCCGGCGGCAACATCGGCCTGGGCTTCGCCATCCCGGTGCACCTGGCCAAGTCGGTGATGAGCCAGCTCATCACCTACGGCAGCGTCCAGCGCGGCCGCATCGGCATCACCGGCCAGGACATCTCGCCGGAGCTGGCCAAGGCCTTCGGCCTGGCCGACACGCGCGGCGCGGTCATCACGCGCGTGATCCCCAACTCGCCCGCGGCCAAGGCCGGCTTGAAGAGCGAGGACGTGATCCTGGAGGCCAACGCCCGCACCATCCAGAGCTTCGCCCAGTTGCGCAACATGGTGGGGCTGATGCGTGTGGGCGAGAAGGTCGACCTCAAGATCCTGCGCGACGGCAAGCCGCGCAACGTCGGCGTCGTCATCGGCAAGGACACCGAGCAGGCGGCCGCCGGCGGCGACCTGCACCCGCGCCTGGCCGGCGCCACGTTTGCGCCCCTGGACGAGAGCAACACGCCGGCCGGCGAGGACCTGCGCGGCGTGGTGGTGCAGAAGGTCGACCCGCGGTCGCCGGCGGCGCGCTCCGGCCTGCGCCAGAGCGACATCATCATCGGCGTCAACCGGCACCCGATCGAGGGCATGGCCGATTTCGAGAAGCTGGCCAGCGTCAAGCAAGGCGAGCTGCTGCTGCACGTCCGCCGCGGCAGCGGCGCGCTGTTCCTGCTCCTGCAATAAGGGCCTTCGTACGGCCCGGCGCTCAGGCGTCGGGCCGTTTTCATTGGGTTCGGCGATTCCCCGACGGTGGAAGTCCCACGCTTGCACTATACTTTTTGCCTTCCGTCATGGTCCCCGGCATGTTTGAGCAGGAACTCGCCCAGCTTGAAGAGCGCGTGCAGCGCCTGATGGCCGCCTACCAGCAGGCGCGCCTGGAGCGCCGCCGCGCCCTGCAGGAGCGCGACCGCCTGCTCGCCATCAACGCCGAGCTGCGCAAGCGCATCGAGGGCGTCATCGAGCGCATCCGCACGCTGGAGGAGCAGGACACGTGAGCCGCGCGCCCGTCCCCGACAGCAAGAAGCTCACCGTGCCCGTGCGCATCATGGGCAAGGAATACACGGTCGAGTGCCCGCCGGAGGAGCACGAGGCGCTGGTCGCCTCGGCCGAGTACGTCAACGAGCGCATGAGCACCATCCGCAAGCGCGGCAAGGCGCTGGGCGCAGAACGCATCGCGGTGATGGTGGCGTTGAACATCGCGCGCGAGCTGCTGGCGATCCGCGGCGTCGAAGGCATCGCCCAGGGGCCGGCGGGCGAGCTGCTGGAACGGGTCCGGCAGCTCAAGCTGGACATCGACTCGACCCTGGCGGCGGACTGAAGAGCGCGCCTGCCGGCAGTAGCGACTGCCCACAGGCATGGCCCGCCGAAGCGCTGGACACTGCCGCCCGGAATCGGGAAACTAGGCCCGGTGTCTCCTGCGGTGCACGACGTCGGTCGGGAACCCCTTGAGCCTATTGCGTCACCCAGGGAGCCAAACCCGCGTGGGGAGCGCAGGTCCGCCTTGCAGCGGAAAGCCCGAACACACGGCGCGGCACCCACTTGAGACTCTGTCTCAAGGTCGAAGACCTATGACGGCACAGGCGGGAGACACCACTTTTCGGATGCGCGCAAGCGCGCATCCGGAATGCGGGAACCTCGTTGTTCGACACCCCCACCCTGTCCCGCCCCCTGCGGAGGGGGCGGGAATCTTGCCGACCGGTCCGGACGTTCATGCCTGAACCCGTCAGCCAAACCCTCGTGGAGCAGAAAGCGGCTTTGCGCCGTCGCCTGCGGCGCGTCCGCGCCGCAATCCCTCCCGCCCAGCGCCGGCGCGCCGCCATCGAGGCTCTGCGCCGACTGCTGCGCCTGCCCGCCCTGCGCGGGTCGCGCCACATCGCCGTGTACCTTTCCGCCGGCCACGAGCTGGGCACCAAGCCGCTGGTGCGCGCGCTGGTCGCCAGCGGCCGTCAGGTGTACGTGCCCAAGGTCCTCGCCGACGGCCGCATGCATTTCATCCGCCTTACGCCCGGCACGCCGCTGCGCCGCAACCGCTACACCCTGGCGGAGCCTGCCGCGCGCTGGCCGCAGCGCGCGCCGCGGCAGATGGACCTGATCGTCCTGCCGCTGGTGGGCTTCGATGTCCGCGGCCACCGCCTGGGGATGGGCGGCGGCTACTACGACCGCGCCCTCGACTTCCCGCGCGCCTACCGACGGCCGTTTCTGCTTGGCTATGCCTACGCCGCGCAGCAAGCTCCCGACATCCCCGCCGCGCCGCACGACGTGCGCCTGGACGCCGTCGCGACCGAGCGCGGCACCCTGCTTTTCCGAGGACCGCGATGGCCTACTGGCTGATGAAATCCGAACCCGAGGCCTTCGGCATCGACGCGCTCAAGGCCCGCCCCCGGCAGATCGAGCCCTGGGACGGCGTGCGCAACTACCTGGCACGCAACTACATGCGCGACCGGATGAATGTGGGCGATCTGGCGTTCATGTATCACTCGAACTGCGAGGAGCCGGGCATCTACGGGATCATGGAGATCGCGACTCCCGCCTATCCCGATCCATCGCAATTCGATCGCAAGTCCAAGCACTACGATGCGGCGGCCAGGCCCGAGGAGCCGCGCTGGTATCTCGTGGACGTGCGCTACAAGCGGCACTTGGCGCGGCCGGTGCCGCTGGCGAATCTGCGCGCGCAGACGGAGCGGCTGAAAGGGTTCAAGCTGTTGGCTCCGGGAAGCCGGCTGTCGGTGATGCCGGTGAGCCCGGAACATTGGGAGTTCATTCTTGCCCTGGAGGGCACAGGCTCGATGAGGTGATCCGTCGGCCGCGCCGCGGCCCGCCTCGCCGAGCTTGCGTTGCGCAAGGGCGCACCGGAATGGCGCGCGTCTTGCGTATCGGGCGTGCGGGCAACAAGAAAACAACTGGGGAGGGGACGTCCCGGATGTCGATAGACTGGCGGCTGTATCGTTGCGAGTCCACTTACGACGAGCTGTTCGCCGCGGCCGGGCGGCCGCGCCCGGCGGCGCAACGCCTGGTGGACTACCTGGGCAGCCTGCCCGCGCCGGAGCTGGCCGAGCGCCGGCTCGCCGCCGAGCTGGCGATCAAGGCCATGGGCATCACGTTCACGGTCTATTCCGAAGGCCGCAACGTGGATCGCGCCTGGCCGTTCGACCTGATCCCGCGCACGATCGCGCGCCGCGAATGGCAGCGCACCGAAGCCGGTCTCAAGCAGCGCGCCGCCGCGCTCAACCACTTCATCCAGGACGTCTACGGCGAGGCCCGCATCGTCCGCGACAAGGTCTTTCCCGCCGAGCTGCTGAAGGAATCGGCCAATTTCCGCGCCCAGTGCCGGGGCATGAAGCCCAAGAATGGGGTGTGGGCGCACATCTGCGGCAGCGATCTGGTGCGCGACGCCGACGGCACCTTGTACGTGCTGGAGGACAACCTGCGCGTGCCTTCCGGCGTCTCGTACATGGTCGAGAACCGCATGGTGACCAAGCGCGTGTTCCCCGAGCTGTTCGAGACGACGACGATCCTGCCGGTGGACGACTACCCGGCGCAGCTTTCCGACATGCTCAGCGCGATGTCGCCGCGCAAGGCGGACGCGCCGACGGTCGTGCTGCTGACGCCGGGCATCTACAACTCCGCCTATTTCGAGCACTGCTGGCTGGCGCAACAGATGGGCATCGAGCTGGTCGAGGGCACCGACCTGTTCGTCGGCGAGGACGACTGCTGCTACATGCGTACGGTCTACGGCCCGCAGCGCGTGGACGTGATCTACCGGCGCATCGACGACCTGTTCCTCGACCCCGAGGCATTCCGCCCCGATTCCGTACTGGGCGTGCGCGGCCTGATGCGCGCCTGGCTCAAGGGCAAGGTCGCGCTGGTGAACGCGCCCGGCGCGGGCGTGGCCGACGACAAGGTCGTCTATACCTACGTGCCGGCAATGATTGAGTATTACCTGGGCGAGGACCCGATCCTGCCGAACGTGCCGAGCTGGCTGTGCCTGGACGAGAAACAGCGCAGCCACGTGCTGGCGAACATGGACAAGCTGGTGGTGAAGCCGGCGAACGAGTCCGGCGGCTACGGCATGCTGGTCGGCCCGGCCTCGACCAAGGCGCAGCGCGACAAGTTCAAGGAGCTGATCCGCGACAACCCGCGCAACTACATGGCGCAACCGACGCTGGCGCTGTCCACCGCGCCGACGCTGACCGACGACGCGATCGAGCCGCGCCACCTGGACCTGCGGCCGTTCATCCTGTCGCGCGGCGACAGCGCTTACGTCACGACCGGTGGACTCACGCGCGTGGCGATGGTCAAGGGTTCGCTGGTGGTCAACAGCTCGCAGGGCGGCGGCAGCAAGGACACCTGGGTGGTCGAAGAACCGGAGGCCGGCTGATGCTGTCGCGCGTCGCGGACAATCTCTACTGGTTCGGCCGCTATCTGCAGCGCGCCGAGAACACCGCGCGCCTGGTCAACGTGCACGCGCACCTGCTGCTCGACATCCCGCGCAAGCTGGAGCTGGGCTGGGCGCCGCTGGTGCACATCCTGGGCGCCGGCCAGGACTTCGAGTCGCGCCACGGCGAGTGCGGCGAAACCAATGTCGTGCGCTTCCTGCTGCTCGACCCGGACAACCCGGCCTCGATCGCCAGTTCCCTGCACCGCGCGCGCGAGATCCTGCGCACGGTGCGCGACTGCGCGCCGCGCGAAGCCTGGGAGCACCTGAACGACCTGCACATGTTCGTGCAGGAGCGCGGCGAAAAGGCGCTGCCGCGCGCCAAGCGCCTGGAGTTCCTCAACAGCGTGATCGACCACGCGCTGCTGATCTACGGCCTGCTCGCGTCCAACATGAGCCGCGACGTCGGCTTCCAGTTCCTGCGCCTGGGCACCAACCTGGAACAGGCCGACATGACCACGCGCATCATGGACGTGCGCTCGTCCTCGCTGATCCAGCCGCAGGCGGCGGAGGACCTTTCGCCGTTCCAGAACATCCAGTGGATGAGCGTGCTGCGCTCGCTGGAGGCGTACCAGATGTACCGCCGCCACGTGCGCACGCGCGTGACCGGCGCCAGCGTGCTGCGCTTCCTGTTGCAGAACCGCGAGTTTCCGCGCTCGGTCATGTTCTGCCTGACGACGGCGGGCTCCACGCTGCCGCGCCTGCCGGCGAACCGCGCGGTCGAACGCGCGCTGGAGCGCACGCGTGGGGTGGTGCAGGACGCCGACATGGAGAAGCTGGTGGAGTCGGGCCTGCACGAGCTGCTGGACGAGATCCAGATCGGCCTGGGCCAGGTGCACGAGGCGCTGACGGCCGCCTATTTCCGGACCGCGGCATGAGCATCCACGCCGCCCTGCACCACCGTACGGTTTACCGCTACGACCGGCCAGCGCGCCTGTCGCCGCAGGTCGTGCGCCTGCGCCCCGCGCCGCATTGCCGCACCAAGGTCGAGGCGTACTCGCTGCGCGTGCTGCCCAAGCCGCATTTCCTGAACTGGCTGCAGGACCCGCAGGGCAACTGGCAGGCGCGCGTCGTGTTCCCGGAGAAAGTCACCGAGTTCAGCGTCGAGGTGGACCTGGTCGCCGACATGGCGGTCTACAACCCCTTCGACTTCTTCGTCGAGGACAGCGCGGAGCGGTTTCCCTTCGAGTACGAGCCCCGGCTCAAGGAGGAGCTGAAGCCCTTCCTGCGGCCGGCCGCGGCCGGTCGCCGGCTCGGCGCCTTCCTGCAGCGCGTGGACCGCCGCCCGCGCCGCACGGTGGATTTCCTGGTGGACCTGAATCGCCTGGTCGCGAACGAGATCCGCTACCTGATCCGCCTGGAGCCCGGCGTGCAGACGCCGGAAGACAGCCTGCGGCTCAAGTCCGGTTCCTGCCGCGACAGCGGCTGGCTGCTGGTGCAGTGCCTGCGCCAGCTCGGACTGGCGGCGCGCTTCGTCTCCGGCTACCTGATCCAGCTCCGGCCGGACGTGAAATCGCTGGACGGCCCGTCCGGCGCGGAAGCCGACTTCACCGACCTGCATGCCTGGGCCGAGTGCTACGTGCCGGGCGCCGGCTGGATCGGCCTGGACCCCACGTCCGGCCTGCTCGCCGGCGAAGGCCATATCCCGCTGTGCGCGACCCCGGAGCCACAGAGCGCGGCGCCGGTCAGCGGCAGCGTGGACGAATGCGAGGTGGAGTTCGCGCACGAGATGCGCGTGACGCGCGTGCGCGAGACTCCGCGCGTCACCCGGCCTTACACCGAGGAGCAGTGGGCGGCGGTGGACCGGCTCGGCCACGCCGTGGACGCGCGCCTGTGTGCGGGCGACGTGCGATTGACGATGGGCGGCGAGCCGACCTTCGTCTCGATCGACGACTACGACGGCGCGGAGTGGAACACCGCCGCGGTCGGCCCCGCCAAACAGCGGCTGGCGCAGGAACTGATCGAGCGCCTGCGCCGGCGTCATGCGCCGCAGGGCCTGCTGCATTTCGGCCAAGGGAAGTGGTATCCCAGCGAATCGCTGCCGCGCTGGGCCTATGGACTGTACTGGCGCAAGGACGGCCAGCCCATCCTGCGCGAGCCCGCAGCCGCAGCCGTCGCGGCACCCACGGTGGAAGCCGCCGGCGCGTTCCTGCGCGCCCTGGCCGAGCGGCTGGGCGTGGACCCCGGCCATGCGCTGCCGGCCTATGAGGACCATTGGTATTACTTGCATCGTGAACGGCTGCTGCCGGCGAACGTGGACGCGCTGGACAACAAGCTGGCAAATGCGGAGGAACGCGCACGCCTGGCGCAGGTGTTCGAGCGCGGCTTGCAGACGCCGCGCGGCTACGTGCTGCCGGTGCAGCGCTGGAACGACCGCGACCGCCGCGGCTGGATCAGCGAGCGCTGGAGCTTGCGCCAGGGCCGGCTGCTGCTGATCCCCGGCGACTCGCCGCTGGGCCTGCGCCTGCCGCTGGAGTCTCTGCCCTGGCTGCCGGAAGCGGAGCGCACCGACGCGATCCCGGCCGATCCGATGCGCGGATTCCCGCCCTTGCCGCAGCGGCAGGTCGCGAGCCCGAAAGCACAGGCGTCGGGAAATCGGGACTCGCAGTATCGGCAGCGGCTGGACACGGCTCCGCCGACCGTCCGCACCGCGCTGGCGGCCGAGCCGCGCGACGGCCATCTGTGTGTGTTCATGCCGCCGACGCAGACCGCGGAGGACTACCTCGACCTGCTCGCCGCGGTCGAAGACACTGCCGCCGCGCTGCGCCTGCCCGTGCGCATCGAGGGCTACACGCCGCCGTACGACCCGCGGCTGGAGCACATCAAGGTCACGCCGGACCCGGGCGTGATCGAGGTCAACGTGCAGCCGGTCGAGAGCTGGGACGCGCTGAAGAGCAGCGTGTTCACGCTGTACGAGGAGGCGCGGCTGGCGCGGCTGGGCACCGAGAAATTCCTGATTGACGGCCGCGCCACCGGCACCGGCGGCGGCAACCACATCGTGGTCGGCGGCGCGACGCCGGCCGACAGCCCGTTCCTGCGCCGGCCCGACCTGCTCGGCAGCCTGCTGCGCTACTGGCAGAACCACCCCAGCCTTTCGTACCTGTTTTCGGTGCTGTTCATCGGCCCGACCTCGCAGGCGCCGCGCATTGACGAGGCGCGCAACGACTCGCTGTACGAGCTGGAGATCGCCTTGCGGCAACTGCCGCGACGCGGTACGCCCTGCCCGCCCTGGGCGGTGGACCGCGCGCTGCGCCATATCCTGACCGACGTCACCGGCAACACGCACCGCACCGAGATCTGCATCGACAAGCTGTACTCGCCGGACAGCGCGACCGGGCGCCTGGGCCTGGTCGAGTTCCGCTCCTTCGAGATGCCGCCGCATGCGCAGATGAGCCTGACGCAGCAGTTGCTGCTGCGCGCGCTGATCGCCAGGTTCTGGGACGCGCCGTACGAGAAGCCGCCGATCCGCTGGGGCTCGGCGCTGCACGACCGCTATCTGCTGCCGCATTTCGTCGAGCAGGATTTCCGCGAGGTTCTGGCCGAGCTGGCGGATACCGGCCTTCCCTTCGATCCCGCCTGGTTCGCGGCACACTTCGAATTCCGCTTCCCGCTGCACGGCGCGGTCGCCTATCGCGGCATCACGCTGGAACTGCGCCACGCGCTGGAGCCCTGGCTGGTCCTGGGCGAGGAGCCGGGCGCGGGCGGCACGGCGCGCTATGTGGACTCGTCGGTCGAGCGCGTGCAACTGAAGGTGGGCGGCCTGGCCGAGCCGCGCTACGCGGTCTGCTGCAACGGCCGCTTGCTGCCGCTGACGCCGACCGGCGTCGCCGGCGAGCACGTGGCCGGCGTGCGCTTCCGCGCCTGGCAGCCCTGGTCCTGCCTGCACCCGTCGCTGCCGGCCAACACCCCGCTGGTGTTCGACCTGGTGGACCGCTACAGCGGCCGCGCGCTCGGCGGCTGCACGTACCACGTCGCGCATCCCGGCGGGCGCGCGTACGACCGCTTTCCGGTCAACGCCTTCGAGGCGGAGTCGCGGCGCCTGGCGCGCTTCCAGCCCTTCGGCCACACGCCGGGGCCGTTCGAGGCGCAGCCCGAACCGCCCAATCCGGATTTCCCCTGCACGCTGGATTTGCGGCGGGGCTGAGCCGCGGCTACTGCTGCCCCTGCTGGCCCTGCTGCGCCGCCTGCTGCATCAGCGGCGGCGCCTCCCAGTCGAAGCGCGGCAGGTTGCGGAAGGCGTTGACCAGTTGCTGGCCCCAGGCTTCCTTGAGGCGCGCGTAGAACGGCGTGTCCAGGTCCAGGCGCAGCTTGTTGGCGATCGCCAGCGCGTCGCGCGGCAGGATCGCGATGTCCAGCGGCGGCCCGACCGACAGGTTGCTCTTCATGGTCGAGTCCAGCGACACCAGCGCGCAGCGCGCCGCGTCCTCCAGGCTGACGTGCGGGCGGATGATGCGGTCCAGGATCGGCTTGCCGTACTTCAGCTCGCCGATCTGCAGGAACGGCGTTTCCGGCGAGGAGGCGATGCAGTTGCCTTCCGGATAGACCAGGTACAGCGCCGGTGCCTCGCCGCGGATCTGCCCGCCCAGGATCAGGGTGCTGCGAAAGTCCACCGCGCTGCCCGGCGCCATCGCCGCCGAATCGCGCTGCGCCTTGACCGAGAGCTGGCCCAGATATTCCGCCGCGTCGTACATGTGGCGCAGGCTGCGCAGGTTCACCGGCGCGGCGTTGTCCACGTCGCGCTGCAACTGCGCCAGCACCGCCTGCGTCGTCGCCAGGTTGCCGGCGCTCAGGATCACGAACACGCGTTCGCCGCGGAACTCGAACACGTGCAGCTTGTTGTACGTGCGCACGTCGTCCACCGCCGCGCTGGTGCGCGTGTCGGAGGCGAACACCAGGCCGTCGTTGACTTTGATGGCGACGCAATAGGTCATGGCAGGTCCGGAGTCAGGCCGGCCCATTGTAGCGACGCCAACGAACGCACTGCGGCCCCGGCGACCGGCAGGCGAACGGGAATCAAGCGTCGGTGCCCAGGAACAGGCGGTACGCCGGGTTCTCGCTCTCCTCCGCGTAGCGATAGCCCAGCGCGTCGAGCGACCGCTTGCACTCCGCGCGCTCCTTCTTCGGCACCTGCAAGCCGCACAACACGCGGCCGTAGGCGGCGCCGTGGTTGCGGTAGTGGAACAGCGAGATGTTCCAGCGGCTGCCGACGGCATTGAGGAAGTCCAGGCAGGCGCCGGGGCGCTCCGGGAACTCGAAGCGGTAGAGAATCTCGTCCGGCAACCCGGCACAGCGGCCGCCGACCATGTAGCGCACGTGGACCTTGGCCATCTCGTTGCCGCTCATGTCGACCACCGGGTAGCCGTCCTCGCGCAGCTTGCGCACCGCGGCATCGCGCTCGGCGGGGTCGTCGCCCAGCTTGATGCCGACGAAAATGTGCGCCTCGCGCGGCGAAGCGTAGCGGTAATTGAACTCGGTGATGACGCGCCGGCCCAGGTGACTGAGGAAGCGCTTGAAGCTGCCGGGCTTCTCCGGGATGGTCACGGCGAGCAGCGTCTCGTGGGCGTCGCCCAGCTCGGCGCGCTCGGCGATGTGGCGCAGGCGGTCGAAGTTGACGTTGGCGCCGGAGACGACACCGATCAGGGTCTTGCCGCTGGCGCCCCGCTCGTGCACCCAGCGCTTGATGCCGGCGATCGCCAGCGCGCCGGCCGGCTCGGGCAGGGCGCGCTTCTCGTAGAACATGTCGCGCAC
This sequence comes from Gammaproteobacteria bacterium, assembly GCA_016182805.1. GTDB lineage: Bacteria > Pseudomonadota > Gammaproteobacteria > Nevskiales > Nevskiaceae > JACPFV01. The sequence goes on from JACPFV010000047.1 coordinate 14,693, forward strand.
CGCGGCGCACATCTCGTCGGCGGAGACCAGCACCGATTCGTCGACCAGGTGGCGCGCGACGCGGAACGGCTCCTTGCCGGCCTGCTTCACGGCCACGCCGTCGGCGAACAGGCCGACTCGGTCCAGCTCGACGCGGCGGCCGGCGGCGAGCGCCGCGGCCATGCAGTTGGAATCGTCCGGCTCGACGCTGACGACCCGGATCTCCGGCCGCAGCGCCTTGACGTAGGCGGCGACGCCGGCCAGCAGGCCGCCGCCGCCGACCGGCACGAAGATCGCGTCGATCGGCCCGCCGTGCTGCTCCAGGATTTCGCGCGCGATGGTGCCCTGGCCGGCGATCACGTCCGGATCGTCGTACGGGTGGACCAGCGTCATGCGCTTGCCCTCGGCCAACTCGCGCGCGTGCGCGGCGGCCTCGTCGTAGGTGTCGCCGTGCAGCACGACGTGGCCGCCCAGCGCGCGCACGGCGTCCACCTTGATTGGCGGCGTGGTGCGCGGCATGACGATCCAGGCCTGGATGCCGAGCTTCTTGCCGGCCAGCGCCACGCCCTGCGCGTGGTTGCCGGCCGAGGCGGTGACGATGCCGGCGCGGCGCTGCTCGTCCGACAGGCCGACGATCTTGTTGAACGCGCCGCGCAGCTTGAAGGAGTGGACCGGCTGCAGATCCTCGCGCTTCAGCAGGACGTGGTTGCCCAGACGCGCCGACAGCTTGGGCGCATCGTCCAGGGGTGAGCGGATGGCGACGTCGTACACTCGCGCCCGCTCGATGCGGTCGCGGTAGTCGGCCAGGATCTTGTGTACTTCCGCGACCGCACGCGGGCTGGGAGGTGTCTTCAACGGATTCGAGCGTCTGGCGCTGTTTGGGGATGCGGGACTTGGACTGAGCTTCTATTATAGGCGGCCTTTTTCCTTCCCCACGCGATCCCGATGCAGGAAACCCTGGCATTCGTGGGCGGCGGCCAGATGGCCGGTGCGCTCATCGGCGGGCTGCTGGCCTCCGGCCACGCGGCGGCGAAGGTGCGCGTGGCCGAGCCGAACGCCGAGCGCGCCGCCTGGCTGCGCCGCGAGTTCGGAGTGGACGTCCGCGCCGCGGCGCCCGAGATCGCCCAGGGCGCCGGCATCGTGGTGCTGGCGGTCAAGCCGCAGGCGATGAGCGAGGCGCTGCGCGGCCTTTCGCTCGGCGCCGGCACGACCGTGGTGTCGATCGCCGCCGGCGTGCGCATCGCCGGCCTGCGGCGCAGCCTGGGCGACGCCGTACGCATCGTCCGCACCATGCCCAACACCCCGGCGCAGCTGCGCTGCGGCATCGCCGGCATGTTCGCCGGGCCGGAGGTGCCGCCCGCCGCGCGCGCCCAGGCCGAGACGGTGATGAAGGCCGTCGGCGAGACGGTCTGGGTCGAGCGCGAAGAACTGCTCGACGCGGTGACGGCGCTGTCCGGCTCCGGGCCGGCGTACTTCTTCCTGCTGACCGAGGTGCTGCGCCAGGCCGGCGCGGCGCTGGGCCTGGACGCGGCGACCGCCGCCAAGCTCGCACAGCGGACTTTCATCGGCGCCGCGCGCATGGCCGAGTCGTCCGGCCTGGACGTGAGCCAGCTGCGCGCCAACGTGACGTCCAAGGGCGGAACCACCGAGGCGGCGCTGCGCAGCCTGGAAGCGGCGGGGGTTCAGCGTATTTTCGATGAGGCCCTGGCGGCGGCGGATCGCCGTGGGCGGGAACTCGGCGACTTGCTGTCGCGACAGTCCTAGGGGGATAAGAAGATGGGCGCGAATCTGCTCAACGCCCTGCTGTTCCTGATCAATACCCTGTTCCAGCTTTATCTCTGGACCGTGATCCTGCGCGTGATCCTGCAATGGGTGCGCGCGGACTTCTACCACCCGGTGTCGCAGTTCGTGTGGCGCGTGACGCAGCCGGCGGTGGGGCCGCTGTCGCGCATCGTGCCGCGCTGGCGGCGGCTGGACGCGGCCGGGATGCTGTTCGGCCTGGCGATCGCGGTGATCTACGTCGAGATCTACGCGGGCCTGCTCGACGTGAAGATCGGCTTTGCCGCCGCGCTGTTCTATGCCGCGATGAAGCTGATCGTGGCGACGCTGAACCTGTACACCATCGCGCTGTTCGCGCAGGCGTTCTTCTCCTGGATGGGCCCCGGCATGAGCAGCCCGGCCGGCAGCATCCTGTGGAGCATGAACGAGCCGCTGCTGCGGCCGGTGCGCCGCGTCATCCCGCCGGTGGCTGGGCTGGACCTATCGCCGCTGGTGGTGATCCTGGTGCTGCAATTCCTCAACATGCTGGTGCCGGTGGGCATGTTCCGATGAACGATCCGCACTCGGACCCGTTCCCGGCCGACTCGGTCGGCATCGTCGAACCGCGGAAGATCGTCATCCAGCGCCCGCTGACGCTGGACTGTGGCCGCGTGCTGCCGCGCCACGAGCTGATGGTGGAGACCTACGGCTCGCTCAACATCGCGCGCAGCAACGCGGTGCTGATCTGCCACGCGCTGTCCGGCGACCACCACGCCGCCGGCTACCACTCGGCCGACGACCGCAAGCCGGGCTGGTGGGAGACCTGCATCGGCCCCGGCAAGCCGATCGACACCAACCGCTTCTTCGTCGTCGCCCTCAACAACCTCGGCGGCTGCCGCGGCTCCACCGGGCCGAGCACGCTCAACCTGGACACCGGCAAGCCCTGGGGCCCGGACTTCCCCATCGTCACCGTGCGCGACTGGGTGCGCTCGCAGGCGATGCTGGCGGACGAGCTGGGCATTGCGCAGTGGGCCACGGTGATCGGCGGCAGCCTGGGGGGCTTTCAGGTGCTGCAATGGGCGATCGACTACCCGGCGCGCATCCGCCACGCGGTGGCGATCGCGGCCGCGCCCAAGCTGTCGGCGCAGAACATCGCCTTCAACGAGATCGCGCGCCAGGCGATCCTGTCCGACCCGGAGTTCCACGGCGGCCATTTCTACGAGCACGGCGTGGTGCCCTCGCGCGGCCTCAAGCTCGCGCGCATGCTGGGCCACATCACGTACCTGTCGGACGAGGCCATGCGCGCCAAGTTCGGCCGCATGCAGAAGAGCGAGCAGTTCAGCTTCAACTTCGACGTCGAGTTCGAGGTCGAGAGCTACCTGCGCTACCAGGGCCAGTCCTTCGTCGAGCGCTTCGACGCCAACACCTACCTGGTGATGACCAAGGCGCTGGATTACTTCGACCCGGCGCGCGAGTTCGGCGGCGATCTGTCCACCGCCTTCCGGCAGGCGCAGGCCAGGTTCCTGGTGGTGGCCTTCACCAGCGACTGGCGCTTCTCGCCGGCGCGCTCGCGCGAGATCGTCAAGGCCCTGGTCGACGCCGGCCGCGACGTCAGCTACGCGCTGGTCGACTCGCAACTCGGCCACGACGACTTCCTGATGCCGCTGCCGGAATACCACCGCATCCTGCGCGGCTACCTGTCGCGCACGCTGGAGGCCGGCGCATGACCGCCATGCTGCGCCCCGACCTGGCGCTGATCGGCGAGTGGGTCGGGCCCAACTCGCGCATCCTCGACCTCGGCTGCGGCGACGGCACCCTGCTCGCGCACCTGGCGCGCACCCGCGGCGTGCGCGGCTACGGCCTGGAGATCGACCCGGAAAACGTCGCGCGCTGCGTGGAGTCCGGCATCAACGTGATCGAGACCGACGTCGACGACGGCCTCAAGGACTTCCGCGACGGCAGCTTCGACTACGTGGTGATGACGCAGGCCCTTCAGGCGATGCAGCGGCCGGACCGCGTGGTGTCCGAGATGCTGCGCGTGGGCCGCACCGCCATCGTCACCTTCCCGAACTTCGGCCAGTGGCGCGTGCGCCTGGCGCTGGCGCGCGGCCGCATGCCGGTGACGCCATCCCTGCCGGAGCAGTGGTACGACACGCCCAACATCCACCTGTGCACGGTCGCGGACTTCGAGGACCTGTGCGCGCTGCGCGGCTGGAAGGTGTTGCGGCGCAGCCTGCTGGACCACGAGCGCCGCGACGACTGGGCGATCCGCCTGATGCCCAACCTGCTGGCCGAGGTGGCGATCTACATGCTGCAAGCGCCGGGCAACGGCAACGGGCGGCGCGAGTGATGCGGCGCCTGCTCTCCGGCTTGCTCCTGCTCGGCGCTCTGGCGAGCGGCGGCGCGCGGGCCGACCAGTTCGTGCAGGATGGCGAGTTCACGGTCCACTACGCGGCGCTGGCGACCGTGGACCTCGCGCCCGAAGTCGCGCGCGGCTTCGGCATCGCGCGCAGCCGCCATCGCGCGCTGCTGACCCTGAACGCCCAGCGCCGGGGCGGCGACCGGACGGCCTCTGTGCCGGCCACGGCCAAGGGCACGGCGCGCAGCCTGCTCGGCCACGTGCAGACGCTGGAGCTGCGCCCGGCGCGCGAAGGCGAAACCCACTACGTGCTGGCGGAGTTCGAGGCGCTGGACCAGGAGTGGCTGAACTTCGAGGTCGCGGTACTGCCGGAAGGCGCCAGCCGGCCGCTGACGGTGAAATTCAAGCAGCAGTTCTACACCGACTGATTCCCGTTCGCCGGCATCTCGGCCGTCGCTGGCGAGACCTCGCGGTTTCCCGACACCCCGGCCCGGCCTAATTCCCGCTCACCCAGTTCCGCGCGTTGCGGAACATCTGCATCCAGGGCGTGAAGCGGTCCCAGCTCTGCGGCCACCAGGAGCCGGTGACGCCGGCGACGGTGCGCTCCGGATGCGGCATCAGGATGGTGATGCGGCCGTCCGCGTTGCAGATGCCGGTGACGCCCGCCGGCGAGCCGTTGGGGTTCTGCGGATAGCGCTCGGCCGCGCGGCCGTGGTTGTCCACGTAGCGCAGGCCCACCTGCCCGCCCGCTTGCAGCGCGGCGAGGTCGGCGGCCGCCGCGAACTCCGCGCGGCCCTCGCCGTGCGCCACCGCGATCGGCAGGCGCGAGCCTTCCATGCCCTTCCAGAAGATGGACTTGCCCGGCTGGATCTCGACCATGGTCCAGCGCGCCTCGAACTGCTCCGAGCGGTTGCGGCGGAACGCCGGCCAGTGCTGCGCGCCCGGCACGACGTCCTTGAGCGCGGCGAACATCTGGCAGCCGTTGCACACGCCCAGCGCGAAGCGGTCCTCGCGCGCGAAGAAGGCCTGGAACTGCTCGCGCGCGCGGGCATTGAACAGGATGCTCTTGGCCCAGCCCTGGCCGGCGCCCAGCACGTCGCCGTACGAGAAGCCGCCGCAGGCGACCAGGCCGGCAAAATCGGCGAGCTGCACGCGGCCGTCCAGGATGTCGGTCATGTGCACGTCGACGCTGTCGAAGCCGGCGGCGTGGAAGGCGAATGCCATCTCGGCCTGGCCGTTGACGCCCTGCTCGCGCAGGATCGCAACCTTGGGACGCTGGCCCACGCGCGGCGCCGATGCCGCCGGATCGAAGCCGAGCTTCAGGCTCAGGCCCGGATCGTCCTTGGCGCCCACCGTCTCGAACTCTTCCCTTGCACACGCCGGCTCATCGCGCAGCTCGGCCATCCGGTAGCTGGTCTCGGCCCAGATCTTGTGCAACTTCTCGCGCGGCTCCTCCAGCAGCGCGCGCTCGCGGAAGCTGAAGCGGACGACGTCGTCGGCGGCCGGCCGGCCCAGTTCCCCGCAGGCAAGACCCAGCCCTTGCAGGCGCTCCCGCAGCGCGGCGGCGTCGGCGGCACGCACTTGCAGCACCATGCCCAGCTCCTCGCCGAACAGGGCGGCGACCGGGTCGTCGCCCAGCGCGTCGAGCGCGATGTCCAGGCCGCAGTGGCCGGCGAAGGCCATTTCGCACAGCGTCGCCAGCAGGCCGCCGTCGGAGCGGTCGTGGTAGGCCAGGACGCGGCCCTCGGCGTTGAGCGCGCGCAAGGCGTCGAACGCGGCCTTCAACTGCTCCGGCCGGTCGAGGTCCGGCGGCGTGCCGCCGATTTCGCCGTAGGTCTGCGCCAGGATCGAACCGCCCAGGCGGTTCTTGCCGTTGCCCAGGTCCACCAGCAGCAGGCGCGTGTCGCCGAGGTCGGTGCGCAACTGCGGCGTCAGGCTCTTGCGCACGTCGGCGACCGGCGCGAACGCCGACACGATCAGCGACAGCGGCGCGGTCTGCGTCAGTGTTTCGGCGCCGTCCTTCCACACGGTGCGCATGGACAGCGAGTCCTTGCCCACCGGGATGCAGATGCCGAGCTGCGGGCACAGCTCCGCGCCCACGGCCTTGACCGTGTCGTACAGGCGCGCGTCCTCGTCGCCCATGCCGGCGGCGGCCATCCAGTTGGCGGACAGCTTGATGTCGCCCAGTCGCTCGATCGAGGCGGCGGCGATGTTGGTGATCGCCTCGCCCACCGCCATGCGCCCGGAGGCCGGCGCGTCCAGCAGCGCCAGCGGCGTGCGTTCGCCCATCGCCATGGCCTCGCCGGACACCGCTTCGAAGCCGGTGGCGGTGACGGCGCAGTCGGCCACCGGCACCTGCCACGGACCGACCATCTGGTCGCGCACGGTGAGGCCGCCGACGGTGCGGTCGCCGATGGCGATGAGGAAGGTCTTGGCGGCGACCGCCGGGAAGCTGAGAACCTGCTCGACCGCCTCCGCGATGTCGATGTCGCGGTGGTTGAAGACCGGGTAGGCGCCCGGCGCGCGACCGGTCGCACGGTGCAGGCGCGGCGCCTTGCCCAGCAGCACCGGCATCGGCATATCGACGACCGACTTCGGTTCCAACTCGTCCTCCAGCGTCAGCCGGCGCTCGGCGACGGCCGTGCCGACCACCGCCATCGGGCAGCGCTCGCGGCGGCAGGCGTCTTCCAGAGCCTTCAGGCCCGCGGCGCTGACGGCCAGGACGTAGCGCTCCTGCGCCTCGTTGCACCAGATCTCCATCGGCGACAGCGCCGGGTCGGCGGAGGCGATGGCGCGCAGCGCGAAGCGGCCGCCGCGGCCGTCGGCGTCGACCAGCTCCGGCAGGGCGTTGGACAGGCCGCCGGCGCCTACGTCGTGGATCGAGAGGATGGGATTGCGGTCGCCCAGCGACCAGCAATAGTCGACGACTTCCTGGCAGCGGCGCTCCAGCTCGGGATTCGCGCGCTGCACCGAGGCGAAGTCCAGCTCCGCGGTGGAAGCGCCGGTCGCCATGCTGGAGGCGGCGCCGCCGCCCAGGCCTATCAACATGGCCGGGCCGCCCAGCACCACCAGCCGCGCGTCCACCGGCACCTCGGCCTTGTCGACATGGTCGGCGCGGATGTTGCCGTAGCCGCCGGCGATCATGATCGGCTTGTGGTAGCCGCGCCGCTCGCCCGGCCCCGGATCGCTGGCGCCGGACGGCGCGCCGGAGTCGCCCAGTTTCAGCTCGAAGTTGCGGAAATAGCCGGCCAGGTTCGGGCGGCCGAACTCGTTGTTGTAGGCGGCGGCGCCGATCGGGCCGTCCAGCATGATCTGCAGCGGAGAGGCCATGCGCGGCGTGCGCGGATCGGCGAACTCCCAGGGCTGCTCGAAGCCGGGGATGCGCAGGTGCGAGACCGAGAAGCCGCACAGGCCGGCCTTGGGCTTGGCGCCGCGGCCGGTGGCGGCCTCGTCGCGGATCTCGCCGCCGGCGCCGGTGCCGGCGCCCGGATGCGGCGAAATGCCGGTCGGGTGGTTGTGCGTCTCCACCTTCATCAACATGTGCACCGGCTCCTGGTGCAGGCGCCAGACGCGGTCCGCGTCGGCGAAGAAGCGCGCGGCCTTGCGGCCGGTGACGACCGCCGCGTTGTCCTGGTAGGCGGACAGCACGCCGTCCGGCGAGGCCTTGTGCGACTCCTTGATCATCTCGAACAGCGACTGCGGCTGCTTCTCGCCGTCGATGGTGAACTCGGCGTTGAAGATCTTGTGCCGGCAATGCTCCGAGTTGATCTGCGCGAACATCATCAGCTCGGCATCGGTCGGATTGCGGCGCACCGAGGCGAAGTGCTGCGCCAGGTAGTCCATCTCCTGCGCCGACAGCGCCAGGCCCCAATCCTTGTTCGCCTGCTCCAGCGCGGCGCGGCCGCCGGCCAGCACGTCCACCGTGCGCAGGCCGCGGCGCGGTTGTTCGTCGAACACCTGCTGCAGGGCGGGCAGGCCGTCGACCACGCTTTCGGTCATGGGATCGTGCAGTTCGCCCCACAGCGCGCGCGGCAGCTCGCGCACGCCGGAGAGCAGGTAGGCGCGGCCGCGCTCGATGCGGCGCACGCCGGCGAGGCCGCAGACCTGCGCGATGTCGGTGGCCTTGCTGCACCAGGGCGAGGTCGTGCCCAGGCGCGGCACGACGTAGAGCGCGAGGTCCGCCGTCGGCAGGCGCTCCGGGCCGGGCCCCAGCAGGCGGCGCAGCGCCTCGACCTGCGAGGCCGGCGCGTCGGCCAGGAAGAAATCGACCGCCTGCAAGCCCTTCAGCCCGGGAACGTGGGGCCGCAAGTGGGCGATCAGACGCTGGATGCGGAAAGCCGACAGCGCAGCGCCGCCGGGCAGGACGTGGATCGGATTGCCGTTACGCATGGATTCGCCTAGGTGAGGTGGCGCCAGCCGAAACCCTGTTGCTGGTCGGCCACCGCAAGATCGCCGGGCGCGCATTTTAAGGCTTCCGCGACCGCCTGCCGGGCCAGATCGGGCGTGTTGTTGACCTGCGACAGGTGGATCAGGACCAGGTGTTGCAGCCGGCTCGTGTCCATGGCGGCCAGCAGTCCTGCCGCCTGGGCGTTGTTGAGGTGCCCGTGGTCGCCGCCGACGCGCTTCTTGAGCCGCTCCGGGTAAGGCCCGGCGGCCAGCATCGCCGGATCGTGGTTGCACTCCAGCATCAGCGCGTCGCAGCCGCTCAGCTTGGCCTGCATCTGCGGCGTGATCGAGCCGGCGTCGGACAGGATGCCCAGCCGGCGCCGCCCGTCGCCAAACACGAACTGGCAGGGCTCGCGGGCGTCGTGCGGGACCGGGAACGGCTCGATGCGCAGGTCGCCGACCGAAAACGGCTCGTGCGGGCACAGCTCCCGCACCTTGGGCATGACCGGGCCGTCGTGCGCCGCGAACGAGCCGGGCGTCAGCCACACCGCCAGCCCGTGGCGGCGTGCCAGCCGCGCCACGCCGGACATGTGGTCGCCGTGCTCGTGCGTGACCAGGATCGCGTCGAGGCTGCCGGGCGCCACGCCCAGCCGCTCCAGGCGCCGCTCGGCCTCGCGCGCGGAAAAACCGCAGTCGAGCAGCACCGTGGTACGGCCCGCGCGGATCAGCGTGCCGTTGCCCTTGCTGCCGCTGCCCAGGGACGCGAATTGCATGCCGGCTTCAGCGCTGTTGCGGGTGGGGACCGGAGCTACGGAGTGGCGAAAAGCGGGATGTTGTTATCATCCCGGCAACCGTTATCCAAACATAAGAAAATGGCCCGGAGGCCGGGCCCTGGGGAGCGCGCTGCATGAAAAAGTGGCGGAGAGGGTGCGATTCGGTTCTAGGCTCGCGCGTCCTGCGCTCGCCAAGAACCCCGGCCCTCGGCATCCTGCCTCGGGCTTCGCATCCCACCCTCATCTCCAAGTCAAAAACCTCCAAAGACCTGACATTGAGTCAGGTCTTTGGAGGTTTGGCGGAGAGGGTGGGATTCGAACCCACGTGCCGGTATTACCCGACCATCCGATTTCGAGTCGGCGCCGTTATGACCGCTTCGGTACCTCTCCGTATAACTCTTCGTTGCTCCAGCATCTCAGGCACCCATCCCTGGTGCCGGGTTCCGGCCCAGCCATCCATGGCTGGTCGCGCAGGCCCGCCGCGAGCAGTGCTCGCGAAGCGCGGGCCTTCGCCCGCTTCGGTACCTCTCCGGAAGGGGCGCAATTGTAAATGAAGCGCGCGCGGCCGCCTACCGATTTCGTGCTGCGCTGGGCGCCCTGGGTGCTGCTGTCCGGGGCGGTGCTGCTGACCCTCTCCACCTGCTCGCCGCGGGCGCCGATCCTGCAGCGGGTCAAGGCGCTGGGCGTGCTGCGGGTGGCGACGCTCAACAGCCCGACGACCTACTACGTCGGCCCGACCGGACCGACCGGCTTCGAGTACGACCTGGCGCGCGGGATGGCCGACGACCTCGGCCTGAAGCTGGAAGTCCTGGTGCTTGGGACGGCGGCGGAGGTCATCGACGCGGTACGCAGCGGCCGCGCGCATCTGGGAGCGTCCGGCCTCGCCCTGACCTCGTCGCGCGAAAAGCTGGTGCGGTTTTCGCCGCCGATCCGCAAGGTGGTGCCGCAACTGGTCTACCGGGCCGGCATGCCCAAGCCCAAGGACCTGTCGGAAGTGACCGGCAGGCTGACGGTCGTCGCCGGCGATCACACGGCGGAGCTGCTTGCCCTGCACAAGCAGCAGTTTTCCGGCCTGGCCTGGCAGGAAACCGGCGAGGTGGAAGCCGAAGAATTGCTCTTCCAAGTGGCCAACGAGCAGCTCGACTACACGGTCGCCAATTCCGATCTGGTCGCGATCAACCAGCGCTACTACCCGCAACTGCGGGTGGCCTTCGCCCTGGCGCAGTCGCAGGATCTCGCCTGGGCCTTCGCCCTGGGCGACGACAGCCTGTACGACGCGGCCGTCTCGTACCTGCGCCGGCTGGGCAGCAAGGAGCTGGTCCGCCTGCGCGACCGTCATTTCGGCCATGTCGCCCGCGTCAACTACAGCGGCGCGCTGACGCTGGCCGGGCACGTGCAGACGCGCTTGCCGCGGTATCGCCGCACCTTCGAAGCCGCCGCGGCCCAGTTCGGCCTGGACTGGCGCCTGTTGGCGGCGGTCGGCTACCAGGAATCCAACTGGGATCCGGAGGCGGTGAGCCCGACCGGCGTGCGCGGCCTGATGCAGATCACCACCGAGACCGCCGCCTTCCTCGAAATCGAGAACCGGCTGGACCCGATCCAGAGCATCTACGGCGGAGCGCGCTACTTGCAGCAGCTCAAGGAACGTCTGCCGCCCGAGATCAAGGAACCGGACCGCACTTGGATGACGCTGGCGGCCTACAACATGGGGCTGGGCCATCTGCTCGACGCCCGCGCCCTGGCGGGGCTCCACGACGGCGACCCCACCCGCTGGGTCGACGTGCGCGGCGTGCTGCCGCTGCTGACGCAGTCCAAGTGGTTCAGCAAGACCCGGCACGGCTACGCGCGCGGCCACGAAGCCGTGGCCTACGTGGACAACATCCGCACTTACTTCGACATGCTGACCTGGATGACCGAAGCGCGCGGAGCCTCGGCCGACGACGCGCCGCCCCCGCCGCCGGAGCCCGAGCCGGCGAAGAAGGGCCAGGAGGAGCCCCTGAACATCAAGAGCCCGCTGTTGTAGCCGGAATCAGATCTTGAGCCGCTCCACCGGACGGCCGGCGACGAGGTGCTCGTTGACGATCTCGTCCACGTCTTCCTCGTCGACGTAGCGGTACCAGACGCCGTCGGGATACACGACGACCACCGGCCCCTCGGCGCAGCGGTCCAGGCAGCCGGCCTGGTTGATCCGCACCTTGCCCGGCCCGGCCAGCCCCAGTTCCTTGACCTTCTGCTTGGCGTAGTCGCGCACGCGGCTGGCGCCCTTGTCGTTGCAGCATTCGCGGCCGTCGTTGCGCTGGTTGCAGCAGAAGAAGACGTGGTGCCGGTAGTAGCTCATGGAGAACGATGCTTCGCGCGCGTCGGAATTGGGCGACAATTGTAGCAACCGATGTCGACCGCCCCCGCCTTCCCCCTCGCCGACGCCGACCGCTGCGTCAAGTGCGGCCTGTGCCTGCCGCACTGCCCGACCTATGCCGAGGCCCGGCACGAGGGCGACTCGCCGCGCGGGCGCATCGCGCTGATGCAGGGCCTGGCCACCGGCCTGGTCCCGCAGACGGCGGCGCTGGAAGCGCATCTGGACGGCTGCCTTACCTGCCGCGCCTGCGAGCCGGTGTGCCCGGCGCAGGTGCCGTATGGACGTCTGATCGACGCCGGCCGCGAGCTCCTCGCCCGGCAGCGGCCGCGGCGCACGCGGGCGGCGCGCGTGCTGGCGCTGTTCCTGACCCGTCCGTGGATGCGGACGCCGTGGCTGTGGCTGCTGTGGTCGTATCGCGCCCTTGGCGTGCAGGCGCTGGTGCGCCGCTTCCGGCTGCTTGGGCGCGGCCGGCTCGCACGGCTGGAGTCGCTGCTGCCCGCGGTGACGCCGGCTGCGCTGCCGGTCCGGACGACCGCCGCGCCGAAAGAGCAGGTCGCGCTGTTCGCCAACTGCACCAGCCCCTGGGCCGAGCGCGAGACGCTGAACGCCGCGCTACGCTTGCTGGAACGGTCGGGCTTTGCGGCGGCGATCCCGCCGGGCCAGCGTTGCTGCGGCGCCCTGCACCGGCATGCCGGCCTGCCGGCGCCGGCAGACGGTTTCGCGCGCGCCAACTTGGACGCGTTCGCGGGCTACCGACACATCGTTGGCATCGCCAGCGGCTGCACGGCGGAGCTGCTGGAGTACGGCGCGCGCACGCCGCATTCCGCCGCGGCGGAGTTCTCGGCGCGGGTCCAGGACATCCATGCCTTCCTGCTGCGCCACGGCGCGGCGCTGCGGTTCCGGCCGCTGGCCGCGCGCGTGGCCGTGCATACGCCTTGCACCCTGCGGAATGTCGTCGGGAACGCGGGCGCGGTGAGTGCGCTGCTGAAAAAAATCCCGCAGCTCGAAGCGATCGAGCTGGACCCGTCGCAGCGCTGCTGCGGCGCAGCGGGCAGCGCCATGCTGCTGCAAGCGGACATGGCCGACCGCCTGGCGCGGCACAAGACGGATGCGGCGCGGCGGCTCACGCCCGACCTGATCGTCAGCGCCAACGTCGGATGCAGCCTGCACCTGGCCGGGGCGCTGCGCCGCGAGGGGTCGACGGTCGAAGTGCTGCACCCGGTGGTGCTGCTGGCGCGTCAGCTCGAACCGGCCTGACCGTCCGCCGCCGGGCGCGACAGGACGGCTTCCAGGCGCAGCAGCAGCAACTCCGCCAGCTCGTCCTGGATGTACGCGCGCAGGCGCGCCTGCTCGGCCTCCTTGGCCAGCACCTCGTCCGCCTTGAAGCTGTAGTCGCGCGCCACGGACAGCTCGCCCTGCGGCACCAGCAGGCGGTCCGGCCCGATCAGCTCGAAGCGCACCCGCGTGGTCAACTGGAACTCCACCGCCTTGCCGTCCGCGCCGACCGACAGCACGCGGCGCTCCTCCTTGAGATTGGACAGGCGCAGCACCGTGCGCGCGGCGCGCTGGCTTGCGGTCACGTCGGCCCCGCGCCGCAGCAAGCGCGCGCGCAGGGCCGTCTCCAGCGGCGGCTCGGACACGCGGTACGGCGCGATCACGTCGATGTAGACCGACTGCAAGGGCGGCGGCAGCGGGCGCGTGCCGGCGAGGTGGAAGCCGCAGGCGGCCAGTCCCAAGGCGAGCGCGGCCGCAAGAACCGCCCTGGCCTTCGCCCTCATACGACCAGGTTCACCAGCTTGCCCGGCACCACCACCTGCTTGCGCACCGGGCCGGTCAGGTACTTCTTCACGTTCTCGTCGGCCAGCGCGAGCGCGACGATGGCGTCGTTGCCCGCGTCCGCCGCCACGCGCACGCGGCTGCGCAGCTTGCCGTTGACCTGCACCACCAGCTCGACCTCGCTCTTCACCAGCGCCTCCGGATCGGCCTTGGGCCAGGGCCGGTCGAGCACATCCTCGGCGCCGCGCAGTTCCTTCCACAGCGCATGGCAGATGTGCGGCACGATGGGGTTGAGCATCAGCACGATCGCCTCCCAGGCTTCCTGCTGCACGGCACGGCCCTGCGGGGTCGTGTTGTCGAACTTCGCCAGGGCGTTGATGAGTTCCATCACCGCGGCAACGGCCGTGTTGAACTTGTAGCGGCTGCCAACGTCGTCGCCGACCTTGGCGATGGTGGCGTGGAGCTGCTGGCGCAGCGCCTTCTGCGGCGCGGTCAAGGCGCCCTTGTCCAGCGCCGGTGCCGGGCCGGCGGCGACGTGCTGCTGCACGCCGCGCCACAGGCGGCGCAGGAAGCGCGCAGCGCCCTCGACGCCGGCGTCGTTCCATTCCAGCGACTGCTCCGGCGGCGCCGCGAACATGGCGAACAGGCGCACCGTGTCGGCGCCGTACCGGTCGATCAGCGTCTGCGGGTCCACGCCATTGTTCTTCGACTTGGACATCTTCTCGACGCCGCCGATCTGCACCGGCTGGCCGTCCTTCTTGTGCACGGCGCGCACCGGCTGCGCCTTGTCGTCCAGTTCCACCTCGACGTCGGCCGGGTCGATCCAGGCCTTCTTGCCGCTCTCGATGCGGAAGTAGGTCTCCTTCACCACCATGCCCTGCGTCAGCAGGTTGGTGAACGGCTCGTCGCAGCTCACCAGGCCCTCGTCGCGCATCAGCTTGTGGAAGAAGCGCGCGTACAGCAGGTGCAGGATCGCGTGCTCGATGCCGCCGATGTACTGGTCCACCGGCAGCCAGTAGCGCGCGCGCTCGTCCAGCATGGCCTGGCCGTTGCCCGGGCAGGCGTAGCGCGCGTAGTACCAGGACGACTCCATGAAGGTGTCGAAGGTGTCGGTCTCGCGCATGGCCGGGCCGCCGCACTGCGGGCAGGTGCACCTGGCCCAGTTCGGGTCGGCCTTGATCGGCGACTTCACGCCGGTGAACTCGACATCCTCCGGCAGCACCACCGGCAACCGGTCTTCCGGCGCCGGCACCGCGTCGCACTTGGCGCAGTAGATGACCGGGATCGGGCAGCCCCAGTAGCGCTGGCGCGAAACGCCCCAGTCGCGCAGGCGGAAGTTCACGCGGCGCTTGCCAGTGCCGGCCTTCTCGAAGCGGTCGGCGATGGCCTTGAACGCCTGCTCGAAAGCCAGGCCGTCGTACTCGCCGGAGTTGATGCAGATGCCGTGCTCGACGAATGCCCCCGTGGAAAGATCAACTCCCCCTCCCCCTGCGGGAGGAGGCAGGGGGGAGGGGTGGGGCGCAATCACCTGCTTGATCGCCAGGCCGTACTGCGTCGCGAACTCCCAGTCGCGCTGGTCGTGCCCCGGCACCGCCATCACCGCGCCGGTGCCGTAGCCCATCAGCACGAA
>JACPFV010000044.1 GCA_016182805.1 Gammaproteobacteria bacterium
TGAGGCTTCCGCCCCCGCGCAAGCAGCAGCGCCGGTCTCGGCCCCGGTCCCGGCCCCGACGGCCGCGCCGGCTCCGGCCGCCGCTCCCGCGCCGACGCCCGTGCGCGCGCCGCAGGCGCCCGCCGCGCCGGCTCGTCCGGCTGTGGTCGACATCGCCCGCGCCGAGGCGGAAGCCTCGCGCCGCCGCGCCGAGGAGAACCTGCGCCGCTCCGCCGAGCGCAAGGCCATGGAGCCCGCCCCGGCTCCGGCTCCGGTGCCCGCGGCTCCGGCCAAGAAGCCGGAGAAGGAGCGCAGCCACCGTCAGGAGCTTCACGTCGCCGAGGGCAAGTCCGGCCGGCGCGAGAAGGAGGTCGGCAAGAAGAAGCGCGCCGCCGCTCCGATCCGCATCGAGACCCAGCACGGGTTCGAGAAGCCGACCGCGCCGGTGGTGCGCGAGGTGGAGATTCCGGAGTTCATCACCGTCGGCGACCTGGCCAACCGCATGGCGGTCAAGGCCACCGAGCTGATCAAGGTGCTGATGAAGATGGGCCAGATGGTCACCATCAACCAGTCTCTGGACCAGGACACTGCCGCGCTGGTGGTGATGGATCTGGGCCACAAGGTCAAGACCACCAAGGCGACCGACGTCGAGGAAGGCCTGCTGCAGGCCGCCGCCGGCGAGTCCAAGGAGGTCCCGACCGAGAACCGCCCGCCGATCGTGACCGTCATGGGCCACGTCGACCACGGCAAGACCTCGCTGCTCGACTACATCCGCAAGACCCGCGTCGCCGCCGGCGAGGCGGGCGGCATCACGCAGCACATCGGTGCCTACAGCGTGAAGACCGCCAAGGGCATGATCGCTTTTCTGGACACGCCGGGCCACGCCGCGTTCACGCGCATGCGCGCGCGCGGCGCCCAGGTCACGGACATCGTCGTGCTGGTCGTGGCCGGCGACGACAGCGTCATGCCGCAGACGCGCGAGGCGATCCAGCACGCGCGCGCGGCCAAGGTGCCGATCGTGGTGGCGATCACCAAGGTCGACAAGCCGGAAGCCGATCCGCAGCGCGTCAAGTCCGACCTGACCAAGGAAGCAGTGGTGGTCGAGGACTGGGGCGGCGACGTGCAATGCGTGGGCGTGTCCGCGCACACGGGCCAGGGCGTCGACCAGTTGCTCGACGCCATTCTGTTGCAGGCCGAAGTCCTTGAGCTGAGGGCGCCCAAGGACGCGCCGGCGCGCGGCACCATCGTCGAGTCGGCGCTGGAGAAGGGCCGCGGCGCGGTGGCGACGGTGCTGGTGCGCTCCGGCACGCTGCGTCAGGGCGACGTGATCCTGACCGGATCGCATTTCGGCCGCGTGCGCGCGATGTTCAACGAGGCCGGCCAGCCGGTGAAGGAAGCCGGCCCCTCGATCCCGGTGTCGGTGCTGGGCTTGTCCGGCCTGCCGGAGGCGGGCGAGGACGTGATCGTCGTCGCCGACGAGCGCAAGGCCAAGGAACTGGCCGAGCTGCGCGAGCGCAAGCTGCGCGAGCAGAAGCTGGCGCAGGCGCAGGCCGTGCGCATGGAGCAGGTGTTCGCGCGCATGGGCGAGGGCGAGGCCAAGGCGCTCAACCTCATGATCAAGGCCGACGTGCAGGGTTCGATGGAGGCGATCGTCGAGGCGCTCAAGAAGCTGCCGACCGCCGAGGTCAAGCTCAATATCGTGTCCGCCGCGGTCGGCGGCATCAGCGAATCCGATGTGGACCTCGCGCTGGCCTCCGGCGCGATCATCATCGGCTTCAACGCCCGCCCGGACGCGACCGCGCGCAAGCGCATCCAGGAAACCGGCGTGGATGTGCGCTACTACAGCATCATCTACCAGCTCATCGACGACGTGACCGACGCCGTCTCCGGCTTGCTGGGGGTGGAGGTGCGCGAGCAGATCGTCGGCACCGCCGAGGTGCGCGACGTGTTCCGCTCGTCCAAGTTCGGCTCGATCGCCGGCTGTCTGGTCGTGGACGGCGAGGTGCGCCGCGGCCTGCCGGTGCGCGTGCTGCGCAACAACGTGGTCATCTACGAAGGCGAGCTCGATTCGCTGCGCCGCTTCAAGGACGACGTGCAGAAGGTCGAGGCCGGCACCGAGTGCGGCATCGGCGTGAAGAATTACAACGACGTCAAGAACGGCGACTCGATCGAGTGCTTCGATCGCATCGAGGTCCGCCGCAAGGTGCAGGCGACCGCCTGAGGAAAGTCGGGAGCCGGTCCTGCCGGCTCCCGCTGCCGACGCCGATGCCCAAGGAATATCCCCGCAAGCTCCGCATCAACGCCCAGCTCCAGCGCGAGCTGACGGACCTGATCCGCGACGAGCTGACCGATCCGCGTGTGAAGGGCGTGACGGTGACGGCGGTGGACGCGTCGCCGGACCTGCGCAATGCCAAGGTCTATGTCAGCGTGCTGGCGCTGGACGCCAAGGTGGAGGAGGCGGTGGCCGCGCTCAAGCACGCTTCCAATTTCCTGCATAACAGCCTCGGCCGGCGGCTGCGCATGCGCTATGTGCCGCACCTGCATTTCGTCGCCGACAAGGCGATCGTCGAGGGCAGCCGCATCAACAAGCTGATCCGCGACGCGGTCTCGCAAGACAAGTCCCACGCCCGCGAGCGTGGCGACGACTCGTCGGACACGTGACGGGCACGAAGCGCCCGCGCCGGCCGGTCAGCGGCCTGGTGCTGCTGGACAAGCCGCTGGGCCTGTCCTCCAACACCGCCCTGCAGAAGGTCAAATGGCTGTACCAGGCCGAAAAGGCCGGTCATACCGGCAGCCTCGATCCTCTCGCCACCGGGCTGTTGCCGATCTGCCTGGGCCAGGCGACCAAGCTGTGCGCGTACCTGCTGGATTCCGACAAGCGCTACCTCGTGCGCGGCCGGCTCGGCGAGCAGACGGAAACGGGCGATGCCGAGGGCGCGGTCGTGGCGCGGTCCGACCCCGCGTCGGTGGATCGCACCGTACTGGAGAGCGTTTTGCCGCGTTTCCGCGGGGAGATCCGGCAGGTTCCGCCGATGTACTCCGCGCTCAAGCACGGCGGCCGGCGCCTGTACGAGCTGGCGCGGGAAGGGCAGGACGTGGCGCGCGAGCCGCGCCCGGTGACGATCTTCGAATTGCGATTGACCGGGTTCGAGTCGCCGGACTTCGAGCTGGACGTGCGCTGCTCCAAGGGCACGTACATCCGCACCCTGGTGGAGGATGTTGCCGCGGCGCTCGGCCAGGCGGCCCATGTGGTCGCGCTGCGCCGCCTGGAGGTGGCGCCATTTCGGGACCCGCGCATGGTGACGCTGGACGACCTGGAACGCGCGGCCGCCGCCGGCCTTGCCGCCCTGGACGCGCTTCTGGTTCCGGCCGTGCAGGCGGTTGCCGGCTTGCCGCAGGTTGTGGTGGACGCCGACCGGGCGTTCTACCTGTCGCGCGGACAGGCGGTACGGGTGAGCGCAGCCCCGCGGCAGGGCACCGTGGCGGTCCTGGGCCCGCAGGGCGAGTTGCTCGGCATCGCGGAAATGGACCGGGACGGCCTGGTCGCGCCGCGGCGCTGGATGGCCTGATCGGCACCGGAACTTTTCCGGGGGAACTTTTTGGATTGAGCCTTGATTTTGCTTGTGGTACCGGCGCCGCACCGCTAAAATGTGCGGCTTCGCGAAATGAAATGATCGTTTGGAGTTACAGGAAATGCCTTTGTCCGTGGAACAGAAGCGCCCCGTCATCGAGAAATATCAGCGGGGCACGGGTGACACCGGTTCGCCGGAAGTTCAGGTCGCGCTGCTGTCCGAGCGCATCAGCAGCCTCGCGCCGCACTTCGAGAAGAACAAGAAGGACAACCATTCGCGCCGCGGCCTGCTGAAAATGGTCAACCAGCGCCGCAAGCTGCTGGACTACCTCAAGAGCGAGAGCGCGGAACGCTATCAGAAGCTGATCACCGACCTCGGTCTGCGCCGCTAGGCGCATCCGTTGTTGCCCTCTTTGCCGCAGACCTGTCAATTCGGTGACCGCCATGACCTTCCCCGTTAATCCCATCCGTCGAAGCTTCCAGTACGGCCCCCATGCGGTAACTATCGAAACCGGCCATGTCGCCCGCCAGGCGACCGCCGCCGTGACGGTCACCATGGACGACACCGTGGTGCTGGTCACCGCGGTGGCCAAGAAGCAGCCCAAAGAGGGCCAGGACTTCTTTCCGCTGACCGTGGACTACCAGGAGCGCTTCTACGCCGGCGGCCGCATTCCCGGCGGCTTCTTCAAGCGCGAAGGCCGTCCGACCGAAAAGGAAACGCTGACCTCGCGGCTGATCGACCGTCCGCTCCGTCCGCTGTTCCCGGAAGGTTTCTACAACGAAATCCAGGTCATCGCGACGGTGCTGTCGCTGAATCCCGAAGTGGATGGCGACATTCCTGCGCTGCTCGGAGCGTCCGCCGCGGTTTCCCTGGCGGGTGTGCCGTTCGAAGGTCCGATTGGCGCTGCGCGCGTCGGCTACGTCGGCGGCCAGTACGTGCTGAATCCGTCAACGACGCAGGTCGAGACCGAATCGCAGCTGAACCTCGTCGTCGCCGGCACCAAGGATGCGGTGCTGATGGTCGAATCCGAAGCGCAGATGCTGCCCGAGCAGGTGATGCTGGGTGCGGTGCTGTTCGGCCACGAGCAGATGCAGGCGGCGATCAAGGCGATCGACGAACTGGTTGCCGAAGCCGGCAAGGCCAAGTGGGACTGGAAGCCGGATCCCAAGACCGCCGAAATCGAAAAAGACGTCGCCGCGTACGCCGCGAAGCTTGCGGATGCCTACTCCGTGGCCGACAAGCAGGTGCGGCATGATCGCGTGGACGCGGTGCGCGATGAGGCGCTCGGCGCACTCGCCTCCGGCGAAACGCCGAAATGGAGCGAGAACCAGGTCGAGGCGGCGTTCCACAATCTGGAAGCGAAAATCGTCCGCAGCCGCATCATCGAAGGCAAGCCGCGCATCGACGGCCGCGACACCAAGACGGTGCGCCCGCTGACGATCGGCGCGCGCGTGCTGCCGCGCACCCACGGCTCCGCCATTTTCACGCGCGGCGAGACCCAGGTGCTGTCGGTGGTGACGCTGGGCACCGGCCGCGATGCGCAGATCATCGACGCCGTCGAAGGCGAGTGGAAGGACCAGTTCCTGCTGAACTACAACTTCGCGCCGTTCTGCGTCGGCGAGACCGGCCGCCTCAACGCGCCCAAGCGCCGCGAGATCGGCCACGGCCGTCTGGCCAAGCGCGGCATCGCCGCGGTGATGCCGGACCTCGAGAAGGAATTCCCGTACGTCGTGCGCGTGGTTGCCGAGACGCTCGAGTCCAATGGCTCCAGCTCGATGGCGACGGTCTGCTCCACCAGCCTGTCGCTGATGGACGCGGGCGTGCCGATCAAGGCGCCGGTCGCCGGCGTCGCGATGGGCCTGATCAAGGAAGGCGACAAGTTCGCCGTGCTGACCGACATCCTGGGCGACGAGGACCACCTCGGCGACATGGACTTCAAGGTCGTCGGCACTAAGGACGGCGTTACCGCCCTGCAGATGGACATCAAGATCACCGGCATCACCGGCGACATCATGAAGCAGGCGCTGGAGCAGGCGAAGGAAGGCCGCCTGCACATCCTGTCGCACATGAACAAGGTGCTGGACAAGCCGCGCACCGAGATGTCCGAGTGGGCGCCGCGCATCACCACGATCAAGATCAATCCGGAGCGCATCCGCGACGTCATCGGCAAGGGCGGCGCGACGATCCAGGCGATCACCAAGGAAACCAACACCACGATCGACATCGAGGACGATGGCACGATCAAGATCGCCGCGGTGGACAAGGCGGCGACCGATGCGGCGGTGGCGCGCATCCAGGGCCTGACCCGCGACGTACAGGTCGGCGAAGTCTACGAGGGCCGCGTCGCGCGCCTGATGGACTTCGGCGCCTTCGTCACGATCCTGCCCGGCAAGGACGGCCTGGTGCACATCTCGCAGATCTCCGACAAGCGCGTGGAGAACGTGGCCGATGAGCTGTCGGAAGGCGACATCGTGCGCGTCAAGGTTCTGGAAGTCGACAAGCAGGGCCGCATTCGCCTGTCGATGAAGGCAGTGCAGGAAGCTTGATCCTGGGGCCGGCACCCGGCTAAATTGGGTGCCGGCTTTTCACGGCGTGGTGCGGCTCGTTCGCGCGAGCGAAGCAGAAAAGCAGAAGCAAACAACCAAGGACGAGCCTTAAGGCGTTTCCGTTTTTTCGGGGCGGACAAAAAAAGAGCCCCCTGGGGGTAGGGGGCAAGGTGCGAGAAAGGCACAAGGGCCTTTCTGGAGGAGACTCGCAAAACTCGGAACCCAATTCAGGCCCGGATCTTCCGGGCTTTTTTGTTTCCGTGTTTTGTTGCGGTGCAGTATAGGATCAACTTACCTATATGTCAACACTCGCCGTAAAAAATTAATTCCTTACAAAACAATATACTGCAAACTAACCGCCCGCCGGCTCAAGAAAATGATGACGTTGTCGTCATTCTTTCTTGAGCTGCTTCAAACACGAGCAGCGGCCAGCGGATTCGGAAGCAATAGACCGGGCAGGCGTGAAATGGTTCCATTTCACGGATGGGATCAAAGGCCGCGCCGTGGCGCGGCACCGAAACAAGGAGCGGCAAGGTGGCCGAGTGGTACCCGATTCATCCCCTGAATCCGCAGAAACGCCTGCTGGATCGGATCGTCGCGCGCCTGCGCGAAGGCGCCGTGATCGCGTATCCAACCGACTCGTGCTACGCGCTGGGCTGCCGCATCGGCGACAAGGCGGCGTCGGACCGGCTGCGGGCGATCCGCCAATTCGGCAAGCACCACCTGTTCACGCTCGTATGCCGGGACCTCTCGGAGGTGGGGACGTACGCGCGCGTCGACAACCGGCAGTTCCGCCTGCTCAAGACGATGACGCCGGGGCCTTATACCTTTGTCCTGCTCGCTACGCCGGACGCGCCGCGCCGCCTGCTGCACGAGAAGCGCAAGACCATCGGCCTGCGCGTGCCGGAGCACAACATCACGCAGGCGCTGCTGCACGCGCTGGGCGAGCCGCTGCTGTCCTGCACCCTGATCCTGCCGCCGGACGAACTGCCGGTGAGCGACCCGGAACAGGCGCGCGAGCGGCTGAAGCACCTGGTGGACGTGGTGGTCGAGGGCGGCAACTGCGGCGTCGAGCCGACCACGGTCCTGGACCTCTCCGAGGACGAGCCTCGCCTGATCCGCAAGGGCAAGGGCGATGTCGGCTGGCTGGCCGCCGAGAACATGGGATAGCGGCCGGTCCCGTATAATTTCCGGATGTCCTCTCCCATGCACCTGATCCAGACCTTCGCGATCTGGGCGCTCCCGGTTTTGTTCGCGATCACGCTGCACGAGGTGGCGCACGGCCGTGTCGCCCGCGTTCTGGGAGACGACACCGCGGCGCGCATGGGGCGCCTGTCGCTCAATCCGCTCAAGCACGTCGACCCGGTCGGCACGATCCTGGTGCCGGCGCTGCTGCTGGCGCTGGGCGGCTTCATCTTCGGGTGGGCCAAGCCGGTGCCCGTTCTGATGCATCGGCTTGGGCACCCGCGGCGCGACATGGCGATCGTCGCCGCCGCCGGCCCGCTGTCGAACCTGGCGATGGCCTTCCTCTGGGGCCTGCTGCTCAAGCTGGCGTTGACGATGGGCGGCGGCGAAGGCCTGTGGCTGGGCCTGCGCTACATGGCTACCGCCGGCATCGTCATCAATCTCGTGCTGATGGTGCTCAACCTGCTGCCGTTGCCGCCGCTGGACGGCGGGCGCGTGCTCAATGGCGTGCTGCCGGAAGCCTGGGCGCGGCAGGTGGACCGCATCGAGCCGTACGGCCTGTTCGTCATCGTGCTGCTGATGGCAACCGGCTGGCTCGGCCGCATGATGGCGCCGCTGCTGTCGGTCGCGGAATCCCTCGTTCTCGGCGCGCTGGGCATTTCCGGCGCCGGCCTGTTCTAGTCCAATGACGCAAACGAAAAAACAAGTCGTTCTTTCCGGAATCCAGCCTTCCGGCCGGCTCACGCTCGGCAACTACCTCGGCGCTCTGCGCAACTGGGTGCGGTTGCAGGAGCAGTACGACTGCTGCTACGCGCTGGTCGACCTGCACACGATCACGGCGCGCCAGGACCCGAAGGTTTTGCGCGAACGCTGCTACGAGTTCCTGGCGCTGTACATCGCCTGCGGCCTGGACCCGCAGAAGAACGTGCTGTTCGTGCAGTCGCACGTCGCGGCGCACGCCCAGCTCGCCTGGGTGCTGAACTGCTACACCATGGTCGGCGAGCTGAACCGCATGACGCAGTTCAAGGACAAGTCGCAGAAGAACGCGGACAACATCAACGCCGGGCTCTACGACTATCCGGTGCTGATGGCGGCCGACATCCTGCTGTACGACACCGCCAAGGTGCCGGTCGGCGACGACCAGAAGCAGCACCTGGAGCTGGCACGCGACGTCGCGATCCGCTTCAACAACATCTATGGTGCGCCGGACAAGCCGGTGTTCCGCGTGCCGGAGCCGATGATCCCGCCGGTGGGCGCGCGCATCATGGGCTTGCAGGAGCCGACCGCCAAGATGTCCAAGTCGGACGACGCCGAGAGCAACGCCGTCTACCTGCTCGACGGCCCGGACGCCATCGAACGCAAGTTCAAGCGCGCCGTCACCGATTCCGGCGCCGAGGTGCGCTACGCGCCGGAGGAAAAACCCGGCGTGGCCAACCTGATGTCGATCCTCTCCGCGATTACCGGCGAGTCGTTCGAGGCGATGCAGGCGCGCTTCGCCGGCCAGGGCTACGGCAAGTTCAAGGCCGCCGTCGCCGAGGCGGTGATCGAGTGCCTGAAGCCGGTGCAGGCGCGCTACAAGGACATCCGCGGCGACGAGGCAGGCCTGAAGCGCGTGCTCCAGTCCGGCGCCGAGCGCGCCGCGGCCAAGGCCGAGCCGATGCTGGCGCGCGTGCACGACGTTTTGGGATTCATACCCAAATGAACGAAACCGCGACACCGGCGCCGGAGGCGCCCAAGCTGCCCAAGGTGCTCGGGCAGCCGCTGGACAAGCTGCCGGACGATCTTTACATCCCGCCCGACGCCCTGGAGGTGTTCCTGGAGGCGTTCGAGGGCCCGCTGGATCTGCTGCTGTACCTGATCCGTCGCCAGAACCTGAACATCCTCGACATCCCGATCCTGCGCATTACGCAGCAGTACATCGAGTACGTCGAGCTGATGGTGTCGATGAAGCTGGAGCTGGCCGCCGAGTACCTGGTGATGGCGGCGCTGCTGGCCGAGATCAAGTCGCGCCTGTTGCTGCCCAAGCCGATCGAGGAGGAGGAGAACGTCGAGGACCCGCGCATGACGCTGGTGCGGCGCCTCCAGGAATACGAGCGATTCAAGTCCGCGGCCGAGAACCTCGACGGGATGCCGCGCGTCGGCCGCGAGATCTGGCTGGCCACGGCCAAGCCGGAGAAGGTGAACGTGGTGCAGGAGCTGCCGGCGCCGACGCTGCGCGAGCTGCTGCATGCTTTCCGCGACGCCGTGCAGCGCGCGGCGCTGTTCACCAGGCACCAGGTGGCGCGCGAGCCGCTGTCGGTGCGCGAGCGCATGTCGCGCATCCTCGCGCGCATTTCGGCGGGTGAGCGTGCGCAGCTGGCCGACCTGGTGGACCCGGCGGAAGGGCGCATGGGAGTGGTGGTATGCCTGCTCGCGATCCTGGAACTGGTCAAGTCGGCCCTGGTGGACCTGAAGCAGGAAGGCCCGTTCGCGCCGGTGCGGATCGGCCCCGCTCGCGAGCAGGTCGCGGCCGTGGAACAAGGTGAAAGCTGATGGAAGAAAACCGCCTGGAAAAGATTCTGGAAGCGCTGCTGCTGGCCTCCGACCAGCCGCTGTCGGTGGACCATCTCCACCGCCTGCTGGGGCAGGACCTCGGCGTGGCGAAGAAGGACGTCCGCGACGCGCTGGATGCGCTGGCGGCCCGCGTCGCCAGCTCCGCCGCCGAACTCAAGGAGGTGGCCGGCGGCTTCCGCCTGCAAGTGCGGCAGGAGTACTCCGACTGGGTCGGCCGCCTGTGGCAGGAAAAGCCGCCCAAGTACTCGCGCGCCCTGCTCGAAACGCTGGCGCTGATCTGCTACCGGCAGCCGATCACGCGCGGCGAGGTTGAGGAAATCCGCGGCGTGTCGCTGTCGCCCAACATCGTCAAGACCCTGGTCGAGCGCGGCTGGATTCGCGAGGTCGGCGTGCGCGAGGTGCCGGGGCGCCCGGCGCTGTTCGGCACCACGCAGCAGTTCCTGGACGACTTCAACCTGAAGTCCCTGGATGAGCTGCCGACGCTGCCGGCGATCAAGGACCCCGAGCAACTGGAGGCCGCGCTGTTGCGCCTGGGCGAGATCGCGCCCAAGCCGGTGGCGGAGGCGGCGCCGGTCGAGGCCGCGGCGGACGTGCCCGCGCCGGAAGCCGCCGCGCCGGCGGAAGCACCGGCGGAATCGACGGCCGAAGCAACTGCGGTCACTGTCCATTGAAAGAGCGCATCCAAAAGGTTCTCGCGACTGCCGGCCTCGGCTCGCGGCGCCAGATCGAGGGCTGGATCGCCGAGGGCCGCGTCGACGTCAACGGCCAGACCGCAACGTTGGGGCAGAAGATCGGCCCGCGCGACCGCGTGCGCGTGGACGGCCGCTCGGTGTCTCTGCCGCGCCATGACGAGCCGATCCGCGTCCTGGCCTACAAGAAGCGCGTCGGCGAGCTGGTGACGCGCGACGATCCGGAAGGCCGCCGCACGGTTTTCCGCAAGCTGCCGGAGCTGGAGCACGGGCGCTGGATCGCCGTCGGGCGGCTCGACATCAACACCTCCGGCCTGCTGCTGCTGACCAACTCCGGCGAGTTGGCGCGCCGCCTCATGCATCCGAGCTACGAGCTGGAGCGCGAGTACGCGGTGCGCGTGCTGGGCCAGGTCGGGCCGGAAGTTCTGGACCGGCTGCGCCGCGGCGTGCGGCTGGACGACGGTGTCGGCCGCTTCGACAGCATCCATGTCAGCGGCGCCAAGGGCGGCGGCTACGCCGAGGAGGCGGAGGACGAGTCCGCCGCAAATCAGTGGTTCAATGTCGTTGTGCGCGAAGGGCGCAATCGCCTGGTGCGGCGCCTGTGGGAGTCGCAGGGCTTCCAGGTCAGCCGCCTGATCCGCGTGCGCTACGGGCCGGTCGAGTTGGGCCGCGGCATCAGGTCCGGCCGGGCGCGTGAATTGGATCACAAGGAGATCAAGGGCTTGCTCAAGGCCGTGGGACTGGACAAGCCCGCCAAGCCCGGCTCAAAGTGAGGGCCATCCCCCCGGGGAGGGGCGGGCGGCATGAACGAGGCTGCGCAGCCGCACACTGAACTGGATGTGGTCGGCATCGAAGCCGAACTGGAAAAGCTCGGCTTGCGCGCCTCGCCTTACGCGTCGGAGCTGGAGCGCACGCGGCCGGCGCTCGACTTCCGCGAGCCGGCGGAGTCGCAATTCCGCGCTGAATTCGTCACGCAAAACCTGGCGCGCTTGCGCGCCGGCTTCTTCGTCGCAGTCGTCATTTACGCCGGGTTCCTGATCCAGCGCCTGCTGGTCGAGAGCGGCCCGGCCGCGGTCTGGGGATTCTCCCTGCGGTTGCTGGTGATCGCGGCGATGGCGCTGACGCTCCTGCTCAGTTACCTGCGGTCCGCCGAACGCTTGCCGCCGGTCATCGTCGCCGCTTACGTGGCCTTCGGCGCCGGGGTCACGGCGATCGAGATCGTCGCCGACCGGTACGGTGCGGAACGGCACTACGAGGGTCTGCTGCTGGTCAGCATCCACTGTTACGTATTCAGCACGCTGCGCTACCGGCAGGCGCTCTTCGCGATGGGGCTGGTGTTTCTGTTCTATGCGTCCGGCGGCTGGATCGGCGGGCTGGCCGGCAGGCGCTGGGCATACGAGCTGCTGTTTCTGGCCCTGACCAACACCATCGGCGCGCTGGCGCTGTACATGATCGAGCGCGTCGAGCGCGACAACTTCCTGCGCCGCCACCTGATCCACGACCTGGCGCTGCGCGACGGTCTCACCGGCCTGTTCAACCGGGTGGCGTTCTACCACTACTTCGGCCGCGTCTGGCGGCAGGCGCAACGCGACGGCCAGACGCTGGGGTTGATGATGCTGGACCTCGACCTCTTCAAGCAGTTCAACGACCGCTACGGCCATCCGGCCGGCGACGATTGCCTGCGCCGGCTGGGCGAACTGCTGAGCCGGCATTTCCGCCGGCCGCTGGACGTGTGCGCGCGCTGGGGCGGGGAGGAGTTCATCGGCCTGTGGTACGGCATCCGCCCGGATGTCCTGGAGCGTTTCGCCGAGGAAATCCGCGCGGACATAGCCGGGCTGGGCATCCCCCACGCCGATTCGCCGTTCCGGCGCGTCACCGCCAGCATCGGCGCCATCACCGCCCACCCGCGCGGGCACGAGACGCTGGACGCGCTGATCGCGCGCGCCGACGAGGCCTTGTACGCGGCCAAGGCGGCCGGCCGCAATCGCGCGGTCGTGCGGACCTCAGAACGCCCGCCCGCTGAGGCCGCGGCTGTCGCGTCCTAGCAGGTAGAGTAGGGCGGGACAGGCGCTGTCCGGCGGCGGCACCCGCTCGGCGGCCTCGCCCAGGTAGCCGCGCGCGCGCAGGGCGGTGCGCAGCGGGCCGGGATCGAAGCTGTTGATGCGCACGCCGCTGTGCTCCAACTCCTGCGCCCAGGTCTGCATCAGCCCCTCCAGCGCGAACTTGGACACGCCGTAGGCGCCGTGGAAGGCCTTGCCCTGCCGGCCCGCGCGGTCCGACACCAGGACCACCGAGGCGTCGCCGGACTTGCGCAGCAACGGCAGCGCGTGGCGGATCAGCGCGAACGCTGCGGTCAGGTTCACCTGCAGCGCTTCCAGCCATTCCTGCGGGTCCAGCTCCGCCAGCGGCGTGAAGCGCTTGAAGTGCGCGGCGCAGTGCAGCAGGCCGTGCAGCTTGCCGAACTCGCGCTCCAGCGCGCCGCCGAGGTCGGCGTAGTCCTTCCAGGTGGCGGTGGCCAGGTTGAGCGGCACGATCGCCGGCTCCGGCAGGCCCTCGGCCTTGATCGCGTCGTAGGTGCTCTCCAGCTTGCGCGTGGTGCGGCCGAGAAGAATCACGGTCGCGCCGTGGCGGGCGAGGGCGAGCGACGCGGCGCGGCCCAGGCCGTCGCCGGCGCCGGTCACCAGGATCGCGCGGTCCTTGAGCAGGTCGGCGGGGGGATGGTACGGGGAGGGAAGTTGCGCGCTCATGCGATCAGGGCGGTCAGTTGTTCGGGGCGTTCGATCAGGGCGTCGGCGCCCCAGTCGGCGGGCGACTCGCCCACGCCGATGTAGCCCCAGGCCGCGGCCGCCACCGGCATGCCGGCGGCGCGGGCGGCGACCACGTCGCGGCGGTCGTCGCCGACGTACAGGCAGTCCGCCGGCGTCAGGCGCAGTTCCTCGCAGGCCAGCAGCAGGGGATCGGGGGCGGGCTTGGGATTGGGCGTGCTGTCGCCGCTGACCAGGCAGGCCGCGCGCCGCGCCAGGCCCAGCTCCTCCATCAGCGGGGCCGACAGCCAGCCGGGCTTGTTGGTCACCACGCCCCAGCGGACACCGCGCGCCTCCAGCTCGATCAGCGCCGCGGTCATGCCGGCGAACAGGCGCGACTCGCGGCTGAGGTTGCGGCGGTAATGGTCCAGAAAGCTGTCGCGGCGCAGCGGCCAGTCGGGATGCTCGCGGTCGAGGTCCAGCGCGACCTTGAGCAGGCCGCGCGCGCCGCCGGAAGCGGCCGGCCGGTACTGCGACGGCGGCAGCGGCGCCAGCCCCACCTCCGCGCGCACGCAGTTGGCGGCGTACGCGAGGTCGGGCGCGGTGTCCACCAGCGTGCCGTCCAGGTCGAACAGCACGCACTTGGCGGCGAAGGGAGGCATCAGCCGGCCCGCGTCGCGGGCCTTGAGCAGTGCAGCAGGTAGTTCACGTCCACGTCGTCGGACAGCGCGGCCGACTTGAGCAGCGGGTTGTAGCGCAGGCCCCGCACGTCGCGCACTTCCAGCCCGGCGGCGCGCGCCCAGGCGTCCAGCTCCGACGGGCGGATGAACTTGGCGTAGTCGTGCGTGCCGCGCGGTACCAGCTTCAACAGGTATTCGGCGCCGACGATGGCGAGCGCGTAGCTCTTGGGATTGCGGTTGATGGTGGAGAACACGATCTGCCCGCCGGGCTTCGCCAGCCGCGCGCAGGCGGCGACGACCGGCTCCGGCTTGGGCACGTGCTCCAGCATCTCCAGGCAGGTCACCAGGTCGAAGCGGTTGGGCGTCTCGCGCGCCAGGTCCTCGGCGGCGATCTTGCGGTACTCGACCTTCTGCCGCGACTCCAGCAGGTGCAGCCTGGCGACCTCCAGCACGTCGTCGGCCATGTCGATGCCGGTGACCTGCGCGCCGCGCGCCGCCAGCGCTTCCGCCACCAGCCCGCCGCCGCAGCCGACGTCGAGCACGGTCTTGCCTTTCAGGCCGCCGGCCGCCTGCTCGATGTAGCGCAGGCGCGTGGGGTTGATGTGGTGCAGGGCGGCCATCTCGCCGCGCGGGTCCCACCAGCGCGAGGCGAGCTTTTCGAAGCGGGCGATTTCGCCGGGGTCTACGTTCGTGTTCACGGGTTCGGGAAGCGGGATGTCAGGCTTGGGCGATGCGCTGCTGCCACTCGGCGGCATTGGCGAGCACGGCGGATTCGTCGAGCGTCTTCAGCCTGCGCTCGCGCATCAGGGCGCGGCCGGCCACGAACACGTCCGTGACCTGCGCGCCGTGGCAGGCGTAAACGAGTTGCGAGACGACGTTGTACAGCGGCTGCGCGTTGAGCGTGCCGAGGTCGACGGCGATGAAGTCGGCCGACTTGCCCTTGGCGAGCGAGCCGATCTCGGCGTCCAGGCCCAGCGCCTTGGCGCCCGCGAGCGTGGCCATGCGCAGCGCCTCGTGCGCCTTGAGCGCGCTGGCGTCGTTGGCCACGGCCTTGGCCAGCAGCGCGGCGGTCTTCATCTCGCCGAACAGGTCGAGGTCGTTGTTGCTGGCGGCGCCGTCGGTGCCCAGGGCCACGTTGACGCCGGCCTTCAGCAGCTTGTCCACCGGGCAGAAGCCGCTGGCGAGCTTGAGGTTGGATTCCGGGCAGTGCGCCACGGTCACGCCGTTCTCGGCGCAATCGGCGATTTCCGCCTCGGTCAACTGCGTCATATGCACGGCAATGAGATCGGGCCCGACCAGCCCCAGTTCCTTCAGGCGCTGCCACGGCCGCTTGCCGGTCGCCTGAACCGCGCCGGCGACCTCGCCGGAGGTCTCGTGCACGTGCATGTGCACCGGGATGCCCAGCTCGGTGGCGTACTTGCGCACCTCGACCAGCGGCCCGTCCGAGACCGTGTACGGCGCGTGCGGCGCGAACACCGCGCGCACCAGCGGGTCGCCGCGCAGGCGGTCGTGCAGCTCCAGGCCCTTGTGGATGTACTCGCCCGGCTGCGCCCAGGGGCTGGGGAAGTCCAGCACGATCAGGCCGACGCCCGCGCGCAGGCCGGCCTCGGACACCGCGTCGGCGGTCACGTCCGGGAAGAAATACATGTCGTTGAAGCAGGTGATGCCGGCGCGGATGAATTCGGCGCACGCCAGCCGCACGCCGTCGGCGCAGAACTCCCGGCTCACGTGGCGGCCTTCGGCCGGCCAGATGTGGTTTTGCAGCCACTCCATCAGCGGCAGGTCGTCCGCGATACCGCGCAGCAGGCTCATCGCCGCGTGGGTGTGGATGTTCACCAGGCCCGGCATCAGGGCGTGGTGCGGCAGCGTCAGCGTTTCGCGCGCGGCGTACGCCTGGCGCGCGAACCCGGCCGGCAGCACGTCGAGGATGCGCCCGCCGCCGACGGCCAGCGCATGGTCTTCCAGCACCAGGCCGGCGGGATCGACCGGAACCAGCCAGCGCGGAAAGACGAGCAGGTCTATGGATTGCGGCATAAGGAGTGGCGCGCCCGTACAATTGGCGCGCATTAGACCCTGCGGGAATCCCCATGACAAGCATAGTGCGGCCGATCGAATGGGCCGGCGATCATCTGCGTTTGCTCGACCAGCGCGTGCTGCCGCACGAGGAGCGTTATCTGCAATGCCGCTCCGCGGAGGACGTGGCGCGCGCGATCCACGACATGGTCGTGCGCGGCGCGCCGGCCATCGGCATCGCCGCGGCCTACGGACTGGTGCTGGCGGCGCAGCGCGATCCGGCGTCGTACGACGCCGCCGACGCCGTGCTGGCGCAGTCGCGCCCGACCGCGATCAACCTGCGCTGGGCGCTGGAGCGCATGCGCCGCGGCTGGAAGGCTCGGCCCGAAGCGGCGACGCTACTGGCCGAGGCGCGGCGCATTCACGAGGAAGACCTGGCGCAGAACCTGCGCATGGGCGAGCTGGGCGCGGCGCTGCTGCCGGCCGGCGCGCGGGTCATCACGCATTGCAACACCGGCGCCCTGGCCACCGGCGGCCACGGCACGGCGCTGGGCGTGATCCGCAGCGCCTACGCGCAGGGCAAGCTGGCGCAGGTCTACGCGACCGAGACGCGGCCCTGGCTGCAGGGCGCGCGCCTGACCGCCTGGGAGCTGAAGCAGGAGGGAATTCCCTCGGCCCTGCTCGCCGACGGCGCGGCCGCGTACCTGATGAGCCGCGAAAAGATCGACTGGGCGATCGTCGGCGCCGACCGCATCGCCGCCAACGGCGACACCGCCAACAAGATCGGCACCTACTCGCTCGCAGTCTCCGCCGCGCGGCATGGGGTCAAGTTCATGGTGGTGGCGCCCTCGGGGACCTTCGATCTGGACTGCCCGGAGGGCAAGGCCATCCCGATCGAGGAACGCAGCGCGCGCGAGCTGACCGAGTTCCGCGGGCAGGCGGTCGCTCCCGCCGGCATGTCGGCGATCAATCCCGTTTTCGACGTGACGCCGGCCGAGCTGATTGCCGCGATCGTGTGCGAAAAAGGGGTGATCGAGCGGCCTACGAGGCGGGCCGTGGCGACGATCCTGAACCGTCCGTAAGAACGGCGCAGACTTGATGTCCGGTTACTCGACTCCCTTTCCCCGCGATCGCGTCGGAAGATCGCTTGAACTGCGGTGGTGCAGCCGCTGAACCGTATTTGGCGCCGGCGACCGGGAATCGGTCCGAACCGGCGCCTACAACGCAATTGTCCAGAACGCCCGCGCCGGGTGGCTTTCTCGGCCCGGCGTTCGCCGCTATCCTCCGCCGCAGACCACATTCCGGGGGAAGGCCGATGCTTGAACGCCAGCGCATTGGATTGGCGCTATTGGGCATCGCGGCGGCGGTCGCGACGCTGCCGGCCGGCGCCCAGGCGACCTACGACGAGCCGTGGCGGCCGCAGTTCCACTTCTCCCAGCCCGAAAACTTCATGAACGACCCGAACGGGCTCGTGTACTACAAGGGCGAGTACCACCTCTTCTATCAGTATCGCTGCTACGAGTCCTCGTGTCCGGCCGTGGGCGTCTCGTGGGGGCACGCGGTGAGCCGCGATCTGTTGCACTGGGAGCATCTGCCGGTGGCGATTCCTGCGCTCGGCGTCGAGCAGGTCTACTCGGGCAGCGCGGTCTTCGACGCCTGGAACACCAGCGGCTGCGGCACGGTGGACGACCCGCCTCTGGTCGCGGTCTATACCAACGCCTACACCGATCCGGCGGTCGGTGCCTTCGGCGTGCAGGTACAGTCGATCGCGGCGAGCATGGACGGCCGCACGCTTGCCCGTTACCAGTACAACCCGGTGCTGATCGAACCCCGGCCCGACTTCCGCGATCCCAAGGTGTTCTGGCACGCCCCGAGCCGGCGCTGGATCATGGCCGTGGCCAAGCCCTACGACGCCCGGGTGGGCCTTTATTCCTCGCCCGATCTCAAGAGCTGGACGCACCAGTCCGACTTCGGCCCGCTGGGCGCCACCGGCACCTATCCGATCCGCATCTGGGAAGTGCCCGATCTGTTCCCGCTGGCCGTGGACGGCGATCCGCTCGACCGGCGCTGGGTGATGGTCGTAAGCGCGATCGGCCAGTACCACGAGCTGGGCATGGGCACGGTCGTCGGCGGCGGCACGCAGGCTTTCGTCGGCGACTTCGACGGCACGCGCTTCGTCGCCGAGGATCGCGCGGAATACGCGACGCCCAGCGCCGACTGGCTCGACTGGGGCAAGGACAACTATGCCGGCATCACCTTCGACAACGTCCCGGACGGGCGCCGCGTGTTTATCGGCTGGGTCAACAACTGGGAGTACGCGCAGCAGGTGCCGACGTCGCCCTGGCAAGGCCAGCAGTCCGTGCCGCGCGAGCTGACGCTGCGCATGATCGATGGCGTCGCGCGCCTGGTGGCGCGACCCATCGCCGAACTCGCCGGACTGCGCGAGGGGCCGGTCCATAGCTCGGGCGGCGGGCGCGTGGAAGGCACCCGCCGGCTCGACGTGCTGGGCCGCGAATTCGACATCGAGGCCGAGTTCGCGCTGGGCGGCGCGGCGCAATTCGGACTGCGCGTGCTGGTCGGCGAAGGCGAGCGGACCGCGATCGGCTACGACGTGGCCAGCGGCAGGGTCTTCATCGACCGCACGCAATCCGGCACGGCGGGAACCGCGCTGTCGGCCTTCGCCGGGGTGCACTCGGCGCCCTTGCCGGCGCGCGGCGGCAAGGTGCGCCTGCGCATCCTCGTCGACCGTTCGGTCGTGGAAGTGTTCGCCAACGACGGCGAGCGCGTGCTGACGGACCTCGTCTACCCCGGTTCCGAAAGCCAGGGCCTGGAACTCTTCGCGCTGGACGGCGATGTGCGGTTGCAGTCGCTGAATGTGTGGCGCATGCGTTCCGTCTGGGGCGGGGCGCCGGCGCAGATTCCCGCGTCGCCGGCCGACACGCCGCCGCTGCCGATCGCCTGCGATGCCGCTTCGGCGCCGGTGCCGCCGGCGGATGGCGGATCGAAGTCGCAGCCCCGCGTGTTGGGGCAGGGCGGGGCGATCGACCGGCGGACCTTGCTCGCCATGCTCCTGGCACTGGCGTTGGCACCGGGGCTGCGGTGGACGCGGAAAAGGGCTGAGAGCCGACCTTGATCGAACAGGATTGGCGGCCGGTGCCGGACAAGATTCGGAACCCGCAAGGCATGGGCGCCCACGGCGAAATTGGTCCGCCCAATCGGCCGTAAGAACCGGTTCCAGGACCCTTTTGGGGTCCCCTGCATGATAGAATTCACGCCAAAGCGCGAGGAGCGCTTTGCGTCTTTAAACGGCCGGGAGTCAAGCTCCGGCCGACGCCCGAATTCCTTGATCGCCGCTCTTCCGAGACGGCCGCGAGGCGCGTCTAGATGACTGAATTTGCGAAAGAAGTCCTGAGCATCAATCTCGAAGACGAGATGCGGCGCTCGTACCTCGATTACGCCATGAGCGTGATCGTGGGGCGCGCGCTGCCGGATGCGCGGGACGGCCTGAAGCCGGTCCACCGCCGCGTGCTGTACGCGATGAAGGAACTGGGCAACGACTGGAACAAGGCGTACAAGAAATCGGCGCGCATCGTCGGCGACGTCATCGGTAAGTACCACCCGCACGGCGACACCGCCGTCTACGACACGATGGTGCGCATGGCGCAGGACTTTTCCATGCGCTACGTGCTGATCGACGGTCAGGGCAACTTCGGCTCGGTGGACGGCGATGCCCCGGCGGCGATGCGCTACACCGAGGTGCGCATGTCGCGCCTGGCGCACGAGATGCTGGCCGACATCGACAAGGACACGGTGGACTTCGTCCCGAACTACGACGAGTCCGAGAGCGAGCCCTCGGTGCTGCCCACGCGCATTCCGCAACTGCTGGTCAACGGCAGCGCCGGCATCGCCGTGGGCATGGCCACCAACATCCCGCCGCACAACCTGGGCGAGGTGATCGACGGCTGCATCGCGCTGATCGACAACCCGGATCTCGACCTTGCCGGGCTGATGAAGCTGATCCCGGCGCCGGACTTCCCGACGCGCGGCATCATCCTGGACGCCCAGGGCCTGGTCGAGGCGTACCGCACCGGCCGCGGCCGCATCGTGATCCGCGCGCGCACCCACTTCGAGGACATCGGCCCGGACAAGCAGGCGATTGTCGTCACCGAGCTGCCGTACCAGGTGAACAAGGCGCGCCTGCTGGAAAAGATCGCCGACCTGGTCAAGGACAAGAAGGTCGAGGGCATCAGCGAGCTGCGCGACGAGTCCGACAAGGACGGCATGCGCATGGTGATCGAGCTGAAGCGCGGCGAGAACGCCGACGTCGTGCTCAACAACCTGTTCCAGCACACGCAGCTGCAGGACAGCTTCAGCCTGAACATGGTCGCGCTGGACGGCGGCCAGCCGCGCACGCTTGCGCTCAAGGAGATGCTCAACATCTTCGTGCGCCATCGCCGCGAAGTGGTGACGCGGCGCACGCGCTACCTGCTCAAGGAAGCGCGCAAGCGCGCCCACGTCCTGGAAGGCCTTACCGTTGCGCTGGCCAACCTCGACGAGGTGATCGAGCTGATCAAGCGCTCGCCCAACCCGGCCGAAGCCAAGGCCGGGCTGATGGCGCGCGTGTGGCGGCCGGGCGCGGTGACGGGGATGCTCGAACGCGCCGGCGCCGAAAATTCGCGGCCGGAGGATCTGGCGCGCGAGTTCGGCCTGGTCGAAGGCGGCGGGCACGGTTCGGGTGCGCCGGGTGAGCCCGGCTACCGCCTTTCCGAAGCCCAGGCCCAGGCGATCCTGGACCTGCGCCTGCACCGCCTGACCGGGCTGGAGCAGGAAAAGATCGTCCAGGAATACAAGGAAATCCTGGACGCGATCGCCGAGTACCTGCTGATCCTCGGCAGCGAAGCGCGGCTGATGGAAGTGATCCGCGGCGAGCTGCTGGAGGTCAAGGACCAGTACGCCGACGAGCGCCGCACGGAAATCTCCGAGGGCGCGGTCAACCTCAACCACGAGGACCTGGTCACGCCGCAGGACATGGTGGTGACGCTGTCGCACGAGGGCTACGTCAAGGCGCAGCCGCTCGACGAGTACCGCGCGCAGAAGCGCGGCGGCAAGGGCAAGATCGCCCAGGCGACCAAGGAAGAGGATTTCGTCGACCGGCTGTGGGTGGCGCACACGCACGACACGCTGCTGTGCTTCTCCAGCCTGGGTCGCGTCTACAAGCTGCGCGTGTTCGAGCTGCCGATCGGCTCGCGCGGCTCGCGCGGCAAGCCGTTCGTCAACCTGCTGCCGCTGGAGCCGAACGAGAAGATCAGCGCGGTGCTGCCGATCAAGGCGTTCGTCGCCGGCCACCACATCTTCATGGCGACGCGCTCGGGCACGGTCAAGAAGACCGCGCTGGAGGATTTCTCGCACATCCGCTCGAACGGCATCATCGCGCTGGAACTGCGCGCCGACGACCAGCTGGTGGGCGTGGCCCTGACCCACGGTTCGAACGACATCCTGCTGTTCTGCGACGGCGGCCGTGCGATCCGCTTCAACGAGGCCGACGTGCGCGCGATGGGCCGCCAGGCCGCCGGCGTGATCGGCATGCGCCTGAAGGACGGCGAGCAGGTGATCGCGCTGCTGGTGGCGAACTCCGGCGACATCCTCACGGTGTCCGAGCACGGCTACGGCAAGCGCACGCAGATCGCCGAGTATCCCGTGCACGGCCGCGGCGGCCAGGGCGTGATTGCCCAGGCGCTGTCCGACAAGAGCGGCAAGCTGGTCGGCGCGATCGAGGTGCACGAGACCGACGAGATCATGCTGATCTCGGTCGGCGGCCAGTTGATCCGCACGACGGTCAAGGAGATCAGCGTGCTCGGCCGCAATACGCAGGGCGTGCGCGTGATGCGCGCGGCCGAGGGTGATCGCCTGGTTGGCCTCGACCGTATCGAGTCGGAAGGCGAGGACGAGGCCGGCAACGGCGCGGACGCGCCAGCGCCGGCAGCGTGAATGCACTTTAACTGTTATCCATAAGGGACTGACATGACTAGAGTATTCAACTTCAGCGCCGGTCCCGGCGCGCTTCCGGAGCCGGTGCTGCGCCAGGTCCAGGCGGAGTTGCTGGAGTGGAACGGCAGCGGCATGTCGGTGATGGAAATGTCGCATCGCGACAAGGACTTCATGTCCATCGCCACGCAGGCCGAGAAGGACCTGCGCGAGGTGCTGAACGTCCCGGCCAACTACAAGGTGCTGTTCCTGCAGGGCGGCGCGCTCGGCCAGTTCGCCGCGGTGCCGATGAACCTGCTGCGCGGCAAGACCAGCGCCGACTACGTCGTCACCGGCTCCTGGGGCGTCAAGGCGCAGAAGGAGGCGGGCAAGTACTGCAAGGCGAACATCGTCGCCAAGCCGGCCGACGGCAAGTTCAACCGCATCCCGCCCGTTTCGGAGTGGAAGCTCGACCCGAACGCCGCGTACCTGCACTACACGCCGAACGAAACCATCGAGGGCGTGGAGTTTCCGTTCATCCCGGACGGCAAGGGCGTGCCGCTGGTCGCGGACTATTCCTCGACCTTCCTGTCGCGGCCGCTGGACGTATCCAAGTTCGGCCTGATCTACGCCGGCGCGCAGAAGAACGCCGGCCCGGCCGGGCTGGTCATGGTCATCGTGCGCGAGGATCTGCTGGGCCAGGCGCTGCCGATCGCGCCGTCGATCTTCGACTACAAGCAGATGGCGGACAACGAGTCCATGCTCAACACGCCGCCGTGCTTCGCCTGGTACGTGGCGGGCCTCGTGTTCCAATGGATCAAGAAGGAAGGCGGGCTTGCGGCGATCGCCGAGCGCAACCGGCGCAAGGCCGGGCTGCTGTACGACTACATCGACGCCAGCGGCTTCTACGCGAACCCGGTCGAGAAGTCGGCGCGCTCCTGGATGAACGTGCCGTTCACGCTCAAGGACGCCGCGCTGGACGACGAGTTCCTCAAGGGCGCGAAGAAGCGGGGCCTGTCCACGCTCAAGGGCCACCGCTCGGTCGGCGGCATGCGCGCCAGCATCTACAACGCGATGCCCGAGGCGGGCGTACAGGCGCTGGTCGATTACATGAAGGAATTCGCCCGCGTGAAGGGCTGAGCGGGGCGGTCAATTCCGCGATCCCGGCAGGCATAAGGACGACCGTGTTCAAGATCCAGACGCTCAACAACATCTCCCCCATCGGCCTGGAGCGCCTGCCGCGCGAGCGCTACGAAGTCGCGTCCGAAATCCAGCACCCGGACGCGATCCTGGTGCGCTCGGCCGACATGCATAAGCTCGCCATTCCCGACACGGTCAAGGCGATCGGCCGTGCCGGCGCCGGCACCAACAACATCCCGGTCGCGGCGATGAGCGGGTGCGGCGTGCCGGTGTTCAACGCACCGGGCGCCAACGCCAACGCGGTGAAGGAGCTGGTGCTGGCCGGCCTGCTGATGGCGGCGCGCAATCTGCGCGGCTCGCTGGATTTCGTCGGCGGCCTGTCCGGCGACGACAAGACGCTCGCCAAGCTGGTCGAGGACGGCAAGAAGAAGTTCGTCGG
Organism: Gammaproteobacteria bacterium; assembly: GCA_016182805.1. Classification (GTDB taxonomy): domain Bacteria; phylum Pseudomonadota; class Gammaproteobacteria; order Nevskiales; family Nevskiaceae; genus JACPFV01. The sequence goes on from JACPFV010000044.1 coordinate 23,505, forward strand.
CTTCGAGCTGCCGGGCCGCACGCTGGGCGTGATCGGCCTGGGCGCCATCGGCGTCAAGGTCGCCAACGCGGCCCTCGACCTGGGCATGAACGTGCTGGGCTACGACCCGGCGATCACCGTGCAGAACGCCTGGCAGCTCAACGCGTCGGTGCGCCAGGCGATGTCGGTGGACGATCTGGTCGCGCGCTCGCAGGTGCTGTCGGTGCACGTGCCGCTGCTGGACGCCACGCGCGGCCTCATCAACGCCGAGCGCCTCAAGCTATTGAAGAAGCCGGGCGTGGTGCTGAACTTCGCGCGCGCCGAGATCGTGGACGAGACGGCGATCGTCGCCGCGCTCGACGCCGGTGCGCTGCACGCCTACGTCTGCGACTTCCCCAGCAACACGCTCAAGAAGCACCCACGCGCGATCGCCACGCCGCACCTGGGCGCCTCCACCGGCGAGGCCGAGGACAACTGCGCGATGATGGTGGCCGAGCAGCTGCGCGAATTCCTGGAGACCGGCAACATCCGCAACTCCGTGAACTTCCCGGAGGCGGTGCTGCCGCTGGCCGAGGGCATGCACCGCCTGTGCATCGCCAACGCCAACGTGCCGAACATGGTCGGCCAGATCACCACCGCGCTGGCCAAGCACAACCTCAACATCGCCGACCTGCTGAACAAGTCGCGCGGCGACGTCGCGTACACCATCGTGGACGTGGATTCGCCGATCCCGGCGGAAATCGCGCAGGAGATCGGCCGCATCCAGGGCGTGCTGTCGACGCGCGTGGTGCGGGCGTGAAGGACGAACTGAAAAAGGCGCGCGAGCGCATCGACGCCCTGGACCAGCAGATCCAGGGCTTGATTTCCGAGCGCGCGCGGGTCGCGCAGGATATCCGCGACATCAAGGCGAAAAACGGCGGCGGCAACGACCACTATCGGCCGGCGCGCGAGGCCGAGGTCCTGCGGCGCACCATCGCGCGCAACCAGGGGCCGCTGCCGGACGATGTCATGGCCAAGCTGATGCGCGAGATCATGTCGGCCTGCCTCGCGCTGGAATCCCCGCTCAAGGTCGCGTACCTGGGGCCTGAAGGCACCTACACCCAGGCCGCGGTCTACAAGCACTTCGGCCACGCCGTGGCGGCGCGCGCGGCGGCGGCCATCGACGAGATCTTCCGCGACGTCGAGTCCGGCGCCGCGGCCTATGGCGTGGTGCCGATCGAGAACTCGACCGAGGGCATCGTCAGCAGCACGCTGGATTGGTTGGCGCAGACGCCGCTGTCCATCTGCGGCGAGGTGTGGCTGCCGGTGCACCATCACATGTTGACCAACCACGAGTCGCTGGCCGACATCACGCACATCTACGCACATGCGCAGTCCTTCGCGCAGTGCCGCAAGTGGCTGGACACCAAGGTGCCGCGCGCCGAGCGCATCGCGGTGGCGAGCAACGGCCTGGCCGCGCGCATGGTCAAGGAGCAGGGGCGGGGCGCCGCCATCGCCGGGCAGGCGGCGGCGGAGTTCTACGGCCTGGGCGTGCTGGCGTCCAACATCGAGGACGACCCGAACAACACCACGCGCTTCCTGGTGATCGGCCGCCAGAATCCGGAGCCGACCGGCCAGGACATGACCTCGCTGGTGATGTCCGCGCACAAGGACCGCGCCGGTGCCCTGTTCCAGTTGCTGGAGCCGTTCGCGCAGTCGGGCATCAACCTGACCAAGATCGAGTCGCGGCCGTCGCGACGCGCGGCCTGGGACTACAACTTCTTCGTCGACCTCGAAGGCCACCAGGCGGAAGGCAAAATTCGCCCGGTGCTGGACCTGGTATGTTCGCGCGCCGCGTTCTTCAAGGTCCTCGGGTCGTATCCAAGAGCGGTGGTATGAGCACCCTCCATCCTTGCCGTCCATGGCGCGACTGTGCTGGTTGCGATTACCCCCGGCCCGGCCATCCATGGCCCGGCGTTCAGGCCCACAGCGAGTGCCACCGGCACTCGCCAAGCGTGGGCCCTCACCCACGGGCGGTCGTATGAACGATGCATCGATGCTGAAAAACGCCTTGCCGGGCGTCTTGAGCCTGGAGCCGTACACGCCGGGCATGCCGATCGAGGAATTGCAGCGGCGCCTGGGCGTGAAGGACGCGATCAAGCTGGCTTCCAACGAGAACCCCCTGGGCATGAGTCCCAAGGCGATGGCGGCGGTGCAGGCCGCGATCCGCGGCGACCTTGCGCGCTACCCGGACGGCGGCGGCTTCCGCCTGAAGAAGAAGCTGTCCGAGTTGCACGGCGTGGCGCCGGAATGCATCACGCTGGGCAACGGCTCCAACGACATCCTGGAGTTTGTCGCGCGCGTGTTCCTGGGACCGGGGCGCAAGGCGATGTTCTCGCGTCACGCGTTTGCCGTCTATCCGATCGCCACGCAGGCGCAGAACGCCGAGGCGGTGGTGGTGCCGGCGCTGCCGCCGGACGCGGCGATGGCGTACGGCCACGATCTCGCCGGCTTCGAGCGGCGCCTGGCCGACGACATCGCGGTGATCTTCATCGCCAACCCGAACAACCCGACCGGCACCTGGCTGGAGCCGCGGGCGATCGAGGCCTTTCTCGCGAAAGTGCCGCGGCAGACGGTCGTGGTGCTGGACGAGGCCTACTGGCACTACCAGGACCCGGCGACGCGCCCGGACAGCCGTGCCTGGCTCGACCGCTTCCCGAACCTGGTGGTCGCGCGCACCTTCTCCAAGGCCTACGGCCTGGCCGGCCTGCGCGTCGGCTACGGTCTGTCGCAGCCGCAGATCGCGGACCTGCTGAACCGCGTGCGCCAGCCGTTCAACAACAACTCGCTGGCGCTGCTTGCCGCCGAGGTCGCGCTGGACGACGAGGAGTTCATGCGGCGCTCGGTCGCGCTCAACCGCGAGCAGAAGGATCGGCTGGTGCGCGAGCTGAGGGCGATGGGCGTGAACGTGTTGCCCTCGCAGGGCAACTTCCTGGCGGTGGACTTCGCGCGCGACGCCAAGCCGATCCACCAGGGCCTGCTGGAGCGCGGCGTGATCGTGCGGCCGATGGCCTCGTACGAGATGCCGACCTTCCTGCGCGTGAGCATCGGCACCGAGGCCGAGAACACGAAGTTCGCGAACGCCCTCAAGGACGTTCTGAAGGCGTGATCGCGCAGCGTCTCTGCGTCGTTGGCCTGGGCCTGATCGGCGGCTCGCTGGCGCGCGCCCTGCGCGTGGCGAACGCGGTGGGCCGCATTGGCGGTTTCGACCTCGACCCACGGCAGCGGCGCCTGGCGCTGGAGTCGGGCGTGGTGGAGGTGGCGCCGGACGGTGCGGCGGCCGCCGCGGCCGAGGCCGATGTGGTGGTGCTGGCCGTGCCGGTTCTGCACACGGCCGAGGCGCTGGCCGCGGTTCTGCCGGCCCTGAAGCCCGGCGCGATCGTCACCGACGTGGGCAGCACCAAGCAGTCGGTGCTGCGCGACGTGGCGCGCGTCTGCGGCGGCACGGTCCCGCCCTGGTTCGTGGCCGCCCACCCCATCGCCGGTACCGAGAAGAGCGGCGTGGCGCACTCGTTCGCTGAGTTGTTCAAGGGCCATCGCGTGATCCTGACCCCGCACCCGGCGCAGGACCGCGGCGCCGGCGCGACCGTCGCCGCGCTGTGGCAGGCCTGCGGCGCGCGCGTGGTCGAGATGGACCCGGAGCGGCACGACGCCATCTTCGCCGCCACCTCGCACCTGCCGCACGTGCTGGCATACAGCTTCGTGGACATGCTCGCGCGCCTGGACACGCGGCACGAAATCTTCCCCAACGCCGGCGGCGGCTTCCGCGATTTCACCCGCATCGCCAGCTCCAGCCCGGAGATGTGGCACGACATCGTGCGCGCCAACAGCGCCTCGGTCGCCGCACTGCTGGAGCAGCAGATCGGGGAATTGCAGCAGATCCTGGCGATGATGAGATCCGGCCGCTGGGACGAGATCAAGCAACTGTTCGAGCGCGCCCGCGCCGCGCGCGAGCGTTACCTGGCGCAGATCGAGTGACGAGCACCTTATGAGCGCTTCATCCGTGACGTACAAGGTCCAGCCCGGCGGGGGTCTTTCCGGGACCGTCCGCGTGCCTGGCGACAAGTCCATCTCCCATCGTGCGGTCATGCTCGGCGCGCTGGCGGAAGGCACCACCGAGGTCTCGGGCTTCCTCAACGGCGAGGACTGCCTGTGCACGATGAAGGCTTTCCAGGCGATGGGCGTGCGCGTCGAGCAGCTCGGCGCGACCAGCCTGCGGGTGCACGGCGTCGGCCTGCGCGGGCTGTCGGCGCCGAAGTCGGAGCTGGACCTCGGCAACTCCGGCACGTCGATGCGGCTGATGGCCGGCCTGATGAGCGGCCAGAGGTTCCCCACCACGCTGATCGGCGACGAGTCGCTGTCGCGCCGGCCGATGAAGCGCATCATCGAGCCGCTCGCGCAGATGGGCGCGCGCATCGAGTCCAATGAAGGCAAGGCGCCGCTGCGCATTCATCCGGTCGCGGGGCTGAAAGGCATCTCGTACCGCTCGCCGGTCGCCAGCGCGCAGGTGAAGTCGGGTGTGCTCCTCGCGGGGCTGTATGCGGAAGGCCGGACCGAGGTGTTCGAGCCGGAGGCCTCGCGCGACCATACCGAGCGCATGCTGCAATCCTTCGGCGTGGCGGTGGAGGCCGAACGCGGCCGCGCCGCCCTGCGCGGCGGCCAGGCGCTCAAGGGCACGCATATCGCCGTGCCGGCCGACATCTCGTCGGCGACGTTCTTCATGGTCGGGGCCGCCATCGTGCCGGGCGCGCAGGTGCTGCTGACCGAGGTCGGCATCAACCCGACGCGCATCGGCGTCATCGAGGTGCTGCGCCGCATGGGCGCGGACATCGAGCTGACCGACGAGCGCCGCTTCGGCGCCGAGCCGGTGGCCGACATCCGCATCAAGGGCGGCAGCCTCAAGGGCATCGCGATCGACCGCGAGCTGGTCGCCGCCGCCATCGACGAGTTCCCGGCCATCTTCGTCGCCGCCGCCTGCGCCCAGGGCGAGACCGAGGTCAGCGGCGCCGAGGAACTGCGCGTCAAGGAAAGCGACCGCATCCAGGCGATGTGCGACGGCCTCGCCGCGCTCGGTATCGCCGCCCAGCCCAAGCCGGACGGCGCGCGCATCGTCGGCGGCCGCATCAAGGGCGGCACGGTGGACAGCAAGGGCGATCACCGCGTCGCGATGAGCTTCGCCATGGCGGCGCTGCGCGCGGAGCAGCCGATCGCGATCCTGGACTGCGCCAACGTGAATACCTCGTTCCCCGGCTTCGCCGAGCTGGCGCGGCAGGCCGGCCTCCGGATCGCGGGGGGCTGACGTGGCCGCGCCGGTTCCGGTCATCGCCATCGACGGCCCGTCCGGCGTCGGCAAGGGCACGGTCGCCCGCGCGCTGGCGCGCAAGCTGGGCTGGCACTTCCTCGACAGCGGGGCGCTGTACCGCATCCTGGCGCTGGCGGCGCGGAACGCCGGCGTGCCCCTGGAGGACGCCGGCCGCGTCGCGGCGCTGGCGCCGAAGCTGAAGATCCGCTTCGACCAGGCGCCGGACGGCGCCGAGCGCATCCTGCTGGACGGCGCCGACATCGCCGGCGAGGTGCGGGCGGAGACGACCGGCAGCCTGGCCTCGACCATCGCCGTGCATCCGCCGGTGCGCGCCGCGCTGTTGCAGCGCCAGCGCGATTTCCGCGAGCCGCCCGGCCTGGTGGCCGACGGGCGCGACATGGGTACGGTCGTTTTCCCCGACGCGCCGCTCAAGATTTTCCTGGACGCCAGCGCGGAAGAGCGTGCCCGGCGGCGGATGCTTCAGTTGAGAGAAGCCGGCCGGGGGGCTACACTTGCGCCCCTTTTGGCGGATATCCGGGCCCGCGACGAGCGCGACCGGAACCGGTCCACGGCGCCATTGCGGCCCGCCGACGACGCGGTTGTGATTGATACCACAACACTTTTGCCGGCGGCCGTCCTGGCTCGCGTAGAGGAGTTGTTGCACGCCCGCAATCTTGTTTGATGTCGAGGGCAGGTTGGGCCGAAACGGATTTTCGGCCTGTTGGAAGCTGACTGCGCGGTTCGGGATTTGAACCGGCAGCTTTTTTCTTTTGCGAGTATTGAATGTCCGAAAGTTTTGCAGAGTTGTTCGAAAAAAGCCTTGGCTCCGGCCAATCCATGCAGCCGGGCACGCTGGTCAACGCCAAGGTCCTGGAGGTCAAGTCCGATGTCGTCATCGTCGACGCCGGGTTGAAGTCCGAGGGTGTGATCCCGATCCAGGAATTCCAGAATGAAAGCGGCGAGGTCACGATCCAGGCCGGCGACGACGTGGAAGTCGCGCTGGAGACGATCGAGGACGGCCATGGCGAGACGCGCTTCTCCAAGGAGAAGGCGGCCCGCATCCGCACCTGGGACAACCTGCAGAAGGCCTTCGACAAGGGCGAGATCGTGGTCGGCACGATCACCGGCAAGGTCAAGGGCGGCTTCACCGTCGACATCGGCAACGTCCGCGCGTTCCTGCCGGGCTCGCTGGTCGACGTGCGCCCGGTGCGCGACACCGCGTACCTGGAAGGCAAGCCGCTGGAATTCAAGGTCATCAAGCTCGACAAGCTGCGCAACAACGTCGTCGTCTCGCGCCGCGAAGTGCTTGAGGCCGAGTACAGCCAGGAGCGCGACTCCCTGCTGGCGAACCTGCAGGAAGGCGTGGTGCTCAAGGGCGTGGTCAAGAACCTCGTCGAGTACGGCGCGTTCGTCGACCTCGGCGGCGTGGACGGCCTGCTCCACATCACCGACATGTCCTGGAAGCGCGTCAAGGACCCGTCCGAAGTCGTGTCGGTCGGCCAGGAGCTGGAAGTCAAGGTCCTCAGGTACGACCTCGAGCGCAAGCGCGTCTCGCTGGGCCTGAAGCAGCTGGGCGAGGATCCCTGGGTCGAGATTTCGCGCCGTTACCCGGAGAAGACGCGCCTGTTCGGCAAGATCACCAACATCACCGACTACGGCTCGTTCGTCGAGATCGAA
>JACPFV010000043.1 GCA_016182805.1 Gammaproteobacteria bacterium
AGCTGGTCGATCGTCTTGAGCGATTCGTCAATCATGATGGCGTGCATCCGCCCATCATGAACAGGCCCCGATCCGCTACAGACTCATTTCACGCTGGAAACGCGACCCCGCCTTCAGACTCATTTCACATTGGAAGAGACTCCTTGTTGTCCTGGATGTCCACATCGGTCAGGCTCAGCGTGGACGCGCCGGTGGGCGCGAAGTAGATGCCGCCGCCGCCGGGGCCGCCCGCAGGCCCGGCAGCATTTTTAATGACGAGATTGCTGAAGGAGTACGTACCCTGTCCCGTGATCCGGAACAGGCTGGCGGAGCCGTTGCCGTCCACCGTGAATTTCGCGGCCGGGCCGACGATGGTCACGGGACCGGTTATGGCCGGATAGGACCCGTTGATGCCGACCGTCGTGGCGCCGGACACCGCGATGGCGATGTCGTCGCCGCCGGCGCTGGCATTGGCCTCCTGGATTGCGGCGCGCAGCGTGCAGGTATTGGGCAGGCCGGTGCCGCAGCTTCCATCGCCGGGGTTCAGGTCCGCCGTGTCGCCCGTGCTGTTGACGGTCAACGATGCGGCTTGGGCCGGCAGGACCACGGATGCTCCGAGCGTGGCCAGCACCAGGAATGGACGACGACGAATGCTCCCAAACACAAGACACCCCCGACAGCGGAACGGCTGCTCGCAATACGAGATTGATACCCAAGGAGGTGCTGGGCCGAAGGCCCGCCCCCATTGATCTTTCCTGCGCCCGGTATGCTAGCACGCGCTTGGACGCTCCCGACCGGCACCCGGTACACTGTGCCGATTGCCCCGCGTGTCCGTCGCGGCGGCTTCCAAAGAGTGGGTTCGAGGGGATGCCATGCGCGCTCTGGTGGCGCTGTTGTTCTGGATGGCCTGGTGGCTGCGCAAGCCCATGCTGTGGCTGGTGCGCTACCGCGTGGCGCCGGACAACCTCAATGAAAGCCTGGGTCTGGACCCGGCCAAGCCGGTCTGTTTCGTGCTGCCGGAGCGATCCTGGGCGGACCTGTTCGTCCTGAACCGCATCTGCAAGCAGTACGGCCTGCCGCGCCCGCGGCGCACCGGCAGCGAGCTGCCCAGTGTCGAGCAGCCGGGCTGCCTGTATCTGTCGGCGCTGCTGGAGTCGCGCATCGGCCAGGGCGACCTGATGGGCCTGATCCAGCGCGCGGTCGCGGACACCGGCTACGAGGTGCAGATCGTGCCGGTCTCGATCTTCTGGGGGCGCGATCCGGGGCAGGAGACCTCGCTGTTCAAGCTGCTGTTCGCCGATACGCCGGGCGCCGGCGCGCTGCGCAAGCTGTTCATCATCCTGGCCAACGGGCGCAACGTATTCGCCAGCTTCGCCAAGCCGCTGTCGTTCCGCCAGTTCATGGGCAAGGAGACCGACGCGGCGCGCGCGCTGCGCAAGCTCGGTCGCTTGCTGCACGTGCACTTCCTGCGTGCGCGCACGGCGGCGCTGGGGCCGAGCCTGGTGCGCCGGCCGGTGGTGATCCGCGGGCTGCTCAACTCCAAGGCTGTGCGGCTGGCGATCGAGCACGAGGCGCAGGACAAGGGCATCACCATCGAGCAGGCCATGGCGCGCGCGCGCAAATGCGCGGAGGAACTGGCGGCCGATTACACCTCGGCGGCGGTCAACTTCCTGGAGCGGCTGCTGGGGTACGTCTGGAACCGGGTGTTCCGCGGCGTCGAGGTGCGCGGCATCGAGCGCGTGCGCGAATGGGCGCAGTCGCACGAGCTGCTGTATCTGCCTTCGCACCGTTCGCACGCGGACTACCTGCTGGTGTCGTACACGCTGTACCACGCCGGCATCGTGCCGCCGCACATCGCGGCCGGCATCAACCTCAACATGCCGGTGGTCGGCGGCCTGCTGCGGCGCTGCGGCGCCTTCTTCATCCGCCGCAGCCTGTCGGGCGACCGGCTGTACACGGCGGTGTTCCGCGCCTACGTGGACTCGCTGATCCAGCGCGGCTATTCGATCAGCTTCTATCCGGAGGGCGGGCGCTCGCGCACCGGCCGCCTGCTGCCGCCCAAGACCGGCCTGATGTCGATGGTGGTGGAGTCGGCGCTGCGCCAGCGCGTGCGCAAGGTCGCGGTGGTGCCGATCTACATCGGCTACGACAAGGTCTGGGAGATCAACTCGTACCTGAAGGAGCTGCGCGGCGCGAAGAAGGAGGCGGAGTCGGTGCAGGGCCTGCTCAAGGCCACGCGCATCCTGACCAAGAGCTTCGGCAAGGTCTACATCAACTTCGGCGAGCCGATCCTGCTGCCGCAGTTCGCCGAGCAGAACCTGCCGGGCTGGCGCGAGGGCTTCGGCAGCGACGCCGAGCCGCAGCGCCCGACCGGCTACGCCGAGGCGGTGCGCGTGCTGGCGCTGGAGACGCAGCGGCGCATCAACGCCGCGGCGGTGGCCAACCCGTCGGCGTTGATCTCGGTGGCGATGCTGGCCTCGCCGCAGAAGGCGGTGGCCGAGGACGATCTGTTGTACCAGCTCACGCACCTGGTCGAGCTGCTGCGGGCGCAACCGTATTCCGCCGACCAGCACGTGCCGCTGACCGATGCGCGTGCGATCGTCGACTGGGCGGCGCCGGTCGCCGGCCTGTCGCGCGTGCCGCATGCCTGGGGCGAGGTGCTGGCGGCGGATGCCGACACCGCGGTCAAGATGACCTGGTACCGCAACAACATCCAGCACCTGTTCGCGCTGCCCTCGCTGATCGCCAACTTCTACCGCACGCGCTACCGCCTGTCCGAGGACGCCGTGGTCGGCGGCTGCCGCGCGTTGTACCCGTTCCTGCACACCGAGTTCTTCCTGCGCTGGGAGCCGGAGGAATGCGACCGCCTGACGCGCCAGTGGATCGAGGCGATGGTCGCGCGCAAGCTGCTGGCGCGCACCGACGGCGGCATGCTGCAGCGGCCGGAAGTGGAGACGCCGGAGTTCGCGGTGCTGGCGATGCTCGGCCGCATCATGGGCGAGACGCTGGAGCGCTACAGCATGACCACGCTGCTGCTGGCGCAGGAACGCCGGCGCAACGCCGAGATCCCGCGCGCGCGCTTCGAGGAGGACTGCAAGCTGCTGGCCGAGCGCCTCGCGGTGCTGACCGGGCGCAACGCGCCGGAGTTCTTCGACGCCGGCCTGTTCCGCGGCTACATCAACACGCTGATCGGCCTGAAGCTGGTGGCCGAGCGCGAGGACCGGACGCTGGCGGTGGACGAGCGGGTGGAACGCATCGCCGAGCGCTCGGTCAACTTCCTGGGCGCGGAGACGCAGCAGATCCTGCTGCAACTGCTGGCGCGGCGGCGCGATCCCGGCGCCGCGGCCCCGGCTCCCGCCGCCGGCTAGGGTATACTGGCCACCAGCCGGGACGCGGTCTCAAGTCCCGTTTTTTTTGTTCCCTGAAGGAATCCCTATGCAATTCTCGTATCGCATTCTGGGCGCGGCGCTGGGCCTTGCCCTGCTCGCCGGCTGCGCCAAGAAGGAAGGCGCGGAACAAACGACGCCCGCCGATCTGTCCTCGGACGCGCAGAAATTCGGCTACTCGATCGGCGTGGACCTGGGCAAGTCCCTGTCCGTGGTCAAGGGCGAGGTCGACATCGCCGCGCTGAAGAAGGGCTTGGACGAGACGCTCGCCGGCCAGCCGCCGCGCCTGGACGACAAGCAGCGCGAGGAGATCAAGACCACCGTCGCGCGCAAGCTCCAGCAGAAGCAGATGGAAGAGCGCGCCGCCAAGGCCGGCGCCGCCAAGGAGGCGGGCGAGAAATTCCTGGCCGAGAACAAGAAGCGCGAGGGCGTGAAGACCACCGCCAGCGGCCTGCAGTACGAAGTCGTCACCGAGGGCAAGGGCGACAAGCCCAAGGCCAGCGACAAGGTCACGGTGCACTACAAGGGCACCCTCATCGGCGGCGAGGAGTTCGACAGCTCGTACTCGCGCGGCCAGCCGATCACCTTCCCCCTGGGCAACGTGATCGCCGGCTGGACCGAGGGCCTCCAGCTGATGACGCCGGGCTCCAAGTACAAGCTCTACATCCCGTCCAACCTCGCCTACGGAGAGCGCGGCGCCGGCGCCAAGATCGGTCCCAACGAGGCGCTGGTCTTCGAGGTCGAGCTGGTCGGGGTCGAGAAGGTCGAGGCCGCCAAGCCGGCCAAGGAAGCCGCCAAGAAGAAGTAAGCGGATTCGGGCGGTTCGAGAAATGCGGCCGGGCAATGCCCGGCCGTTTCTTTTCAGTCGCAGTTTTCCTTGACGATTTCCTGCGTGGCGCTGCGCTGCCGCGCGTGTTCCTCCTCGGTGAAGCGCACCGGGTTGCCCTTGTCGTCGTAGCGCGCGAAGCGCCGCGGCGCGTTGGACTCCAGGAACGCCAGGCGTTCGCGCGCGCGCCGGCACGATTCGGCGCGGCGGGCCTGCACCGCGGCGTCCTTGGCCGTCTTCTCCGCCTGCCGGGCGCGCGCCCGGTCGGACGCCTCCACCGACTTGCGCAAGGCGTCGAGATTGGGCGAGGTTCCAGCCGCCGGCGGCGCCGGGCGCACGGCGTCGTACGCGCCCTGGCGCGGCGGCTGTTGCGAGTAGTGCATCTGGCCGTACTCGTCCACCCAGCGGTACACCTCGGCGCGCGCCAGCGCGGGAAGGGCGAACAGCAGCACGGCGAGAGTGCGCGTCATGCATTCAGTTTACGCGCAAAGAAAAAGGGGCGGCCATCCGGCCGCCCCTCGATCCGTCGAGACTTCCGCTTATTTCGTGGTCTGCTTGGACACGTTGGCGGGATTGAAATATTCCACGTCGAAGTTGCGCTGCACCGTCTCCGGCTCCTCGTTGTTCATCGACAGCACGATGTAGCGCCCGCTTTGCAGGTCGTAGATGCTTTCCGCGACGGCGCTCATGATCTGCTGGTCGTACGCTTCGACGCTGTGCAGCTCCTGCCAGCGCCAGAGCTGGTCGCGGCGGTCGTAGCAGTCCACCAGCACGATGGTCCAGCTGTCTTCGTCGATGTAGAACACGCGGCGCTTGTAGATGTGCGTCGTCGTGGGCTTGACCTCGGAGTCCACCACCCACACGCGGTGCAGCTCGTAGCGCGGGATGTCCTGGCGCATGTGGCCGACCTTCAGGATGTCCTTGTACTTGTACTTGTCGCTGTGCAGCTGGTAGGAGTTGTACGGGACGTAAATCTCCTTCTTGCCGACCATCTTCCAGTTGTAGCGGTCGAGCGCGCCGTTCAGGCCGTCGAACTGGTCGTTGGTGCGCAGGCCGTCCGAGCCGGTGCCGGGGTTGTCGTAGCCGACGTTGGGCGCACGGCGCAGGCGGCGCTGGCCGGGGTTGTACTGCCAGGCGCGGCGCGGCTCCTTGACCTGGTCCATGGTCTCGTGCACGAGCGTGATGGTGCCGGCCAGGCGCGGCGGCTCGGTCACGACCTGCAGGAAGTAGATTGCGACGTTCTTCAGGTCCTCCGGCTTGATGCCTTTGTCGCCGTAGTGGAACTTGACGTCTTCCTTGAGCTTGACCAGGTTGAAGTCGCCGGTCGTGGTGACGGCGGCCTGCGCGTTCCAGCGAGCCGCACCGACGCCGCGGTAGCGCAGCTTGTGGTTCCAGATCGGCTCGTGGCCGGTCTTGGGAATCGCGAAGGGCGTGCCGGTGACGGCGTTCACGACCGCGTCGCCGCCTTCGGCCAGTTCGGACCGCGTCGCGTTCTCGTACGTCGCCTTGTTGACGAAGTCCGGCACCGACAGGGTGCGGCGCGTCGGGTAGACGCGCATCTTGTACGAGTTGGGGTACTTCTTGAGCATGGCGATCTGGCCGTCGCTCAGATTCGCCTTGTACTTGTCGACGTTGGCGGCGCCGATCTCGAACAGCGGCTTGTCGTCCGGGAACGGGTCGCAGACGCGCGTGCCGATGCCCTTGTAGCAGGGCGGCGAGGTGGTCAGGCCGCCGGTCCAGGCCGGGATCGTGCCCGCCGCGTTGCCGGCCTTCTCGGCGCCCTGCGGGGTCAGATCGCCGGCGGGCAGCAGGCGCGCAGCCTCCTGCGGGGAAACCTTGGCGACGGCGGTTGTCGCCACAAAGAGTAAAGCCAAGGCAGCACGCGACATGGCGCGAATCATTATTGAGTTCTCCTCGAAAGCCCGCAGATAAACCTGCACAGATGAAGCTTTGCGGCGATTACCTTAGTCGAGTTTGGGGCGCGTGACCAGTATGGCGGCACATCGCGCGACCTCGTGGTGGCGACCGGAATCGCCGCGGACGCCCGGTCCAGGACCTACGGAGAGCAGGCGGAGCCCGCCATCGGCACCTTCCACAGTGGGTCGTCCACGCGGAAGCTGCGCGGGCGCAGGTAGTCGTCCGGGTCGTTCAGATAATCCAGCTCCGGCGGATGCGCCAGCTTGGCGATCTCGGCGCGCCACTGCGCTTCGTAGGACTCGGCGCCCGGTCCCAGCGCCGGAAACCAGGCGTCGTGGTGGTTGGGCATCGAGAGGCGCGGATGCGAGTGCTCGACGTACAGGCGCGCATCGCGCAGCCCGCTGGTCAGGCTTCCGAAGCTGACGATCGCGCCGCTGTGGACATCCACGCAGCCCGGCAGGGTTTCCAGCGCGCACTGGATGTCCTCGGCGCCGTTCTTCCCTTCGGCGATCGGCCCGGCGGAGTCGTGCCACAGCAGCGTGAAATCCCCGACCCGGAAGTGGTAGGCCCAGGCGCCGCCGGTCGGCTGCCCGACGCCGCCCTCGTCGTCGATCGACTCGACAAACCAGGCGATTTCCTGCGGGTCGGTGTTGAGCCGGCTCAGGTACGCCAGTACTTCCGGCACGAACACCAGCGGCGTGCCGCCGGCCGCAAGGTCCGCCGGGTCCGCGCTGGAGTGGATGTGGCGCAGGGCGCTGACGTCCGCCATGTCCTCCCACACCTTGAGCCGCTGCACGGTGCCGGGCGCGGGTACCGCGGTGTCGCCGAGCACCAGGCAGGGGAACCTGCCTTCGTTGCCGTCGCGGGCCGCCTGCTCGCGCGCCAGCGCGCAGGTGGCCTCGCCGCCGACGACCGCGGCGCCGCTGCGGCCGGCGACATAGCCCATGTCGGCCGCGTGATCGAAGTGGCCGTGGCCGATGAAGATCGCGTCCGGCTTGATCGCGGCCAGGTCCTCGCGCGTCATCGGCGCGTAGTTCGCGTGGATGCCGACGATCTCCCAGGCGTCGAGCAGGAACAGATGTCCGCCCATCGAGGCGACGAAACTGGCCACGCCGAACCACCACAGCTTGACCTGCGCGGGATCGGTGGCGTCGGGGCCGAGCACGCGATCGCGCGCCGCCTGCACCTCGGCACCGATGTCGAGCCTGGACGCCGCCGGCAGCGGCGTCCAGCCGGGCGAGTAGTTCGGGATGATGTTGGGCGTGCAGGCCGCGACCGCGGCGCGGCCGTCGTCGGCGGTCTCAAGCGGCGACAGCGGCTCGGCATCGCCGCAGGCGTTGAGCAGCAGGACGGTGCCAAGGGTCAGCGCCCGTTTCGGAAATCGTTTCATGGCGCCACCGTGACGACACGGGTCTGTAGATAGCCGTCCTCGCTGCCCGGCCGGTATTGCTGGATCGCGCGCGCGGGACCGAGGTCCAGCTCGATCGTCAGCCGGCCCGAAGCGTCGGCCACGATCAGGCTTTGCACGCCGTCGACCGTCACCCGATGCGCCGCGCCCGGGCGGTACCAGGCCGCGCTCGTGACGCGCGCGCGGCCGCTGCCGGACAGCGTGAAACCGGATTCGGACACCTCGCCCAGGCGCGCGAACTCCAGCACCTCGCGCGTGATCGCGACCTTCCATCCGTACACCGAGAATGCGGGCTCGATCGAGCGGTACGAGAACCGCCGCGGTTCCGGCCGCGCCCGCTCCAGCAGCGCGACCTGCTTGGGCAGCAGCGTGCGCACGGACTGGCGGAACAGGTCCTGGCTGTGCCCGCCGGGGCCGTAGTCCGTGTACTCGTGCCCGATGTCGTACAGCAGCAGCGCGTTGTGCATGTTGAGCGCCATCTCGTGCACGCCCCATTCGAAGATGTCGGTCGGCGCCGGCGCGCCGGATTCGTAGCCATTGCCGGTGCGGATGAACAGCGCGGTGTTGCCGAGGTTCTCGGCGAGGTCCACCGGATTGTGCCCGCGCCAGCGGACCTCCTCGGTTGCGCGCGGTCCCCAGGCGGAGCCGGGCGGGGCGCCGTCGAAGGCCGCGCCGGCGTCCAGTACCGGCGCGCCCGCCGCCGTATTGGAGTCCAGCGCGGGCGAGATTGCCGCGGCGCTGCCGAACAGGTCCGGATACTTGGCCGCGTACGCGAAGGCGCCGTGGCCGCCCATCGAGATGCCCATCAGCCCGCGGCCGCCGCGGTCGCGGCGCACGCGGTAGGTCCGCTCGATCCACGGCAGCAGTTCGCGGACATGGTGGGTCTCCCAGCGCGGCGGCCCGCCCAGGCCGTTGTTGTACCAGTCGCTGTACATGCCGCCGGCGCCGCCTTCGGGCATCACGAACAGCGCGCGCATGCCGGCCGTGAACTCCTCGACGCCGAGCGACGCCGTGAAGTTCGTGTGGCCGTTGCTGCCGTTGCAGCAGCCGTGCAGCAGGTACATCACCGGATACGGCTCCGGCGCGGCGGCGTCGTACTGCGCCGGCAGCAGCAGGCGGAACGTGACTTCGCGCTCCAGCGCCGGGCTATACACGGTGATTTCGTGCAGCCGCTCGCTCAGCGCCTCGTCGCGCACCGGCTTCAGTGCGCCTGCCGCCTCGGCCGTCGGTGGCGCAGTGGCGATTTCCGAGTTTTGACAGGCGCTCAAGGCCAGCGCCAGGGCACCCGACGCGAGCGCGGCCCACAGGCGCCTGCGCGACGCCCGGTCGAAGATTCCATGGGTCATGTTGTCTCCTCCGCTGTGGGCTCTGGCTCAGGCGTCGAATTCCGCCGGCGCGGCCCATTGCCCACAGGCTACTCGGCGCTCACCGCGGCTGGCTTGTATGAAGGGGCTGCGGCCTCGGGGAATTGAACGAGGCGCACCTGCTGCGGATCGAAGATCGTCGACGGGGCGAGGCCGAACACCTCCATGAAGGCGTGATCGAGATGCGCCAGATCGCAGAAGCCGCAGGCGTGCGCGATCTCGGTCCATCGCTGTCCCGGGGACCAGCGGTTGACCGCGCGCCATACCGCGACCCAGCGCGCGTAATGGCTGATCGTGCTGCCGGTTTCATGGCAGAACAGGTGCCGCAGACGCGACGGCGACAGGTCCACGTGCCGCGCCAGCCCGGCGAGGCGGACCTCGTCCAGCGCCATGCGGTCCAGCGCCGCCATGACCCGCGCGATCCGCTCGTCCACCGTGGCGGGACCGGCCGCGCCGCCGACGAGCCGCACGGCGGCCTGGTGCAGGCTGGCGAATTCGGATCGCCGCAACTGTCCGCGCGCGGCCCGCGCCAGCCTCGGCAGCAGCGGTGCGAAGCGCTCCGGCTCGAAGGAGACGACGGTCTGGTGCCGCAGCAGCAGCTCGATCGTGCGGTACTCCGCAAGCTGCATCGGCACGTCGATGATCGCGATATCGCTGTGCTCGGCGCTCAGGCGGCGCCGCAGGACTTTCGGCGCGATCAGAGCGGCCTGCGCGGTCAGCTTCGTGCCCTGCCCCACCTCCAGGTGAAACGGCCGGCGCGTCGCGATCAGCAGCGTGGCGGCGAGCCGCCGGTACGGCGCACGGCGCCGATCCAGCACGAAGCTGTGCGCCGTCAGCAGAAAACGCCGTGCCGAGTAGTAGATCGTGAGCGGCTGGCTCATGCGGACGGCGTGCGTCAGTGCCTCACATCAGCCCGGAAGCCGCCGGCGGAACGGCCACAGGAGCTGCCCGAAATAGGTCCCCGGAATGCCGCCGTCGCGCAGGCCGATCTCGCCCGCCGCCGGGCTGCGCGGCGCGTCGAAGTGGGTGCCGAACAGCCGGTCCCAGATCAGGAATACCTCGCCGAAGTTGACCTGGGCGTCCTCGAACTCGCGCTTGTGATGCCAGCGATGCATCTCGGCGACGCCGAGCAGGTGTCGCAGCGGTCCGAGGCGGTAGTCGAGATTGGCGTGCTGAAACGCCAGATGGATGCTCATGATGCTCATCCACGCGGCGACCGTGATCGGCGTGGCGCCCAGCGCCAGGAGCGCCAGCAGGCCCGGCCCCGCCAGCAACAGGGCGGACAGGGGATGGCGGCGTCCGCCGTTCAGCCAATACAGGCGCTCCGGCATGTGATGGATCGCGTGCAGGCGCCACAGGAAGCCGTTGGCGTGGCTGGCGCGGTGCATCAGGTACAGCCCCAGGTCCATGACCAGCCCGGCCAGCAGGATCTGCGCCCACATCGGTGCCTGCTCCGGCCAGAGCCGTGGAGTCTCCGGCAGCAGCCCCCGCAGCGCGTACGCGGACGCGATACCGGCCTGGATCAGCGCGTGGCTGGCGAGCAGGTGCAGGACGTCCACGCGCGTGTCGCCTCCCCGATCCCGGTTCCAGGCCGGCGCAAAGCTGGCGAGCCGCTCCAGCACGGCCACCAGCGCGAGGCCGGCGGCGACCAGCATCGGGAATGCCGGCCAGTACGCCGCGCCGCGGGCCGCCAGCGTCGCGATCATGGCGCCGAACGTGCCCATGATGGCCGGATACGCCAGATATCGAATTGCCGCCCGCATTGCCGGTATCCCCGTTCGGTGATTTCCGGAATCAGCCTAGGGTTGCGCCGCCGCGGCCGCTTGAACGTATTGGCTGCGCGGCAGGGCTCAGCGACAGCGCGGGATGGCGCAGCGCGCGCGGCGCGATGCCAAAGGTGCGCCGGAACGTGCGCGACAGGTGGGCGGAATCCGCAAAGCCGGCGTGGTAAGCCGCCTCGGTCAGCGTGCGGCCGCGCGCGATTTCGGCCAGCGCGTGTTGCAGGCGCAGCCAGCGCAGATACGGGCGCAGCGCCATGCCGGTGTGCGCACGGAACAGATGAGCGTAGCGGCTTGCGGACAGCCCGGCCTGCCGCGCCAGCGTGGCCGCGGCGAGGGCGGCGGGCAGCGGGCGCGGAAGCTCGGCGAGCGAACGGGCAATGCGCGCGTCCGCAAAACCGTCGGGCGATTGCCGCTTCGCCGTCCCGAGGATGAGGGAAACGGCGCGGTCGAGCGCGGTGGCGTCCACGCTCTGCGGATCGCGCAGCGGGGCGGCGAGGTCTTGCGCCGCCGCCGCCCCCAAGGGGCGTGCGCGCCCGCCGCACCGTTCGTCGAGCCGGCGGCCGAGGCGGGACTCGCGCTCGACGTAGAGCAGCAGGACCGGGGCGGGGTCCGGCACGAGCCGGTGCGGAAGATCGGCCGGAATGACCGCGGCGGCTGCCGCCAGGTCGCCGGCGCCGCGGGCCCACAGGCGGATCGGCCCGCGGACGCCGACGGCAAGCTGGACCGCGTGATGGCGATGCGGCGCGTGGTCGCCCGCGGCGCCCGCGAACAGGGCCCAACCCGAGCCGATGACGGCTTTACCGGTCCACATCCGGGCATTCTGCGGGTGCGGATCGTGGACGATCCAGCGGTGCCGAGCCGACCGCTTGCCCATACGCTGGCGTATTGATAAAGTGGCGCCATCAATACGCTGCCGTATGGATGTTGCGGAATGCCCCTGAACCCCAGCCGCCCCGACAAGCAGAGCCTGTCCGCCGAGGATTGGGCGGAAGCGGCGCTGGAGGCGGTGGCGTCCGGCGGCCTGGAGGCGGTGGCGGTGGAGCCGCTGGCGCGCGCGCTGGGCGTGACCAAGGGCAGCTTCTACTGGCATTTCGCGAGCCGCGAGGCGCTGGTGCGCGCGGCGCTGGAGCTGTGGGAGCGCCGCGAGACGGTCGACATCATCCGCGGGGTGGAAGAGATCGCCGACCCGTACGAAAAGATCGTCAAGCTGTTCAAGCGCGCCAACTCCAGCTACAAGGCCGGCCGCCTGTACCTGGCGATGGCTGCGGCCTCGGACGACCCGCAGGTGGGCGAGGTCGTGCGCCGCGTGTCCACGCTGCGCCTGACCTACCTGCATGAGTGCTACCGCGCGCTGGGCTTGGACGAGCATGAGGCGCAGCTCTGGTCGACCTTCGCCTACGCGACGTTCATCGGCAACCAGCAGGTGCACCGCGACGCGCCAGACCGGTTCCCGGAGGGCGCGAGCTTTTCCGAGTATTTCAAGCTGATGATTCGAACGCTGATCCCGCGTGGAGACGGCGTCAAGGCAAGAGATGACGCCAAGGATGGCGATGGTGCCGTGAGGGAGGAGCATCCGTCGGTCGTGTCCCTGCGCTCGCCGCTGGGCAAGACGGGGTCCGACTCGTAGACGCATCGATTTTTCCGGGAGATTCCACCATGTCCACCCTCTTTGCAGTACTCATCGTCGTGGCGGCCGTCTGGGCGCTGGCCTACCTCGGCGCACCGCTGTACGTTTGGGCCGCCGCCGTCGGCCTGGGCACCGCCGCCGCGTCCGCCTCCGGCCTGATCGGCTTCGGCGGTACGGTCGCCGGCGCCGTGGTCTTCGCCGTGCTGACGTTCCTGTGCATCGTGCCCTTGCGCCGCGCGCTCATCACCCGGCCGGTGTTCGAAGGCTTCAAGAAAGTCCTGCCGGAAATGTCCTCCACCGAGCGCGAGGCGCTGGAAGCCGGCGACGTGTGGTGGGAAGCCGAGATGTTCCGCGGGCGCCCGGACTGGGACCACCTGCTCAAGTTCCAGTACACCCAGCTCACGCCGGAAGAGCAGGCCTTCCTCGACGGCCCCTGCGAAGAGCTGTGCAAGATGGTGGACGACTGGAAGGTCGAGTACGAGACCAAGGACCTTCCGCCCGAAGTCTGGCAGTACATCAAGGACAAGGGCTTCCTGGCCATGCTGATCAAGAAGGAGTTCGGCGGCCTGGGCTTTTCGGCGGCGGCGCAGTCCGCGGTCGTCACCAAGCTGGCGACCAAGTCCATCACCCTGGCCGTCACGGTGATGGTGCCCAACTCCCTGGGCCCCGGCGAGCTGCTGATGTACTACGGCACGCCGGAGCAGCGGAAGCAGTGGCTGCCCGGCCTGGTCAAGGGCACGGAGATTCCCTGCTTCGGCCTGACCGGCCCCGAGGTCGGCTCCGACGCCACCGCCATGCCCGACCTGGGCGTGGTCTGCCACGGCGAGCACGAGGGCAAGAAAACTCTCGGCATCCGTCTCAACTTGTCCAAGCGCTACATCACGCTGGCGCCGGTGGCGACCTGCATCGGCCTGGCGTTCAAGCTCAAGGACCCCGAGGGCCTGCTGGGCGACAAGACCAAGGTCGATTACGGCATTACCTGCGCGCTGATCCCGGCCAGCCACCCGGGCGTCGACATCGGTCGCCGTCACTACCCCGGCGCGGCGTTCCACAACGGCCCGATCTTCGGCAAGAACGTGTTCATCCCGGTCGACTGGATCATCGGCGGCCCGGCGCAGGCCGGCAAGGGCTGGCGCATGCTGGTGGAGTGCCTGTCCGCCGGCCGCGGCATCTCGCTGCCGGCGCTGGCCACCGCGGCCGGCCAGACCGCGTACCGCACGGTCGGCGCGTACTCGCGCATGCGCCGTCAGTTCAAGGTCGCCATCGGCAAGTTCGAGGGCGTGCAGGAGGCCACCGGCCGCATCGCCGCCCATACGTACATGCTGGAGGCGATGCGCCTGCTCACCGCCTCGGCGGTCGACCACTGCGCGCCTTCGGTGGTGACGGCCATGGCCAAGTTCCACATGACCGAGATGATGCGGCGCACGGTCATCGACGCGATGGACGTGCTGTCCGGCCGCGGCATCCAGCAGGGGCCGCGCAACAACCTGGCGACCGCCTACCGCGCGACGCCGGTGGCGATCACGGTGGAGGGCGCGAACATCCTGACGCGCAACCTGATGATCTTCGGCCAGGGCGCGATCCGCTGCCATCCCTACGTGTTCCCCGAGATGGAGGCGGCGCGCACCAACGACCTCGCGGACTTCGACCGCGCGTTCTTCGGGCATCTCGGCTTCACCATCAATCGCGCGGTGCGCGCGCTGACGCTGGGCCTGACCGGCTCGCGCCTGGCGTCCTCACCGGTGGAAGGGCCGGCCGCGCGCTACTTCCGCGAGCTGACGCGCTTCTCCTCCGCGCTCGCCTTCGTGTCCGACACGACCATGGGCGTGCTAGGCGGCAAGCTCAAGTTCAAGGAACGCCTGTCGGCGCGCCTGGGCGACGTGCTCTCCCAGCTCTACATCGGCTCCGCGGTGCTGAAGTACTACCTGCACCACGGCCAGAAGGACGCCGACACGCCGCACATGCAGTGGGCCCTGGACAACTGCCTGCACGAGATCGCCAGGGCGTTCGACGACTTCCTGGCGAACTTCCCGGTGCGTCCGGTGGCGCTGGTCATGCGCGCGGTCGTGTTCCCGCTGGGCAACTGGTACCGGCCGGTGTCCGACAGCCTCAACGCCAAGGTCGCCAACCTGCTGCTGGAGCAGCACGAGCTGCGCGACCGCCTGACCTGGCTGGTGTTCAAGAACGGCGGACCGCGCGAGGCCATGGGCCGCCTGGAGCACGCCTGGCAGGTGGCGCAGAAAGCGGAGGGCGCGTACCTCAAGTACTACCGCCTGGCGGTCAAGGAGGAACTGGCGGGCGCCACCGCGGCGCAGCGCCTTGACGACGCCGTCAACCGCAAGCTGCTGACGCGCGAAGAGGCGGACCTCGCCGCCGAATACGACCGCGTGCGCTTCGACGCGATCCTGACCGACGACTTCAGCCAGGCGTACATCGCCGGCAACTTCGAGGCCGACCGGGCCGAGGTCGTCGACCTCGCCGCGCGCAGGGCGCAGGTCGCCTGAGCGGCTTGTGCAGTGCGGCAAAGCCCGGCTTGCGCCGGGCTTTGCTTTTTCGGAGGTCCGCTATACATACTCGGCCCGCGCTGACGCGCAAGTCAGGTCAGGAATCCGTCACAACAACAGGGGATCTCGCATGCGTAATACATGGATACGTTCGGCGCCTGCCGGCGCTGCCTTTGTTCTCTTCGGTCTCAGCTCCGGCGCCAGCTTCGCGGCCGCGGTGTGCGGCGTGCAGGCGACACCGGACCGCAACTACAAGCTGTGCGTGCCGAGCAGTTACGACCCGGCCGAGGCGCTGCCGCTGGTGGTCATGCTGCACGGTTGCAGCGAGACTGCGGCCTCGTTCTCCTTCGATACCGAAATGGACGCCTACGCCGAGTCGCGGCGCTTCATCGTCGCCTATCCGGAGCAGCCGGCCAGCGCCAACGGCACGCAGTGCTGGAACTGGTTCCTGCCCGAGCACCAGGCGCGCGGCGCCGGCGAGCCGGCGTCCATCGCCGGCGTGGTGCAGGCGGTGAGCGCGGCCTACAACGTCGACGCCGACCGCGTCTACGCCGCCGGGCTTTCCGCCGGCGGCGCGATGGCCACGATCGTGGGCGCCGCGTACCCGGACGTGTTCGCCGCGATCGGCGTCAGCGCGGGCCTGGAATACAAGGGCGGCGAGGACCTGGCGCACGCGCTGGCGGCGCAGGAACTCGGCGGGCCGGACCCGGATCGCCAGGGCCGGGTCGCGCACGCGGCCATGGGCGCGCAGGCGCGCGTGGTGCCGGCGATGGTGTTCCACGGCTCGCTCGACCAGACCGTGCGCACGGTCAACGGCCGCCAAGTGGTCGCGCAGTGGGCGCAGACCAACGACCTCACGTCCGACGGCGCGGACGACGACAACATCGACGCCACGCCCGAACTGGTGGAGTGCGCCGTGTCCGCCGGCGGCATGAAGTACACCCATTCGGTCTTCGAGGACGGGAACGGCGAGACCGTGCTGGAGCACTACCTGGTCGACGGCCAGACGCATAGCTGGTCGGGCGGCGCCGTCGGCGGCCAGTACACCGCGCCCAACGGGCCCGAGGCCAGCACGCTGATGCTGGATTTCTTCCAGGCGCATCCGATGACCGCCGCCACCGGCCACACGGCCGGTCCGTCGGGCGGCGGCGGTGCGGCCGTGGACGCCCAGGCGGACGGCACGTTCGACGTGCAGGCCGACACCAACAGCGTCACCGCGTCCAACACGCTGTACGTCACGGAGTCCGGCAGCGGCACGGGCGCCTCGGCGTCGGGCTGGACCACGACCGGCACCGGCTGCCCCGCGGCCAGCGGTCCCACGGCGAACGCGACCGGGACCCAGACGCTAGGGCTGACCGTCTCGCCCTGAGCGCCGGGCGGCGCAAACAAAACGGCCGGAGCGTTGCGCGCTCCGGCCGTTTTTTACTTCAGGCCGCGCCTCAAAACCATTTAAACAGCTTGATGATGATCTGCATGCTCCGGCGCACCTTGGGCGTGTAGGGCGGGAAGAACATGCGCGCCGCCATGAAACGCGTGCGCACCACCGCCTTCTCGTGCGAGAACGCGCGGAAGCCCCAGAAGCCGTGGTAGTTGCCGATGCCGCTGTTGTTGACGCCGCCGAACGGCAGGTTGCCGTGCGAGAAGTGCGTCAGGCAGTGGTTGATGCAGGCGCCGCCGGCGCTGACGTTCATCATCACCTTGTCGATGTTCGCCTGGTTGCGGCTCCACACGTACAGCGCCAGCGGCTTGGGCGCGTCGTTGATCGTGCGGATCACCTGGCCGAGGTCGCGGTACGGGATGACCGGCAGCAGCGGGCCGAAGATCTCCTCCTCCATGATCTTGGCGCTGGGCGGGCAGTTCTCCAGCAGCGTCGGCGCCACGAACCGCTCCTTCTCGTCGACCAGGTCGCCGCACAGCACGCGCGCGCCCTTGGCCTTGGCGTCGGCCAGCAGGCCGCCGACGCGCTTGGTGTGGCGCTCGTTGACGATGTGCGCCAGGTCCGGCGACTGCATCTGCGCCTCCGGCGTGGCGCCGTAGCGCTGCTTGAGCACCGCGACGGACTTCTGCACGAACGCGTCCTTGACCGACTCGTGCACGTAGACGTGATCGGGTGCGATGCAGGTCTGGCCGGAGTTGACGTACTTGCCCCACATCAAGGTGGCGGCGGCGAGGTCCAGATCCGCGGTCTCGTCGACGATGGTCGGGCTCTTGCCGCCCAGCTCCAGCGTGACGCTGGTCAGGTGCTTGGCGGCGGCCGCCATCACCACCTTGCCGATCGCCGGGCTGCCGGTGAAGAAGATGTGGTCGAAGGGCAGTGCGAGCAGGGCGGTGGAGACCGAGGCATCGCCCTCGAAGATCGCCACCTCGTCCTCCGGGAACACGTCCTTGACGATCTTCACCATCCAGGCCGAGGTGTGCGGCGTCATCTCCGACGGCTTGATGAACGCCGTGTTGCCGGCCGCCAGCGCCGCGATCAGCGGGCAGAACGACAGGTTCACCGGGTAGTTCCACGGCGCGACGATCAGGCAGCGGCCGCGCGGCTCGTACTGCACCCAGCCGGCCAGGCCCATGGTCAGGCGCGTCGGCCACACCTTCTTGGGCTTCATCCAGCGCCGGAGCGTGTGCGTGTACTCGGACACGTCCGACATGATCGGCACGATCTCGGTCAGGTCGACCTCGGCGGCCGGCTTGCGGAAGTCCTTGTAGGCCGCCTCGTACAGCGCCGGCAGGTTGGCCAGCACGGCGTCGCGCAGGCGCTTGATGCGGCCCAGGCGCTCCTCGGCGGTGGACGTGCGCCAGCGCAGCGCGGTCTCGCGCTGCTTGTCGAAGATGCGCTGGATCTCGCCCTCGACGCGGGCGGCTTGCAGCGGCAATTGCGAGACTGCGGTGCTCATGGCGGATTTCCCCCTGCCGGAGATTCAAACATTTGTTCGGGACCGGTGAGTATATGACGGCCGCCCCCGGCCGGCACGAATTGGGGCAGAATGGCGGACGGAAGGGAACTTTCGCGCCGCTTCGGGAACAAACCGGGTCATTGTGGCGTTGCTTGGGAAAGGCCGCCGCAATTCCATCCAACAAGCCTCGAGGGAGTCATGGGGACGAAAAAGCTCAATCCGCTGGATGCGTCTTGGCTGTATGTGGAATCGCGCGACCAGCCGATGCACGTGGCCGGCCTGCACATCTTCTCGCTGCCGCCGGAGGCCAAGCCGGACTACCTGCAAAAAGTCGTCGCCCACCTGAAAAGCTCGCGCGACCTGGCCTCGCCCTGGAACCTCAAGCTCAAGTCCTCGCTGCTGTCCAAGGTGCTGCCGTCCTGGGTCGCGGACGGCGACATCGACCTCGACTACCACGTGCGCCACTCGGCGCTGCCCAAGCCGGGCGGCGAGCGCGAGCTGGGCGTGCTGGTGTCGCGCCTGCACAGCCACCAGCTCGACTTCTCGCGCCCGCTGTGGGAATGCCACGTCATCGAGGGCCTGGAAGGCGACCGCTTCGCGGTCTATACCAAGATGCACCACTCCCTGGTGGACGGCATCAGCGGCATGCGCATGATGCAGCGCGCGCTGTCCGAGAGCCCGCGCGAAAAGGACATGCCGCCGTTCTGGGCGGCGGACCTGACGCGCGAGCGCAGCCGCGACCGCGAGGCGCCGACGCCGGCCAATGCGATCGACGCGATCCTCGACGGCGCGCTCAAGCAGATCAAGTCGGTGCCCGACCTGGCGCGCGGCATCGGCCGCCTGCTCAAGTCGGCCAGCGGCGTCGACGACAAGCTGATCGCCCCGTTCGGCGCGCCGGTGTCCGTGCTCAACGGCCGCATCACCGGCCAGCGCCGCTTCGCCACCCAGCAGTACGAGCTGGCGCGCCTGAAGGCGCTGGCCAAGGCGACCGACGCGACGCTCAACGACATCGTGCTGATGCTGTGCAGCACCGCCCTGCGGCGCTTCCTCAAGGAGGCCAACGCGCTGCCGGGCAGGTCGCTGACCTCCGGCATCCCGGTCAACGTGCGGCCGGCCGACGACGAGGGCGCGGGCAACGCCATCAGCTTCATCATGGCCAACCTCGCCACCGACATCGCCGATCCGCTCAAGCGCCTGGAGGCGATCAAGGAATCCACCCGCCGCGCCAAGGAGCACCTGCAAAGCCTGCCGCGCCACGCGCTGACGCAGTACACGATGGTGGTGATGGCGCCCTTCATCCTGGAGTTGCTCGCCGGCCTGGGCGGCCGCACGCGCCCGGTGTTCAACGTCACCATCTCCAACGTGCCGGGTCCGGACCGTCCCCTGTACTTCAACGGCGCCAGGCTGGAGGCGATGTACCCGGTTTCGCTGCTGGCCCACGGCGGCGCGCTCAACATCACCTGCCTGAGCTACGACGGCAGCCTCAACTTCGGCTTCACCGCCGCGCGCGACACGCTGCCGCACATGCAGCGCCTGGCGGTCTACACCGGCGAGGCGTTGGAGGAGCTGGAGAAGCAGGTCAAGCAGTCCAGGCCCAAGGGCGGGCGGGCGGCGGCGGCCTGATCGGCCCGTTCCGGCGCGATATCGGGCCGCCCGGCGCAGCGGCCGAGGCCCGCCGCGGTCCGGGGCCGTCGCGGCATCGGCGCGGGCGATGAGCCAGGCGCCATCCGGGCCGGTGTTCGTCCTGGCCGGCGGCGGCCGCACCGGCAGCACCCTGGTCCAGCGGCTGCTGATCTCGTCGCGCGAGGTGATGGTCTGGGGCGAGCACGGCGGCATCCTGCTCGACCGCCTGTCGCGCCTGCTGGCGGGGATGGAGCGCTGGACCGCCGACAACGCGCGCGGCCAGATGGCCGATTTCCGCCGCCAGGGCTGCCAGGCCTGGATCCCCAACATCAACCCGGACGCCGAGGCGCTGCTGTCCGGTTGCCGGGAATTCCTGGAGGCGAGCCTTGGGCGTGCGGCGCGCGATCTGGGATTCCCGCGCTGGGGGTTCAAGGAGATCCGGTACGGCCGCCGGGCGGCGTCGTTCCTGCGGCGCATGTTTCCGCAGGCGAGCTTTCTCCTGCTGATCCGCAATCCGGTCGATTGCCTGCGCTCGATCAAGTCCACCGCCTGGGGCGCCGAGCAATACGACGGCAGGCCCGCGCAATTTCTCCGGCAGTGGGCCGCCATCAGCGGCGAGCTGGCCGAGCTGGGCCGGACCCTGCCGCAGGCGGCGCCGATCCGCTACGAAGATCTGGTGTCGCAGCCGGAGAGCGCGCTCGCGCGCATCGCGGCGGCGACCGGCATCGCCTGCGAACGCTTCGACCGCGGCGTCATGGCAGCGGTGCGGCGCGGCACCGATCATGTGCCGGCGGAGCTTTCCGCCGCCGACCGGGAGGCGCTGCTCGACCCGTCCCTTGCGGCGGCCGCCCGCTCTTTGGGTTACGACGTCGCCAGCCTGATATAGGCCGGCGCGGCGCTCACGGGTGCCAAGTGCCGCCGTCGCCGGACTGGCGCGCCAGCGCCTCGATGCGCCGCGCGCACTCGTGCGAGAAGTCCCAGGACTTGGCGCCGTCCGGCACCGGTTGCGAAAACAGGCGGTAATGGTGCGGCCAGCCGGTCCGATAGGCGGCGGTAGGCTGGCCGGTATGAGCGGTCGTCCACCCCTGCCGCCGGATCCACGCCCATACCCAGCGGTCGTCGACGACGTGGTATTCGGGCGGCATCAGCACCCAGGCGGAAGCGGCGGGGAAGGCGGCGCGCGTCAGGAACAGGCAGTTGGTGTCGACGAAACGCGCGCCGTCGGTCTCCGGGCAGCGGCCGAGCAGGCGGCCGTCGAGCGCATGCAGGGTGCGCGCGGAGCTGCATACCGCGGCGCCGGAGGAGCGGTGCAGGGCGACCAGGGTGGCGACGTGCTCGGGCCGGTACCAGTTGTCCGCGTCCAGGTACGCGATGGCGTCGAAGCCCTGGCCGATCGCCGACATCGAGCCCACCGCGCGCGGCGTGTCGCCGAAGTCCGCGTGGTTCCTGCCGAGCAGGACCAGCTGGCCGGAGAACTCCGCCAGCGGCGGCTCGCCGCTGCCGTCCGAGACGAGGATGTGGGTGCAGGCGTGCGTCTGCCGGCGCACGCTGGCGTGGCACTGCGCGAGCCAGTCCGGCCGCGTCCGGTGGAACGGCGTGACGACGGCGACGCGCACCCGCGGCTCAGGTGGACCAGACGTGCATGCCGTACTTCCAGTAGCCGCCGACGTTGTTGAGCCGCGCGTCCTGGTCGGCCGGCACCGGGATCACTTCACCCTCCAGCAGCGGCTGCATGTGCGGCGCCAGCACCGCGCCGCCGCCGCCGGTGATGACGATGGCGTCGATGTCCCAGTCGTCGGCCCACAGGCGGTTGGCCTCCGCGGCGATCTTGGCGGCCAGGCTCTGGAACGCCTGGCGCACCATCGCGCTGATGTCGTAGCGCTTGCCGCGGATCTTGATCGTGCCCTTGTTCACCGCCTCGTACAGGCGGTACAGCTCGATGTTGACGCCGCTCTGCTGCTGCAGCGCGCTGGCGATGGCGGTGAACGCCAGCGAGATTCCGGCGTCGGTGGACAGGCTGCCGCGCTCGGCGTACTTGGTCTTGTCGCTGATCGTGAAGTCGGCGGTGCGGAAGCCCACGTCGATCACGCCGATCTTCTCGGTGACGAAGCGCTGGCTCGTCACCTTGCCCAGGTCGTTGAGCATCAGGTTGAACAGCGAGCCGAACGGCTGCGGGATCACGCGCACGCGCTCGACGTTGACGACGCGCTCCTCCCACTCCGGGCTGCCGGGCTTGAACAGCTTGACCACGTGCCGCTGTTGCAGCATCTGGGTGAGCTGGTCCTTGTGCTTGCGGAAGAACGAGATCGGCAGGCCGGTGACGATGCGCACCGGCTGGTTGCTGTCGATCAGCGGCGCCACGCCGGACAGCGACAGCACGCGCGCGAACTTGGAGATGAACTGCGCCGGGTCCAGGGTAAAGCCGCGGCCGCGCGACTGCTGCTCCGCCAGTTCGCCCACGTAGTTGGCCTCGCCGCCGACCTCGATGTGGCGGCCCAGCGTCGCCTTGGCCGGCAGCAACTGATCGTTGAACTGCGTTTCGGCGGCTTCGCCGACGACCGACTTGAAGACCTGGTACTCCCTGCCGTTCGTGGCCTTGGTGAAGCCAAAGCCAACGTCCAGACCGATCACCTGCACGGCTCCTCCCGCGATCTATATTTCTACTGTCAAAAACGAACCCGCCGACTTGTAGCACGGTCGTCGGCCCACGGTAAAGCGCGGGCGCGCTAGATCGGCAGCAGGTCCTGCAAGGGATGTCCGCTGCCGCGCTCGACCACGTTGAGCACCACGCCGGCCGGGTCGAGCAGCGAGAACGCCAGCTCGCCGCTCTCGAACTCCTGCGGCTTGCCGAGCGTCTCCACGCCGCGCGCGCAGCTGCGCGTAGGCCGCCGCGACGTCGGGCACCTCCAGCGCCAGGCACAGGCCGCGCGACAGCGTGGCGTGCTGGAACACCGGCAGGCGCCGCGGCGGATGCAGGAAGCCGATCTCGAACTCGCCGACGGCGAGGTGCACGTACCAGTCGGCGGCGAACAGCACGCGCGCGTCGAAGGCCTGCCGATAGAAGCGCCGGCACTCGGCCAGCGCCGGCGTGGTCACGATCGGATACAGATGCATGGGTCCCTCCCCCCGGCGCCGCGGCGGCTAGCGCGGCCGGCTCAGGTGCGCCAGATTGGCGCCGCCTTTCTCCCAGTTCCGGCTGTCGAAGTCCTCGACGGTCGCGGCTTCCACCGTTCCCGGGTCGAGGCAGCGCAGGTTCACCGAGTAGCCGTCCGGGTTCGAGCGCGGCACGTAGAACGACTTGATCCCGCAGCGATTGCAGAACAGGTGGCGGGCGACGCCCGTATTGAAGGTGTAGGCGGTCGGCATGTCGGCGCCCGACAGCAGCTTGAAATCGGCCGCCGGTACGATCAGGTGCAGGTAGTCGGTCATGCGGCAGATCGAGCAGTTGCAGCGCTGCACGGTCACGCGCGCCGGCGCGCGGACCTCGAAGCGCACCGCGCCGCAGTGGCAGCCGCCGGTGTGGATGACGTTCATTCGTCTAGCTTACCCAGATGCCCGTCGCCGGGCGCGGTCGCTTTCAGGGGCGGTGCGACGCCGCGCGCAGCGCCGCGAGCAGCAGCGCGGCGGCGGACAGGGCGCACACGATCAGCGGCCCGGCCGGCAGGTCCAAGGCCAGCGACAGCCACAGCCCTAGCGCGTACGCCAGCGCGCCGGCGGCGTAGCCCAGGGCCGCGCCGCGGCGCTCGTCCAGGCCGTGGGTGGCGATGGCCGGCAGGATCAGGGTGGCGAACACCAGGTACACGCCAACCAGTTGCACGGAGACGGTGACGGTGATCGCGAACAGGAAATAGAACGCGCGCGGCTGGTAGCGCAGCCACAGCCACCACAGCGCCAGCACCGCGGCATACAGCGGCGCCACCGGCCACACCTGCTTCATGCCGATCCACAGGATCTGGCCGGCGAGCAGCTCCTGCATGTGCTCGGCGCCGTGCGGGTTGTGCGCCAGCACCAGCAGCGCCACGCAGGCGGCGAGCACGTACAGGCTGCCGATCAGCGCCTCCTGCATGTG
>JACPFV010000046.1 GCA_016182805.1 Gammaproteobacteria bacterium
AGTGATTCAGGGCTACGCCCCGATCGAGCCAACTCGACCATCTGTTGCCGGAACTCCGGCGCATACTGCCTCGATTTCTTCGCCATCGCAGACCTCCTGTACCCAAACGATCAGGTGTCCACGAAAGCGGGTCAACTCCACGGCCACGTGCTGCCGATGGGTCTGAACCGGCCGGACAAGTACAACGCCTTCGACCTGGAGATGTTCCACCAACTCGCCGCCGCGTACGGCCGGCTCGACACCGGTCAGGAAAGGATCAAGTCACCCAGCGCTTGGCCAGCTTGCGCGCCAGCGTGCGGCGGTGCATGCCCAGGCGGCGCGCGGTTTCGGAGATGTTGAACCCGGTCTCGGCCAGCACCTCGTGGATGCGTTCCATCTCCAGCGTCTTGATCGACGTTTGGCGCGTGGCCGCGGGCGGGAGTTCCTGCGCTGGCGACGGCTCGTGGCTGAACGCCGCTTCGATGTCGTCGGTGTTGGACGGCTTGACCAGATAGTTGCAGGCACCGAGCTTGATCGCCTCCACCGCGGTGGCGATGCTGGCGAAGCCGGTGAGGACGACGATCAGCATCTCGGCGTTGTGCTGGTGCAACAGTTGCACGGCGGCCAGGCCCGATTCCGTGCCGAGCTTGAGGTCTACCACCGCGTACTGCGGCGACTCGGTCTTGAGCAGTTCGCGCGCCTGGTCGAGGGTGGTGGCGAGCAGGACGTGGTAGCTGCGGCGCTCGAACGAGCGCTTGAGCGTGCGCGCGAAGGCGGCGTCGTCTTCGACGATCAGCAGGCGGCGTTCGGGCGTTTCAGTCATCGCCCTCGTCCAGCGAGAGGGAGGATAGCGGCAGTTGCAGGCGGACCACCGCGCCGCCGCC
Organism: Gammaproteobacteria bacterium; assembly: GCA_016182805.1. Taxonomy (GTDB): domain Bacteria; phylum Pseudomonadota; class Gammaproteobacteria; order Nevskiales; family Nevskiaceae; genus JACPFV01. The sequence goes on from JACPFV010000046.1 coordinate 864, forward strand.
GGGCGCATTTTCCGCCGAGGCGGTGCCGCCGAGCTTGCGCAGCACGTTGACCACCAGGAACAGGCCCAGGCCGCCGCCGGGCCGGCCCTTGCTGGACTGGTACGGCCTGCCGAACTGCGCGAGCATGTCCGGAGCGAAGCCGGGGCCACGGTCGCGCACCGTCAGCGTGATCTGCCCTTCGTGGCAGTCGGCGCTGAAGCGCAGCCCCTGCGGGGAGGCTTCGTGGGCGTTGTCGAGCACGTTGCCGATCACCTGCTTCAAGGCGGAGTCCGACACGATCGGCGTGCTGGCGCAGTCGGGGCCGATGCCTTCGCAGTCGTAGTCCAGCTTGGCCGCCGGCCGCCGGCCGCGCCACTCCGCGACCAGTTCGTCGAGGAAGGCGGGCAGGGTGGTGAGCACCGGCGATTCGCCGCGCGCCTCGCCGGCCGACAGCAGGATGCCGCTGACGATGGACTTGCAGCGTCGCACCTCGGCCTCCATGTCGCCGAGCTCCTGCATCATGTCGGGGCAGTCGCGGCATGGCGGCATGCGCTTCCAGTCGCCCAGGATTACGGACAGCGTCGCCAGCGGCGTGCCCAGCTCGTGCGCGGCGCCGGAGGCGAGCAGGCCCATGCGCACGATGTGATCCTCCTCCGCGGCGCGCTGGCGCAGATCGGCCAGCGCGGCGTCGCGCCGGCGCAGGTTGGCATTGATGCGCGTCATGAACACGACGATCAGTGCCACGTCGAGCACGAAGCCGATCAGCATGCCGATGGGGTGCAGTTGCGCCAGCCGCTCCGGCGTTATCGCCAGCGGTACGTGGAAATACATCAGGCCGACGAAGCACAGCGTCGTGAGGCTGACCAGCATCCAGGTGGACCACGCGGCGAGCAGCGTCGCGCCCAGCGTCACCTGCAAGGGGTAGAGAAACACGAACGGATTGGTCGCGCCGCCGCTGAAGTACAGCAGCGTCGTGAGCGCGGCGACGTCTACCAGCAGGCCGGCCATCAGGTCCGCATTGCGCACCTCGTTGTTGCGGCGCGGGCGGAACAGGCTGAACAGGTTCAGCAGCACCAGGCCGCCGATGACCGCGAACATTTGCGGCAGCGGCAGGCGGATGTCGAAGCCCTTCCAGACGACCAGGATCGTGACCACCTGGCCGAATACCGCGATCCAGCGCAACTGGATCAGTTGCAGCATGTTCTGGTAGCCCGCAGCCGCGCGGGCGGAGGCAATGCGGCCGGGGTGACGGGCCATGGTCCAGACGGAGGTCATGGCCGAATCGTATCTCAGCTACCCCGTCGTAGCCGCCACTCGCGCCGCGCCACCAGCCCCGCGCCCAGCGCCACCATCGTCGCCAAGCCGTACCAGGTGAGCGCGTAGATGAGGTGGGAGTTGCGGAACCGGACCACGGTGAGGCCGCCGATGGGGCCGCCTGCGACCGTGGCGTCGGCGTCGATGAAGTAAGGCGCCGCATCGGGCACGCCCCGCGCGGCGGCGATGGCGGCCACGTCGCGCGAATACCAGCGATTGGCGGCCGGGTCGTTCCTGCGCAGGAAGCCGCCGCCGGGTTCGGTCAGGCGCAGCAGGCCGGAGACGGTTGCGGCGCCGCCGATCTGGCCTTGCGCACGCGCGGCCGGAGGGCGGCGCTCCGGCTCGACGAAGCCGCGGTTGACCAGCACGACGAACCCATCGCGGGTGCGCAGCGGCGTCAGCACCCAGCAACCGGGTCCGCGCACCGTGACGGCCTGCACGCAGGTTTCCCGTTCGTGCAGAAACTCGCCGTCGACGCGCAGGCGGCGGTACTCGTCGGGCTTGCCGATGGCGGACCACGCCGCCGGTCCCGGCGCGGCGACCGGCGCCGCTTGCAGATGCGCCTCGACGCGCGCGATCAGGTCCAGCTTCCAGGCGCGGCGCTGGATTTGCCACTGGCCCAGCGCCACCAGGCCGGCGAACAGCAGCGCCGCGATTGCGGCCAGCAGCGCCAGGCCGCCGGTCGACAGCGGTCGCGCCGGCCCCGCCTCGCGCATCAGGGCAGGTTGCGCATTTCGTGCGCGGACATCGGCATCATGTTGCCGTTCATGTGGTGCATCACCCACAGCGAGCCGGCGAGCGCGATGACCACCAGCACCAGCGTGAAGATCAGCGCCAGCATGTTCCAGCCGCCCTCGGCGCTGGTGTTCATGTGCAGGAAGTAAATCATGTGCACGACGATCTGTACCACGGCGAAGCCCATGACGACGAAGCCGGTCATCGGCTTGCTGCCAAGCACATCGCCCATCACCAGCCAGAACGGGATCGCGGTGAGCACGACGGAGAGCAGAAAGCCCGTCATGTAACCCTTGAAGCTGCCGTGGGTTTCGCCGGCGGGATGGCCGTGGACGTGGTCGTCGTGCGGCGTGTCGATCATGTCGGCGGCGCTCATCGCAGCACTCCCATCAGGTAGACGTAGGTGAAGACGCCGATCCAGATGACGTCCAGGAAATGCCAGAACAGGGACAGGCAGGACAGGCGCCGGCGGTTCTCCACCGTGAGTCCGCGCTGCGCGACCTGCACCATCAGCGTCGTCAGCCAGACGATGCCGAAGCTCACGTGCAGGCCGTGCGTGCCCACCAGCGTGAAGAAGGAGGAGAGGAAGGCGCTGCGCTGCGGGCCGGCGCCCTCATGGATCAGGTGCGCGAACTCGTACAGCTCGACAAAGATGAAGGCGGCGCCGAACAGGCCGGTGACGGCGAGCCAGGCCAGCGTCGCCTGCTTTCGATTCCGCGCCATCTCCAGCATGGCGAAGCCGTAGGTGATGGAGGACAGCAGCAGGAAGCCGGTGTTGAGCGCCACCAGCGGCAGGTCGAACAGGTCCTTGGGCGCCGGGCCCGCGGCATAGTTGCCGCCGAGCACGCTGTACATCGCGAACAGCACCGCGAAGATCAGGCAGTCGCTCATCAGGTACAGCCAGAAGCCGAGCATCGTCCCGTTCTCGGGATGGTGTTCGGCGACGTGGAACGGGCTGTCCGCGTCCAGGGCCAGGGAAGTGCGCAGTTGCGTCATGGCCTCAGGCTCCCGTCGCGGCAAGCTGCCGCGTGCGCCGGTCTTCGCTGCGCGTCACCACCTCCGCGGGGATGTGGCAGTCGCGGTCGTAGTTGAAGGTGTGGGCGATCGCGCCCGCGACCAGGCCGACGAAGGACGCGGCCGCCAGCCACCCGATGTGCCAGATCAGGGCGAAGCCGCAGACCAGGCTGATGCCGGCGAGCACGATGCCGGCCGCGGTGTTCTTCGGCATGTGGATCGGGACAAATCCGGCGACCGGGCGCCGGTATCCACGCTGCTTCATGTCGAACCAGGCGTCCTGCTCGTGCACGCGCGGCGTGAAGGCGAAGTTGTAGGCCGGTGGCGGCGAGGCGGTGGACCATTCCAGCGTGCGGCCGTTCCAGGGATCGCCGGTCGCGTCGCGCAGCCGCTCGCGGCGGCGGATGCTGACGAAGATCTGCACCAGGAAGGCGAGGATGCCCAGGCCGATCAGCACGGCGCAGACGGCGGCGATCTGGAACCAGATCTGCAGGCTGGCATCCTCGAAGTGGCTGACGCGGCGCGTCACGCCCATCAGGCCCAGCACGTACAGCGGCATGAACGCCACCCAGAAGCCGACCAGCCAGCACCAGAACGAGACCTTGCCCCAGAACTCGTCTAGCTTGAAGCCGGCGACCTTGGGGAACCAGTAGTTGATGCCGGCGAACACGCCGAACACCACGCCGCCGATGATGACGTTGTGGAAGTGCGCAATCAGGAACAGGCTGTTGTGCAGCACGAAGTCCGCCGGCGGCACCGCCAGCAGCACGCCGGTCATGCCGCCGACGACGAAGGTCAACATGAAGCCCAGCGTCCACAGCATCGGCAGCTCGAAGCGGATGCGGCCGCGGTACATGGTGAACAGCCAGTTGAACATCTTCGCGCCCGTGGGGATCGAGATGATCATGGTGGTGATGCCGAAGAACGAGTTGACGCTGGCGCCGGACCCCATGGTGAAGAAGTGATGCAGCCACACCAGGTACGAAAGGATCGTGATGACCACCGTCGCGTAGACCATCGAGGCGTAGCCGAACAGGCGCTTGCCGCAGAACGTGGACACCACCTCAGAGAACACGCCGAAGATCGGCAGGATCAGGATGTAGACCTCGGGGTGGCCCCAGATCCAGATCAGGTTCACGTACATCATGGCGTTGCCGCCGAAGTCGTTGGTGAAGAACGCGGTGCCGAGGTAGCGGTCCAGCGACAGCAGCGCCAGCACCGCCGTGAGCACCGGGAAGGCGGCGACGATCAGCACGTTGGTGCACAGCGCGGTCCAGGTGAACACCGGCATCTTCATCAGCGTCATGCCCGGCGCGCGCATCTTGACGATGGTCACGATCAGGTTGACGCCCGAAAGCAGGGTGCCGACGCCCGCGATCTGCAGCGCCCAGATGTAGTAATCCACGCCCACGCCGGGGCTGTAGGCGATGCTCGACAGCGGCGGGTAGGCAAGCCAGCCGGTGGTGGCGAATTCGCCGACGAACAGCGACAGCATCACCAGCACGGCGCCGGCCGTGGTCATCCAGAAGCTGAAGTTGTTGAGGAAGGGGAAGGCCACGTCGCGCGCGCCGATCTGCAGCGGCACCACGTAGTTCATCAGGCCGGTGACGAAGGGCATGGCCACGAAGAAGATCATGATCACGCCGTGGGCGGTGAAGATCTGGTCGTAGTGGTGCGGCGGCAGGTAGCCCGTCGCGTCGCCGAAGGCGATCGCCTGCTGCGCGCGCATCATCATCGCGTCCGCGAAGCCGCGCAGCAGCATCACGATGCCGAGCACCATGTACATCACGCCGATCTTCTTGTGGTCGATGCTGCAGAACCAGTCGTTCCACAGCGTGCCCCAGGCGCGCTTCTTCTGGATGTACGCGAGCAGCGCCATCCCGAGCGCCGCGGCGGCGACGAAGGTCCACACCAGGATCGGCTCGTGGTACGGGATCGCGTCCAGCGTCAGGCGGCCGAACAGCGCCTGCATCAGGTCGGAACGTTCTTGCATCGGAGGGCCTCTGGCGGATCAGCGCACGGCGAAGCCGTACAGCGGGGCGTCGGCGGGCGCAGCGGTCGCCTCGGGGCCGACGGCGCACAGCGCGGTGACGTATTCCTCCCGCGCGGGCGCGGCCGAGCGGGCGCGCGGCTGGTCGTAGGCCAGGCGCGAGACGTTGTAGATGCCGGCGAGCCCAAGCCCGCCGCGCGCGTCGATCGCCATCATGTCGCGCATGCACATCTTGCTGGGCTCGACGCAGAGGTTGACGACCGCGTCGAACAGGCCCTCGGTCACGCGCGCGTAGTGGCGCACCGGCTCGCGCACGCTGGGCTTTTCCAGCCGCAGGTACTCGGCGCGGTCCAGGGTGCCGCCGGCGCGCTTGACCGAGGCCGCCCAGCGGTCGAAGTCGGCCGCACTCATGCCGGCGAAGCGGAAGCGCATGTCGGAGAAGCCTTCGCCGCTGTAGTTGGCGGAGAAGCCCTCGTAGTCGCCCGCCCGGTTAATCACCGCGTGCAGCTTGGTCTGCATGCCCGGCATCGCGTAGATCTGGCCGGCCAGGGCGGGGACGAAGAAGGCGTTCATCACGGTCGAGGCGGTGATGTCGAACTCGATCGGCACATCCACCGGCGCCGCCATCTCGCCCACGCTGGCGATGCCGTGGTCGGGGTAGATGAACAGCCACTTCCAGTCGAGCGCGACCACTTGCACCTTCAGCGGCTTGACCTCGGCCGGGAGCCCGCGCGAGGCGTCGATGCGGGACAGCGGGCGAAACGGGTCCAGGGTGTGCGTGCCGATCCAGGTGAGCGCGCCCAGGGCGATGACGATGAGCAGCGGGGCCGCCCAGATCGCCAGTTCCAGTTGGGTGGAATGGCTCCACTCCGGGTCGTAGGCGGCGTCGCGGTTGCCCGCGCGGTAGCGCCAGGCGAACACTGCCGTGAGCACCATCACCGGCACGATCACCAGCAACATCAGGACCGTGGAGGCGACCACCAGGTCGCGCTGCTGGGCGGCGATGTCGCCGGAAGGTTGCAGGACCACGGCCTGGCAGCCGGCCAGCAGGGCGATCGGCGGCAACAGCGACAGGCGGAGCGGGAATCGGGCGGACATGGCGGATCGGGCAGGCATGCTGCGCGCACTGTAAGCAGCAGGCCGCCGCCCGGCGATTGGACGTTTTGTCCTATGTCGCGCGCAGCCCCGGTCGTGCGAAGGTTGCGCCACCGTCCCCCAGAGGCGAAAGAGGCGAAACAAGCAGGATGTCCACCGTCAGTTCCGTTTCCGGCGCCGCCGGCGCCGAGCCGCCGCGCGTCGCGCCGGGCGAGATCGCCATCGGCGTAATCGTCGGCCGCCTGTCCGAATTCTTCGATTTCTTCGTCTACGGCATCGCCTCGGTACTGGTGTTCCCGTCGGTGTTCTTCCCGTTCGTGGACGCGTACACGGGGACGCTGTACTCGTTTGCGCTGTTCGCGCTGGCCTTCGTCGCGCGCCCCTTCGGCTCCCTCCTGTTCCGCTACATCCACACCTCGTACGGCCGCGGCACCAAGCTCACGGCCGCGTTGTTCCTGCTCGGCACCGCCACGGCGGGCATCGCCTTCCTTCCCGGCTACGAGCGGCTCGGCATCGCCGCCGTCGCCATCCTCGCGCTCCTGCGCATCGCGCAAGGCATGGCCCTGGCGGGGAGCTGGGACGGCTTGCCTTCGCTCCTGGCGCTGAACGCGCCGCCGGCACGGCGCGGCTGGTTCGCGATGATCCCGCAGCTCGGCGCGCCGCTGGGCTTTCTGCTGGCGGCGGCCTTGTTCGCGTATCTCGCCGGCAGCCTGTCCGCGGAAGACTTCCTCGCCTGGGGTTGGCGTTATCCGTTCTACGTCGCGTTCGCGATCAACGTCGTCGCGCTGTTCGCGCGCCTGCGCCTGGTGCTGACGCCCGAGTTCACGCAGTTGTTGAAGTCACGCGAGCTGGTGCCGTCGCCGCTGCCCGAGCTGCTGCGCACGCAATGGGTCAACATCCTGCTCGGCGCGTTCGCGCCGCTGAGCAGCTTCGCGCTGTTCCACCTGGTGACGGTGTTTCCGCTGTCCTGGGTGACGCTGTTCACCGAGGATCGCGCCGTGACCGAGTACCTGGGCGTGCAGATGGCCGGCGCGGCGCTGGCGGTGGCGAGCATGCTGGTCTCCGGCAAGGTCGCCAACCGCATCGGCCGCCGCTCCACGCTCGCCGTCGGCGCGCTGTCGATCGCGGTGTTCAGCCTGGCCGGCATGTTGCCCATGTTCCTGCACGGCACCAAGGCCGGCTCGTACCTGTTCATCCTGGTCGGCTTCGTGCTGCTGGGCTTCACCCACGCCCAGGCCGCCGGCGCCATCAACTCCAGCTTCGCCAGCCGCTACCGCTACAGCGGCGCGGTCATCACCTCCGACCTCGCCTGGCTGGCCGGCGCGGCCTTCGCGCCCCTGATCGCGCTGCTGCTGGCGTCCCACCTCGGCGTCGGCTACGTCGGCCTGTACCTGCTCTCCGGCGCGGTCGCCACGCTGGCGGCGCTGGGCTTGAACCGGAATCTGGAGATGCGGGACGAGTAGCGCGCCGGCGTGCATGCAAAAGGCTTCAAGAAAAAGGCCCCGATCGCTCGGGGCCTTTCCGCATCCGCGCGGTTTTACGGGAAGTCCACACTGGCAAAGCTGCGAGTGACCGCCGTGGCATAGCCGGCTCTGGTGGCCGGCTCTTGCGGCCGCACCCGCGCCTTGCGCGTGCCGTTGTCGTCGAAGAACTCCACGTCGAGGATCTTGAGCGCGAGCGCCTCCTGGACGTGGCCGCGCAGCTCCGGCGAGACCTCGCCGGCGTCGGCCACCGGCACCGGGTTGCCGCTTTCGTCCGTCGCCGTCATTGCGCCGTCGCCGTGCGCCAGCGCCTGCGCCTGGCGGCCGCTGGCCTGCACCAGCGCATAGGCGACCTGCTCGCGCGTGACCTTGGCGCCGGGGACGAAGGCGTCGCCGACCCATGGCATCAGCGGCTGCGACACCGGCGAGCCGTCCATGATGAGCTGGCCGCCGCGCACCACCGCTTCCGCCGTCGCGCTTTCCAGGGTGCCGGCGGTATCCGCGAAGCGGTTGCCCGGCCGGTGCGCGCGGGTCTGGCGCACGCCCCAGGCCATCAGGTACTCGGCGAACTGGGCGCGGGTCAGCGGCTGGTCCGGCTTGAAGCCGCCGGGCAGGCCGTCCATCAGGCGCTCGCGTACTGCGGCCTCGATCGCGAGTTGCGCCGGGTGGCCGGCGACGTCGGACAGGCCGAAGGCCGGGCCGAACGCCAGCAGTTGCAACTGCACCTCGATGGTGGACGGGGCGGACGTGCCGAAGCCCTGGTTGGTGGGGTCGGTCGATACGCCGGACACACTGCGCAGGCCGCGCACGCGCAGCTTCCACTTGCCGGGGCGGCCGGTGGCGACGGCCGCGACGCGCGGCGCCAGCACCGGCAGCCCGACGCCGGAGGCGGCGCGCTCCACGCCGTTGGGGTCCACCAGGTAGATCGAGCAGGAGCAGGTGCTGGTGTCGGGCCGCTCCCAGATCGCGATCACCAACGCGATTTCCGGGCCGACGTCGAACTCCACCGGCGTGTCCAGGCCCGCCGGCAGGTAGTCCACCGAGTGCGTCTTGTCGTAGGCGATTCCGCCGACCGGGAAGCCGGCGTTGAACGAGCGCGCGGCGTGATTGGGCGCGCCGTAGTCCTCGCGCAGCTCGAGCGCCATCGCCAGCGCCGCCTCGATGTTGGCCCAGCCGGCGCCGGCCTCCCAGGCGTCGTAGCCGGGCATGTTGGTGGCGGTGGCCTTGAAGATCGCCTTGGCCTCGCGCCAGGTGAGCTTCGGATTTGCCTCCAGCAGCAGCGCGGTGAGGCCGGCCAGGTGCGGCGCGGCCATGCTGGTGCCGGTCTTGTGCGTGTAATACGGCAGCATGTGCGCGGGAATGTCGCCGGCGGTCACGTCGTCGGCCGTGTCCAGCGGCGCGAACGGGTCGGCGGCCACGGCGCGGGCGGAGACGATGTTGGTGCCGGCGGTGACGACGGTGGGGCGGTCCTCGACGGTCATCTTCTCGCCGTCCACCGTCACCTCGTACACCGCGTCCACCAGCGCGCCGCGCGAGGAGCTGGGCGCCAGCAGGCCGGACTTCTCGCCGTTGGCGGCCATCAGGATCCACGGCGCCTTCTTGTAGTTGCCGGTGATGCTGCTGGGGCCGGAGCCGGAGTTGCCGGCGGAGAACACGACGATCACGTTCTTGTCCGCCAGCATCTTGGTGGCGACGTTGGTCGGATCGTCCGGGTTGAACGGCGTGGCCTGGTCGCCGGTGGAACCGAAGGAATTGGTGACGATGCGCAGGTTCAGCTCCGGCCGCGTCTCCAGCAGTTGCAGCGCGTAGTCGAAGCCGCCCAGCGTGGACAGCACCAGCAGCGTGGCGCCGGAGCCGTACGCGGCGAGCGAGGCGCCCCTGGCGGCGCCGGCGTACTTGCCGCCGGAGAAGGTGCCGTCGCCGGCGGCGATGCCGGCGACGTGCGTGCCGTGCGAGCCGCCGAAATCGGAGTTGCACGGGCCGGGGCACTCGGTCGGCGTGGCCGGCAGCATCTGGTTCTCGGTCACGCCGCGCAGGTCGGTGTGCCCGATGGCGTTCACCGCGACCTTGTTCAGCAGGTCGGGATGCAGGCCGTCGACGCCGGAGTCGTTGACCAGGATGGTCACGCCCTTGCCGGTGATCGGCTCGCCGCGCGCATTGACCAGCTCCGGCGCCTGCTGCGCCCGGTCGACCGAGCTGAGATAGCGCGCGTCCTCGTTCTCGCGCTCGAGCGGCTCGTTGAACCACAGCGAGCGCACCTCCGGCCACTGCCGCAACTGCTCGATCTGCGCGCGCGTGGCGACCACGCCGGCGATCGGCAGGTGGCGGAAATAGAGGCCTTTCAGGCCCATCGCGCGCAGCTTCGCGGTCTGCGCCGCGCCGACCGGCCGCTTGCCGTGGAAGGTGACGACCACTTCCAGCGTGTCGCCCTCGGACATCGCGGCCATCTTCTCCGCCAGGCTCCGGCCGATGACGGCGCCGGTGCCCGGCAGCTCCTTGCCGTCGTTCAGGGCCGGAACGGAATTGCCGCAACCGGCGAGCGCCATCGCCGCCGCGCCGGCCAACAGGAATCGGCCAAGCCATGGCCGCAGGAATGTCCTCGACATCGAAACTCCTCCTTGGGTCTTATGAACGACGCCGGCGCAGCCAGGCGCCGAGCGCAAGCACTACGAGCGGGGGCAGCGGCAGCGCGCCGAGGAACAGGCCGCGGCCTTCCTTTTGCGCGACTTGCGGCGCCGCCTGCGCAGGGGCCGCGGCGCCGGGGATCGGGAAGTCCATCGCCGCGGTGTTGTCGGCCGCCACCAGCCAGCTCTGCACCGCCTGCACCGGCGAGGCGGGATTGCCGAAGGTGTAGACGGCGGCGGAGTGGATGAGGTCGCCGGGTTGCGCCGCCATTTCCGCCGGGCTGCGCGCCGGCGCCGGCACCTCGCGCAGCGCCTTGAGCAGCGACAGCGGCACGGTCATCCGGATGGTGCCGGCGTCCATGTCGGCCTTGCCCTGGATCGGCGTGTCCGCCGGGTAGTACATGCACTGGTCGGGCGAGCCGGCGGCCTGGCCGTTGGGCGCGTCCGCGCCGGTGGACGGGGTGCCGCATTCGTGCGCCGCGCCGACGTAGCCGTTGTGGCCGAACACGAAGCCGGCTTCGGTCCAGCTCGCGACGGCGGCGTGGTGGCGGTAGCCGTCGACGTAGTAGAACACCCACAGCAGCGACTGCGCCGGAACTTCCAGCAGGCCGTCCTCCAGCGCGATCTGGCCGAGGTCGAGGATCTGCATGGTGACGGTGAAGCCGCCTTCCGCCAGCGGCTGGCCGCTGTCGAGGTCGACGGCCGGGCCGACTTCCACCGCGGTCACGTCCAGCGCCTTGGTGCTGCCGCGCTGGCCGGCGACGAACAGGCGCGAGAAGTCGGTGTAGGCGTCGCCGATCGGGTCCTCCGCGGCGGTGCGCAGCACCGAGCGCCCATTGGGCTCGACCAAGCCGCCGAGGTTGCTGGGACCGGCGATCTGGCGGGTGACGACCGGCGTGCTGGTCAGGCCGCCGCTGTCGCCGGGGCGCTTGTGCGCCCAGTTGTAGACCACCACCAGCTCGCCGTTCTTCGGGTTCAGGTCCATGGCGTAGAAGTCCACCAGCGAGCGGTCGCCGCCGGTGGTGCAGCCCAGGCCCTGCAGGCAGATCTGGTCGTAGTGCATCGGGCGCGTGGTCGCGCGCACCTGGGCGAAGGTCGCGCCGGGATCGAGGAAGTTCAGCGACTGGCTGACGTACACGTGCCACACGTGCGGCAGGCTGGCATCGTCCGGACGCCCGGCGACCTCCGAGCCGTAGAACGTCACCGCCACGCGGCCCGGCTCGCCGCCGGCCGCGATCCAGGGGAACACGGTGGAGAGGACGCGGTCGCGGTTCGCCTGCACCGGCGGCAGGGCCTTGATCGGGCTCTTGCCGAAATCCCCGCCGGTGCCGCCCTTGCAGTTCAGCAGCTCGGCGGCCGGGAAGGCGGTGACGTAGGTCTGGAACTGGGTGTCCTCGGTGTACACGACGTAGATGTTGCCGGCGCGGTCGTGGTCGGCCACCGGGAACTGGTTGGAGACGCTGCCGCGTCCCTTCAGGATCGTGCAGTTGTTCCAGCTCGCGCCCTCGTCGAGCGACACCGCGAGTCGCAGCGACGTGCCCTGCGACCACGGGTAGTACACGGCCGGCTTGCCGTTGTTGGCCGGGTTCAGCTCCGGCGGCAGCGCGCGGATCTGGCCGGGGAAGTCCGGCGCCGGCGACACGGCGGTCTCCTGGCCGTAGGTCAGGCCGCCGTCGTCCGAGCGCTGCACCGTGATCGCGCGCGGCGAGACCTTGTTGTAGTTGTGGAACACGGTGTCGCCGTCGGTGAACGCCAGCCACTGGCGGTCCACCGCCGGCGGCGCGCCGGAGGTGGGCGAGACCATGAAGCTGGCGCCGCGGTCGGGCGAGGTCGCGGTGGTGAAGGTGACGAGATTCGACAGGCCGCTGTAGGCGAGCGGGTAGTAGCCCTGGTCGTTGCGCACCGGCGCGGTCGCCAGCGCGCAGTCGCCGCCGCCGCCGGCCGAGAACTGGCCGCGCGGGTAGGCGCCCAGCGTGTTGAACTGGTCGCCGCCGTCGAGCGAGGCCTGGGCGTAGTCCTGGATCTGGCTGGAGCCGGTCGGGCCGCAGGTATAGACGATGCCGTCCCGGTCGATCTCGATGATCGGCTCGCCCTCGTCGCGCTGCAGGTCGTTCACCAGGCTGGCGGAGAACTCCAGGCCCTGCGGGTCGGCCGAGGGCGGCGGCACCGGCGCCGCCTTGGGCAGCAGATTCAGGGTGCCGTCGTAGGCCACGCCAGCGCCTTCCGGCGCGCCCGGCGCGCATACCGCCACCGTGTAGTCGCCGGCCGGCGGGTCCATCATCTCCAGCGCGGTCGCCGGCTCGCCGGCGCCGGGCCAGGCGCTGGCGTAGCGGTCGCCGCGCACCAGCTTGAGCACCAGCGGCGTCTTGCCGTCGGCCGCCCGGACCTCGAACAGCGCGTGAACCTTCTGGCGCCGGTACAGGCCGGATTCCACGTCCAGCCGTAGCGCATTGCCTTGCAGAGTGTCGACCGGCGCTTCGGCGTCGCAGTTGGCGGTGGTGGCGGTGCCGCTCCAGGTCAGGCTCTGGCGGTTCGGGCCGGCCTTGGCGTGGAGGCCGTCGGCAGCGGTGGCATCAACGGAGAAAAGCAGGATTGCCGCGAGCGCGGCAGGCAGGATAGCGTTGCGTGACATGGGTCTGCCGTCAGTTCGAATTTGGCAACGTTAGCCACATCCGGCACGCTCGGCAATCGCGCCACACCCTTGACGAATAGGAAAAAACACTCATGGCCAAGACACTCAACCCGCTCGGCTGGGGCTACGTCGAGGACGCGCTGGCGGATCGCGAGCGCGCGGCGGTGCTCAAGGTTGCCGGCGGCTGGATGGGCGGGCGCGTGCAGGAGCGGCGCGCGCCGCCGGCGCCGGAGGCGGTGCGCCTGCCGGCTTCCCGGATCGCGATCCCGGACGCGCTGCGCGACTGCGTCGACGGCGCGCACGCCGCGCGCCTGCTGCACGCGCGCGGCCGCAGCTTCCGCGACCTGGCCGAGCTGCGCGGCGGCGAATTGCGCCAGGCGCCGGACGCGGTGGCGACGCCGCGCAGCCGCCAGGAGCTGGAGCGCGTGCTCGCCTGGGCCGGCGAGCGGGATTACGCGGTCATTCCGTACGGCGGTGGTTCCAGCGTGGTCGGCGGCGTCAATCCGGAAGGCGTCGGCGACGCGCGCGGCGTCATCACGCTGTCGCTGCGCGGCCTCGACCGCGTGCTGGACGTGGACACCCGCTCGCGCACGGTGCACGCCGAGGCCGGCATCCTGGGGCCGGATCTCGACGCGGCGCTCAAGCCGTACGGCCTGGCGGTGCGCCACTTCCCGCAGTCGTACTTCCACAGCACGCTGGGCGGCTGGGTCGCCACCCGCGGCGCCGGCCATTTCTCCACCGGCCTGGCCAAGATCGAAGACCGCGTGCAGGCGCTGGGCGTGACGCTGCCGGACGGCCGCCGGGTGGAGACGCGCCGCCTGCCGGCGTCCAGCATCGGGCCGGACCCCAACCGCCTCTGGTGCGGCAGCGAGGGCTTCCTGGGCGTCATCACCGACGTGCACCTGCGCGGCGTCGCGCTGCCGACCAGCCGCGTGTCCTGCGGCATCCGCTTCAAGACCTTCGAACAGGCGCTGGAGGGCGCGCGCGCGATCGTGCAGGCCGGCATCCAGCCGACGCAGTTGCGCATCCTGGACCCGGTCGAGCACCTGCTGTCGCGCGCCTTCGCCGGCCGCGCCGCCACCGGCGCGCTCATGGTGCTCGCCTTCGAGTCGGCCGGCGCACCGGTCGAGCCGCTGTTCGCCGCCGCGCAGGAGCTGGCGCGCGCCCAGGGCGGCGAGGTGCTGAAGCAGGACGGCGAGGAAGCGGTGGGCGACTGGCGCAACACCTTCTTCCGCCAGCCGTACATCCGCGACGCGCTGCTGGACCACGCCATCGTGTCCGACACTTTCGAGACCGCCGTGCCGTGGTCGGCGGTGCCCGGCTTCTACCACGCGGTGCGGGACGCGGCGCTGCGGGCGGTGCAGGAGGTCTGCGGCGTCGGCATGGTGAGCTGCCGCAGCACGCACAGCTACACCGACGGCCTGTGCCTGTACTTCGCGTTCTTCGGCCCCGGCCGCCACGGCGCGCTGGTGGACCAGTGGTGGCAGCTCAAGGCCGCCGCGTCGGAGGCGGTGGCCCGGCACGGCGGCACCCTGAGCCATCACCACGCCATGGGGCGCGACCACAAGCGTTGGGCGCAGGCGGAGCTGCCGGAGGCGTTCCGGGCCGCGATCCGGGCGGCGAAACGGGAGCTGGACCCCCAAGGCCTGCTCAACCCCGGACTGTGGTATGAATAAGGCACAAGCGGCATAAGAATGCTGCCGCGTTCCCGCGAGGGGCGCGGCGGGTGGGGGAGCGGGGCCGTGCGCATGTGGCGGTCATGAAAGCGGGCGAGCAGGCCTGGCCCGAAGAGTTCGGCGAGTACTACCGGCGCGAGACGCGCTGGTCGTCGGTGCTGCTGTTCGTTTACGTCGCCGCCAATTTCCTGCTCTCCCCGACCTACCGGCATTGGCTGCTCGGGTTGCCCGATTCGCCGGTGCCTGCGATCTGGGTCATCGAGTACGGCCTGATCGTGCCGGCCGCGCTGGCCGGGGCATTCGCGCGCTGGCGCTGGTCGGGGCACGGTCTCGCCGAGCACGCCACGCTGACCTGCGTGACCCTGATCGCGCTGTGCCTGGTGGCGACGCGCTACGTGTGGATCACCCAGGGCGGGCAGTTCTTCGCCGTGCTCAACGCCTATTTCCTCACCGGCGCGATGGCGATGACCGGCATCGGGTTCCGCCGCCTGTCCGCCGTCGCGGCGGCCGTCCTGGAGCTGGAAGCCGCGGTCAGCTACGCGGTCTACGGCTGGTCGCCGCAGGCCAATTTCGAGGTGCTGTCGTTCGTCACCGCCGCCTTCGTGGTGCTGATCGTCGGCTGGCACGTCGAGCGCAGCATGCGCGCGACCTGGCAGTACGCCAAGGATTACGAGCGGCTGGCCAAGCTCGACCCGCTGACCGGCCTGCCCAACTGCCGCACCTTCGAGGACAGCGTCAACCCCAAGCTGGCGCAGGCCGCCGCCGCCGGGTGCGCGGTCGGCGTCGCCATGCTCGATCTCGATTTCTTCAAGCCGTACAACGACCGCTACGGCCATCCCGCCGGCGACCGCGCGCTCAAGCGCGTGGCCGCGGTGCTCGGCGCGCAGCTGCATTCGCCCGACGACATCGCGGCGCGCATGGGCGGCGAGGAGTTCGCGCTGTTCTGGTACGGCGTGTCGCCGGACGAGGCGGCGCGGCGCTGCCGCCTGGCGCTGGAGGCGGTGCGCGAGTTGCGGATCGCGCACCACGCCTCCACCGCCGGCGCCCGCCTGACCGTGAGCGTCGGCGCGGTGCAGGGCGTGCCGCGCGCCGAGTTCACGCTGGCGGCGCTGTTGCGGCGCGCCGACATCAACCTGTACCGGGCCAAGATGCGCGGCCGCGACCAGGCCGTGGCGACGCCGCTGGAGGCGGCGGTCGAGGACGCGGTGTCGGCGGCGGTGTGACGCGGTCCCGCGCGCGTCCGCCGCGGAACGACTGTGATAAGGTGCCCGCAATCGCGGCGGTCCTGTTCCGCCGCTTACGCCCTTTGAAACGCGACCCGCATGCCGATCCTTGCGACGGACGACATATCCCTTAGCCCCTTCCGCCAACTGTTCGAGAACTCGCCGGAAGCGATCGTGATGCTGGATCGCGAGGACCGCATCGTCGACGCCAACCGGGCGTTCCAGGCGCTGTTCGGCTACGCGCTGGACGAGCTGAAGGGCCGCTTCATCAACGACGCGATCGTGCCGCAGGAGCGCGTCGACGAAGCCACGCAGATGACGCTCGCCGTGCTGGGCAACGCCGCGGTGCAGCGCGAGACGCTGCGCCGGCGCAAGGACGGCACCCTGGTCGAGGTCGCGGTTCTGGGCTACCCGATCACGCTCGACGGCGAGCAGGTCGGCGTGTTCGCGATCTACCGCGACGTTACCGAGAGCAAGCGCATCGCCAGCCAGATCGCCTACCAGGCGACGCACGACGCGCTGACCGGCCTCATCAACCGCCAGGAATTCGAGCGCGTCGTCCAGGCGGCGATCCGCAGCGGCTCGGCCGGGCGCCCGCACTGCCTGCTGTACCTCGACGTCGACCAGTTCAAGGTGGTCAACGAGAGCCTGGGGCACGACGCCGGCGATCACCTGCTGGTCGAGCTGTCCGAGGTGGTGCGCGCGCAACTGCGCGGCGACGACACCATGGGCCGCATCGGCGGCGACAAGTTCGGCGTGCTGCTGCGCAATTGCGCGGCGGAGGACGCCAGCGTCATCGCGCGGCGCATCGTCGCGGCGGTGCGCGAGCGCCGCTTCCGCTGGCTCGACCACACCATGAGCCTGGGCGTCAGCGTCGGCCTGGTCGGGGTCGACGGCTGGACCCACAGCCTGTCCGAGCTGCTGGGCGCGGCCGACAACGCCTGCCAGGCGGCCAAGGAGGACGGCCGCGGGCGCGTGCAGCTGTTCCGCCCGGACGACAAGGACCTGCTGCGCCGGCGCGGGCTGCTGTCCTGGGCCTCGCGCATCACCGACGCGCTGGATACCGGCAAGGTCATGCTGTACTTCCAGCGCATCGTGCCCGTGTCGCAGGGCGACGGCGGCGGCGCGCGCTACGAGGTGCTGCTGCGCGTGCACGAGGCCGACCGGCACATCGCGCTGCCGGGCCTGTTCATCTCCGCGGCGGAGCGCTACGGCCTGATGCCGGCGGTGGACCGCCACGTGGTCGCGAGCGTGGTACGGCGCCTGCACGACTGGCACGGCGCCGGCATCGCGCTGCCGGAGCTGGTTTCGATCAACGTCTCCGGCGCCAGCGTCAGCGACGAGGACTTCGGCGCCTACGTGCGCGAGCAGATCGCGCGCACGCGCGTGCCGCCGCGCGCGCTGTGCTTCGAGATCACCGAGACCTCCGCCATCGCCAACCTCGGCCGCGCGCTGGCCTTCATCCGCGACATGCGCGCGCAGGGCTGCTCGGTGGCGCTGGACGATTTCGGTGCCGGCATGTCCTCGTTCCACTACTTGAAGTCGCTGTCGGTGGACTACCTCAAGATCGACGGCGGCTTCATCCGCGACATCGTGCGCAACCCGGTGGACTGCGCCATGGCCGAGGCGATCAACAAGGTCGGCCAGGTCAAGGGCATCAAGACCGTGGCCGAGTTCGTCGAGGACGAGGCGACGCTGGCCAAGCTGCGCGACCTGGGCGTCGACTACGCGCAGGGCTTCTTCATCCACCAGCCGGAGCCCTGGGACGCCGCCGCGGCGGCGGGCCGCATGCAGTAGAGCGCCGCGGGGCGCTGGCACTACAATCGCGCGCTTTGCCGAACCACCACCCGGAGCGCCGATGCGCCTGTCGCAATTCCCCCTGTCCACGACCAAGGAAACCCCGGCCGACGCGGAGGTCGTGTCGCACCGGCTGATGCTGCGTGCCGGCTACATCCGCAAGCTCGGCGCCGGCCTCTACACCTGGCTGCCGATCGGCCTGCGCACCCTGCACAAGGTCGAGGCGATCGTCCGCGCCGAGATGAACCGCGCCGGCGCCGTGGAAGTGCTGATGCCCAGCATCCATCCGGCCGAGCTGTGGCAGGAGTCCGGCCGCTGGCAGGCGATGGGGCCGGAGATGCTGCGCCTGAAGGACCGCCACCAGCGCGACTTCTGCTACGGGCCGACGCACGAGGAGGTGATCTGCTTCCACGTGCGCCAGGACATCCGCTCGTACCGCCAGCTGCCGGTCAACTACTACCAGATCCAGACCAAGTTCCGCGACGAGATCCGCCCGCGCTTCGGCGTGATGCGCGCGCGCGAGTTCATCATGAAGGACGCTTACTCGTTCCACATGAACGAGGCGGACCTGGTGCGCGAGTACTACAACATGCGCGAGGCCTACAGCCGCATCTTCAAGCGCATGGGCGTGGAGTTCCGCATCGTCAAGGCCGACGCCGGCAACATCGGCGGCAACCGCTCGGAGGAGTTCCACGTGCTGGCGAACTCCGGCGAGGACCTGCTGGCGGTGTCGGACGCCAGCGAGTACGCCGCCAACGTCGAGGCGGCCGAGACCCTGCCGGCGGCGGCGCCGCGGCCGGCGCCTTCGGCCAGGCTGGAGAAGGTGGCGACGCCCACGCAGAAGACCTGCGAGGAGGTTGCGGCCCTGCTCAAGACCCCGCTCGACCGCACGCTCAAGCTGATCGTGGTGCACGGCCGCGAGGGCGGACTGGTGGCGCTGGCGCTGCGCGGCGACCAGACGCTCAACGCGATCAAGGCGCAGAAGCACCCGCGCGTGAAGTCGCCGCTGACGCTGGCGACCGACGCCGAGATCCGCCAGGCGTTCGGCTGCGAGCCGGGCTTCCTGGGGCCGGTCGGCGTCCGGATTCCGCTGCTGGCGGACCACGCCGCGGTCGCGCTCGCCGACTTCGTCTGCGGCGCCAACGAGGCCGGCTTCCACCTGGCCGGCGCCAACTGGGGCCGCGATGCGGCCGAGCCGGAAGCGGCGGACCTGCGCACGGTGGCGGAGGGCGATCCCTCCCCGGACGGCAAGGGCCGCCTGCACCTGGTGCGCGGCATCGAGGTCGGCCACATCTTCCAGCTCGGCCGCAAGTACACCGAGGCGATGAACCTGACCGTGCTCGACGAGAAGGGCCAGGCGGTGATGCCGGAAATGGGCTGCTACGGCATCGGCGTCACGCGCGTGGCCGCCGCGGTGATCGAGCAATGCCACGACGCCAACGGCATGATCTGGCCGGATGCCGTCGCGCCGTTCCGCGTCGCCATCGCCCCCATCGGCATGGACAAGTCGGACCAGGTGCGGGCGGCGGTGGAGCAGCTCTACGTGGCGCTGCGCGAGGCCGGCGTCGAGGTGCTGCTCGACGACCGCGGGCTTCGCCCCGGCGCGATGTTCGCGGACCTGGACCTGATCGGCATCCCGCACCGCATAGTCGTCGGCGACAAGGGGCTGGCGAACGGCCAGTTCGAGTACAAGCACCGGCGCGCGGACAAGCCGGAGATGATTCCCGCCGGCACGGAGGCTGTCCTGGGTCTGCTGAACCGGGCATGAAGTCCGTTCCGCACAAGGACGCGGAGCCACGGAGATTCAAGGCTTTTCTCCGTGTCTCCGCGTCCTTGTGCGCAGCCGGGTTGTGGCTTTGGTCCGCGGACGCCGCCGCCGGCCCCACCGGCGAGCCGGAGCCGGCGCTGCGCCAGGCGCTGATGCAGGCGGTCGCCGCCGCCGACAGCTTCGATCACCGCTACGACGCCGAGGTCTGGCTGGCCGACATGTCGGACCGCCTCGGCCGCTACGCGCCGGCGGCCCTGCCCGACGCGCGCCAGCGCCTGGAGTTCCTGCGCATCCTGCACGCCGAGGCGACCCGCGCCGGCGTGCCGGCGGAGCTGGCGCTGGCGGTGATCGAGGTGGAAAGCCGCTTCGACCGCCACGCGGTATCGCGCTCCGGCGCGCAGGGCTACATGCAGATCATGCCGTTCTGGCTGGCGCGCATCGGCAAGGTCGGCGACAACCTGTTCCACGCGCGCACCAACCTGCGCATGGGCTGCACGATCCTGAAGTACTACCTGGACCGGGAGCGCGGCGACACGGTCAAGGCGCTGCAGCGCTACAACGGCAGCTACGGTAAGGCAGACTATCCGCACAAGGTGCTCGATGCCCTGACCCGGCGCTGGTTCCGCAATTGAGAATTGCGTCACGGGTGTGAAATAGTAATCTTGCCGTCCGTGCGGGATCGCGAACGAGCCCACGGGACGCACAATGCACGAAGAACAGGGGAGAAGCGCATGAATCGGGAAATTCCAATCGTCTTGTCCGGATGGCTCATGCTGTCCGTGTGGTCGGTCGCGCAGGGCGATACCGGGCAGGATGCTCCGGCGGCGGATTCCGCGGAGCCGCCGGCCGTCACCATCAAGGCGCCGGCCGCGCCGGAGGAGCGCACCCTGTCGTTCGTGAGCCCGCCGGAAATGTCGCCGGTCCCGGTCAAGGATGTCCTGGCGATGCTCCAGCGCGAGGCGTACAAGCTGACGCAGTATTCCGCGCCCAAGGACGCCGCCGGCAAGTCGGGTGCATCCGATATCTCCGGCCTCAACGTCACCACCGGCACCGACGGCATGACCTTCGCCTACGTGCGCGGCACCCGCGAGGGCAACGACGAGCGCGCCACGCGCTCCACCGGCAAGATCGCCTGGATCGTCAAGGAGGAGGGGACGCAGGTCGCCATCGTCATGTCGCCGCCGGGCGCGGTGAAGGTCGAGGAGGGCAAGGCCGGGATGTTCGGCAAGATCGAGCCGCTGGACAAGTCCGAGCGCCTGGCCGCCGACATGCTGCGCGTCTACAACCACCTGAAGGGCTCGATCCAGCGTTCGGTGCTGGTCCAGGGCGACGCCGACGTCGAATACGAGGAAAAGGCGATCTACGCGAACTTCGAGCGCATCCTGGGCAAGTACGTTCCGGCGCAGAACGATCCCGTCATCAAGGCGTTCGATCCCAACCGCGGCAGCAACTTCTACAAGCTGCGGCGCGGCGACACGGTGCAGCCGGTACAGGTCACGATCTACCCGTACCGGGACAAGTCCAAGGCGGTGTTCGAGTTCTTCTACTCGTACTACGTGGTCGGCGACGGCACCAACACCTACTCCGAGCAGGACGTGCAGAGCCTTAAGGAAAAGCTCGCCGCCATCGCGCGGGACTAGGGTCCGTGAGCGACCCGATCACCGCCGCGGCGAGACCCCAGTCGCTCGAGGCGGCGATCATGTTCGTGGACGTTTCCGGCAGCACGGCCTTGTACCGCGCCGCCGGCAACGAGCGCGCGGAGGCCCTGGTGCGCACCGCCCTCAACCGGCTGCGCGCCACCACGACGAAGCTCGGCGGGCGGGTGGTCAAGACCATCGGCGACGAGCTGATGTGCCGCTTCGACTCGGCTCCGGTCGCGGCCGCCGCCGCGATCGAGATGCAGCGGCAGGCGCAGACGCCGCTGGACGTCGAGGGCGCGAAGCTGGGCCTGCGCGCCGGCTTCGCCTACGGGCCGGTGCTGGAGCGGGAGGGCGACGTGTTCGGCGACGTGGTCAACGTCGCGGCGCGCCTGTGCGCCATGGCCAAGGCCGACCAGATCCTGACGACCGAACCGACCGCCGCCCGGCTGGACGCGGAGCAGAAAGCCAACACCCGGCTGTTCGACAAGACGCCGGTCAAGGGCATCCGCGAGGAGATCGTCGTCGTGCAGCTCCTGTGGGAGCGGCGCAACACGACCCTGCTGGTGCCGATCGGCGCGGTGGAGGCGGTCAACGCCGCCGAGCTTGAACTGCGCTGCCGCGACCAGACCTGGAACTTCGTGCCGGAGGATCTGCCGGTGTGGATCGGCCGCGCCGAGGACTGCCACCTGGTCATCCCCAGCGCCTGCGCCTCGCGTCGTCATGCGCGCCTGGAATACCGGCGCGGCAAGTTCACGCTGGTGGACGAAAGCTCCAACGGCACCTACGTGGAACTGTCCGACGGCGACACGCGCCGCGTGATCTACCTGCGCAACGAGGCGTTCGCTCTGGTCGGGTCGGGGCGCTTCGCGCTCGGCACGCCGCCGGACGCCGACCCGCAGGTGCTGTCCTACCAGTCGCTCCCGCTGTAGCGCCGGCTACGGGTTCTCGACGGACTGCGGCGGCACCGTGGGATCGGTCATGCCGCCTTCCTCCGGCGACACGGTCATTTCGACGGGGCGGTCGCGCAAGTCGCGCTTGGCCGCTTCCGCCGCGGCGCGCCGGCGCTCCTCCTCCGCCCTTTTCGCCTCGGCCTGGCGACGCGCTTCCTGATCGCGCTTGGCCTGCTCCGCAGCCTCGCGCTTGCGCTGTTCCTCCTGCTTCTGCGCCTCGGCCTTGCTGCGGGTCTCGTCGTCGCGCTTCGCCCGCTCGGCGGCTTCGCGCTTGCGCTGCTCTTCGAGCTTCTGCGCCTCGGCCTGGCGCCGCGCCTCGTCCTCGCGCCGGGCTTGCTCGGCGGCGGCCTCGCGCTTGCGCTGCTCCTCCTGCTTCTGCGCCTCGGCCGCGCGCGCCTCCTCCTCGCGGCGGGCCTGGTCGGCAGCCTCCCGCCGGCGCGCCTCGTCGGCGGCGGTGTCGGGCGGTTTGGCGGGGGCGGGCGGCGGCGCGCTCTGCAATTGCGGCAGGCGTTCGTCCATGCGGAAGGTCGCGGGCGCCGGCGTGGCGGCGGCGGCCTCGCGCG
>JACPFV010000045.1 GCA_016182805.1 Gammaproteobacteria bacterium
GACCGAGAACAGCAGCACCGCCTTGAACTTCATGCGCTCGGCGTAGGCACCGGCGACCAGCGCCACGGTGATCGCGGCGAAGGTGAGCTGGAACATGGCGAAGATCAGCTCGGGGATGACCACGCCCTTGCTGAACGTGCCGGTCGCCATGAAGTTGCCCTTGGCGTCGTAGACCACGCCTTCGAGCATCAGCTTGTCGAGCCCGCCGAAGAAGGCGTTGCCGTTGGAAAAGGCGACGCTGTAGCCGTACACCACCCACAGCACGGCGATCACGCTGAAGATCGCGAAGGTCTGGGTCAGCGTGGACAGCATGTTCTTGCTGCGCACCATGCCGCCGTAGAACAGCGCCAGGCCGGGCAGCGACATGAACAGCACGAAGGCCGTCGCCGTCATCATCCAGGTCACGTTGCCCATGTCGTACTTGGGCGCCACGTAGCCGTCGTCGGCCGGTGCCGCTTCCGCGGCGGGAGCCTCGGCAGCGGGCGCAGCCGCGGGCGCGGCTTCGGCGGTCGCCGCGGCGGGCGCTTCGGCGGCGGCGGGCGGCGCCTCTTCCGCGTACGCGGCGCCTAGGGCGGCGCCCGCGGCAAGGGCCAGGGCGAGAGAAAGCTTGCGTAGGGTCATTGTCTGTTTGCTCCCTTGTGGCGCCCGATCAGAGCGCTTCTTTGCCGGTCTCGCCCGTGCGGATGCGGACCGCCTGCTCGAGCGTGTAGACGAAGATCTTGCCGTCGCCGATCTTGCCGGTGTGGGCGGCCTTGGAGATGGCCTCGATCGCCGGCTCCAGCTTCTCCTCCGGCACCGCGACCTCGATCTTCACCTTGGGCAGGAAATCCACGACGTACTCGGCACCGCGATACAGCTCGGTGTGGCCCTTCTGACGGCCGAAGCCCTTGACCTCGGTCACGGTGATGCCGGCCACGCCGATCTCGGACAGGGCTTCGCGCACCTCGTCCAGCTTGAACGGCTTGATGATGGCTGCAATCAGTTTCATCGCTGCGACTCCCAGAATTGGATGGGAAAGGTGGCAGGCTGGCGACCTGCGCCTGCCGGTGGGGTTCGCACGGAGCGTGCCAAGTCGGGGACGGGAGACGCGGGACCGGGAACGGGGAATGGCCGAAAGGCTTTGCTTTATCATCCCCGTCCTTCGCCCCTTGTCCTCCGTCCCCCTGGCTTTCATGGACCCCAAACAACTCGAAGAACTGGCTGCCAAGCTGAGCCAGGCGCTGCCGCCCGGCATCAAGGGCCTGCGCCGGGAGCTGCAGGAAAACTTCCGCGCCATCCTGCGCGCCAACCTGGACCGGCTGGACCTGGTCTCGCGCGAGCGTTTCGACACCCAGGCCGAGCTGCTGGCGCGCACGCAGGCGCGGCTGGCGGCGCTGGAGCAGCGCCTGGCGGCGCTGGAAGGGCAGGCGAAGCGTTCCGGCTGAACGGCGCGTGAGTCTCGCGACCGTCCTGTCCCGCGCCCAGAACGGCCTCACGGCCGACCTGGTCACGGTGGAAGTGCACCTGGGGCCGGGGCTGCCGGGGGTTTCCATCGTCGGCCTGCCGGAGGCGGCGGTGCGCGAGTCGCGCGACCGCGTCAAGGCC
The DNA here is from genome assembly GCA_016182805.1 of Gammaproteobacteria bacterium. Classification (GTDB taxonomy): domain Bacteria; phylum Pseudomonadota; class Gammaproteobacteria; order Nevskiales; family Nevskiaceae; genus JACPFV01. The sequence goes on from JACPFV010000045.1 coordinate 1,585, forward strand.
GCCATCGTCAACTGCGGCTACAAGTTCCCGGCCTGGCGCATCACCATCAACCTGGCGCCGGCCGACCTGCCCAAGGAGGGCGGGCGCTTCGACCTCGCCATCGCCCTGGGCATCCTGGCGGCCTCGGACCAGATCCCCGCCGCGGCCCTGCGCGACCTGGAAGTGATGGGCGAGCTGTCGCTGGCCGGCGAGGTCCGTCCGGTACCCGGCGTGCTGCCCGCCGCGCTCAAGGCCGCCGCCGCCGGCCATGCCCTGCTGGTGCCGCAGGCCAATGCCGCCGAAGCGCGCCTGGCGCGCCAAGCGCGGGTGCACGTGGCGCACCAACTTGGTGCCGTGTGCACCAGTATGCACGCCGGCGCCCTACCCGAGGCCACGGTGGAGCCGGTCGCGCCGGACGAGGGCGCCGTGCCGGACCTGGCCGAGGTGCGCGGCCAGTTCCAGGCCAAGCGCGCCCTGGAGGTTGCCGCCGCCGGCGCGCATTCGCTGCTGATGATGGGCCCGCCCGGCTCCGGCAAGAGCATGCTGGCCGCGCGCCTGCCCGGCATCCTGCCGCCGCTGACCGAGGACGAGGCGCTGGAAGTCGCCGCCGTCGCCTCGATCGGGCAGGGCGGATTCGACGTGCGCCGCTGGGGCCGGCGCCCGTACCGCAGCCCGCACCACACCGCCTCGGACGTCGCGCTGGTCGGCGGCGGCAGCGTGCCGCGCCCGGGCGAGATCACGCTGGCGCACAACGGCGTGCTGTTCCTGGACGAGCTGCCCGAATTCGACCGCAACGTGCTCGAGGTGCTGCGCGAGCCGTTGGAAACCGGACGCATCGGCATCTCGCGCGCCGCGCGGCAGTGCGATTACCCGGCCTGTTTTCAGCTGGTTGGCGCGCTTAACCCGTGCATGTGCGGCTACTTCGGCGACGCCGCCGGCCGCTGCCGCTGCACGCCGGACCAAGTGGCGCGCTACCGCGGCAGGATTTCCGGCCCGCTGCTGGACCGCATCGACTTGCAGGTCTTCGTGCCGCGCGTGGACCGGGAGACGCTCACCGCCGAGCGCGCACCGCAGGCCGAAACCAGCGCCGCGGTGCGCGAGCGCGTGATGCGCGCGCGCCGGCGCCAGATCGAGCGCGCCGGCAAGCCCAACGCCCGGCTCGGCCCCAAGGAGATCGAGCGCGACTGCGTGCCGGAGCCGGCCGCGCGCACGCTGCTGGAGTCGGCGCTGGCGCGCCTGCGCCTGTCGGCGCGCGCCTACCACCGCGTGCTCAAGGTGGCGCGCAGCATCGCCGACCTGGCCGGGACCGACGCGATCCAGGCCGCGCACATCGCCGAAGCGGTGCGCTACCGCGAGCTGGAGCGCGCGGGCGGCGCATAAACGACAAGGGCCGCTTGCGCGGCCCTTGTTTGAAGCTTGCGATCCGCTTACAGCTTGAAGGACTTCTTCAGGCCGAGCACGACCTTCGGGTCGTCCTTTTCGCGGTCGGTGCCGACGAGGCCGAAGCTGACGGACGTGTCGTCCTTGAGCGCCTTGACCAGCGAGATGTTGTAGTCGGCGTACTCGTCGCCGAACGTCTTCTTCGCGCCGTCGCCGGAGTAGAAGCCCAGCGCGGGCACCAGCGACAGCGTGTCGTTGAACGCCAGCGTCGCGGAGGCCGTCAGGTACAGCGCGCTCTCGTCCGAGCCGGCGAGGTCGTTGGTGAAGTAGGCCTTCGCCGAAACCGGGCCGTAGCCGCCGCCGACGTAAAGCTCGATCGTGTTGAAGTCGTTCGCCGCCACGCCGGCCGCCGACGGATCGTTCTCCTCGGAGTAGAAGTAGTAGATGCCGCCGACGTCGTAGGTGAAGCTGCCGAAGGTGCCGGTGTAGCCGCCGTAGATGTCCAGCTCGTTGCCGGCCGACATGTTCGACGCCCACGAACCGACATACGCGCCGTTGCCCACGGCGTAATCCACGCCGCCCTGCACGGCGGTGTCGTTGGTGTTCTGGTCCACGCCGCGGAACATGTACGTGCTGACCACTCCCACATTGCCCGTCAACGCACCGGCGAGGACCGCCGGGCTGGACAGCGCCGCGGCGCCAAGGGCAACGCCCGCAATCAGTTTCTTGTGAATCATGGGTACGCCTCTCCTATCACTCTGTGAATGGGAAAAGATTTTCGTAAACGGACGCTGCAAGATGGTCTCCCCCCGTCAGCGTCGCCCGTCAGGCACCGGCAGCCTAGCAGATTGCCGATTTGTTACAAGCTCTTGGCGAAATCCTGGCCAAGCGGTCGGAACGGCGCCGGGGGCAGCGGCCGCCGATGTTCTCCGCAAACCTTGTGCCAAGGGCCGGCGCGCAGTCCCCGCTTCGGCCCCCATGTGGGCCTGCGCCGGGACGAGACGCGCCATACGCTCAGGCGCCGGCTTGCTTGAGCAGCGCCTCCACGGCGGACTTGACCTCGGCATCCGACAGCGAGGCGTCGCCGCCGCGCGGCGGCATGGCGTTCTTGCCGGCGATGGCGGACTTGGCCAGGCCGTCGACGCCGCCGGCCGCCGCCTTGCGCTTGGCCCAGTCGGCCTTTTCCTTGGGCGCGCCCAGCGCGCCGCTGCCGTGACAGGCGGCGCAAACCTTGGCCGCCACGTCCGCGCCGGACATCGGCGCGCGCGCCGCCGCCGGCGCCGCGACCTTCACCAGCGCCGCCGCGTCGGTCACGACGGTGGCGACCGGCGCGGTACGGTCGTCGATCCGCTTGCGCGCGGCGGCGTCGACGCCCTCGTTGGCGTCGAGCGTGTTGGCGATCAGCATGATCGAGCCGGTGAAGGCGAGCAGAAAGCCCAGGACTACGGAAAAGGTGATGTAGAAGACCTTGTCGTGCTTGTGAGTGTCCACGGCGACTCCCGATGTGGTGGCAGGCGGTGCGGGGAGACTCGCCCGCGCCGCGCGGCAGGTTGGTGGCGCGCCCGGCTGGACAAAAGGGGATCTGCGCGCACCCCCCTCCTCACGGCCTCTTGCACGCGGAAATATCGTAACTGAATCGGCCGCCGCGAGCGAAGCGTTCGCGCCCCGGCGCGGCGCCGGCTCAGTCCCCGCTTCGGCCCCCATGTGGGCCTGCGCCGGGACGAGGCGCGCGATACGCGCTCAGGCTCCCGGCCGGCTCGCCTGAGCCGGCGGCGCGTAGCCGCGCGACAGCATCCAGTCGCGCAGCGCCAGTCCGGTGGCCGCCGGCCAGGGCCGCAGCCGCGCCGGCTCGACGTGCTTCCACTCCGCCAGCTCCTCGCCCAGCCGCACCGTTCCCTCGGCCAGCACGTGGTAGGCGAGGATCAGCTGGTTCATGCGGTCGAAGATGTAATGGCCGACGAAGCTCGGCGTGTGCGCCTTCAGGCTCAGTTCCTCCTCGACCTCGCGCAGCACCGCCTCGTCCGGCTTCTCGTTCCGCTCCAGGAAGCCGGTGATGAGGGCGAAGAATTTCTCCGGCCAGGCCTTGTTGCGCGCCAGGATGATCTTGCCCTCGTGCTCGACGATGGCGGCGACGACCGGCGTGGGATTGTCCCAGTGCACGTAGCCGCAGGCGCGGTCCGGGCAGGCGAGCCGCGGGCGCTCGCCCTCGTGGCGCCGCTCCAGCGGGCGGGCGCAGCGCGGGCAGAAATTGAACGCGTGATTCATGGCGGGGGCGGCGGCGGTCGATCCGCCACCATAGCGCAGCGGCGCCTTACTTGCCGATGCAGAAGCTGGCGAAGATGCGCCCGAGCAGGTCGTCGGAGGAGAAGACGCCGGTGATCTCGCCCATGGCCCGGTGCGCCAGGCGCAGCTCTTCGGCGGCAAGCTCGGCGGCGGCGTTTTCCCGGATGCGCTGGCGCGCGGCGAGCGCGTACGCCAGCGCGCGCTGCAGCGCCTCGACGTGACGCCCGCGGGCGGAGAACGGGCTTTCCGCCAGGTCGGTCAGGCCGGCGGCGCGCTTGATCTCGGCGCGCAGCAGGTCGAGGCCGCGGTCGGCGCCGGCCGCCAGCCGCAGGCCGGTGCGGCCTTCGGCCTCGAAGCGCTCCGGCGCGCGGCCGCTGAGATCGCACTTGTTGTACAGCAGCAGCACTTCCGGGCCGCAAGGGAGGCGTTCCAGCAGCTCGCGGTCGGCGGCGGTGAGGCCGGCGCGGTCGTCGAGCAGGAACAGCACCAGCTCGGCCTGCTCCAGCGCCTTCCAGGCGCGCTCGATGCCGATGCGCTCGACCGGGTCGCGGCTGTCGCGCAGGCCGGCGGTATCCACGACCGTCAGCGGCAACCCGTCGAGGACGATGTTCTCGCGCAACAGGTCGCGCGTGGTGCCGGCGATCTCGGTGACGATGGCGCTATCGGTGCCGGACAGGCGGTTCAACAGGGTGGACTTGCCGACGTTGGGCTGGCCGGCGAGCGCCACCGTCATGCCCTCGCGCAGGCGGCGGCCTTGCGCGGCGGCGTGCAGCAGCGCGCGCAGTCGTTCGAGCAGGGCTTCGAGACGCGCATGCAGCGTGCGGTCTTCCAGCCAGGCGACGTCCTCGTCGGAGAAGTCGAGCGCGCCCTCGACGAACATGCGCAGCTGGATCAGTTCCTCGGCCAGCGCCTCGACGCGGCGCGACAGCTCGCCGTCCAGCGAGCGCCGCGCGGCGCGCGCGGCCTGGGCGGAGGCGGCGTCGATCAGGTCGGCGACGGCTTCGGCCTGGGCCAGGTCCATGCGGTCGTTGAGGAAGGCGCGCTCGGAGAACTCGCCGGGCCGGGCCGGCCGCGCGCCGAGCCGGCAGGCGGCGCGCAGGATCAGATCGAGGACGACCGGGCCGCCGTGGCCCTGCAGCTCGACCACGTCCTCGCCCGTGAACGAGTGCGGCGCTGGAAACGCCAGCACCAGGCCCTCATCCAGCACCGCGCCGCCGGCATCCTGGAAGCGGCGCAGGGCCGCGTGCCGCGGGGCCGGCAGGGAGCCGGCGATCCGTTCGGCGATGGAAAACGCCTGCGGCCCCGACAGCCGCACGATCCCCACCGCGCCGCGGCCCGGCGCGGTGGCGACGGCGGCGATCGTGTCGCTCACCGGTGCCCGAGGCCCTCTTTCTCCAGCTTGCGCGTGATGTACCACTGCTGCGCGATGCCGATGACGTTGCTGACGAACCAGTACAGCACCAGGCCCACCGGGAAGAATGCGAAGAACGCGGTCAGCATGATCGGCATCGCGTTCATGATCTTCTGCTGCATCGGGTCCATCGCGGCGGTCTGGCCGGACAGCTTCTGCTGCATCCACATGGAGATGCCGAACAGCACCGGCAGCACAAAGTACGGGTCGGGCGCCGACAGGTCGTTCCACCACAGCATGAAGTCGGCCTGGCGCAGCTCCACGCTCTCCAGCAGCACCCAGTACAGCGCGATGAACACGGGGAACTGGATCAGGATCGGCCAGCAGCCGGCGAGCGGGTTGAAGCCTTCCTTCTTGTACAGGTCCATCATCGCGCGCTGCATGCGCTCGCGGTCGTCGCCGTAGCGATCCTTCAGCTCCTGGATGCGCGGGGCGAACTTCTTCATCTTCGCCATCGAGCGGTACTGCGCCTCGGACAGCTTGAACATCGCCAGCTTGACCGCCAGCGTCAGCAGGATGATGGCCAGGCCCCAGTTGCGCACCAGCTTGTGGAACAGGTCGAGCAGCCAGAACAGCGGCTGGGCGATCGGCGTCAGGATGCCGTAGTCCACCGTCAGCTCCAGGCCCGGCGCGACCTGGCCGATGCTCTTCTGCAGCTTGGGGCCGATGTAGAGGTTGGCGGCGAAGACTTGCTCGGCGCCGGATGCGACGGTGGCGGCCTGGCCGATGTACTGCGCGAGGTAGCCGCCGCCCTTGGCGGGCTTGGCGGCGAAGGACTGGGTCTGGTCCGTCGGCGGCAGGATGGCGGCGACGAAATAATGCTGCAGCAGGGCGATCCAGCCGCCGGTCTGCTTGGATTCGAACGGCTCCTCGGCCAGGTCCTCCAGCGCGGTCTTGACGAAGCGGTAGCCGCCGCCGCTCTTTTGCTCGTAGTAGCCGACGCCCTTGAAGGTGGGCAGGAACTTGGACTCGTCGCCCTGGGCGTAGGCGGTGCGCACGAAGCGCAGGTACGGGCTCACCAACAGCTCGGCCGGCGTGGTGTTGCGCAGGGCCTGCGTGAGGCCGATCTCGTAGCTGCCGCGGCGGAAGCGATAGGTCTTGCGCGCGACGATGCCGTCCTCGGTCACGTGCTCCAGGGTGACGTCGAGGCTATCCGCACCCTCGGCCAGGGTGTACTCGGTCTGCGGCGCGACGAACTGCGACTGGTGCGTGACCAGCGCCTTCTGCGTGCCGGCCAGCCCGCTTTGCAGCACGAACAGGCGCCCGTCGCCGTCCTGCAGCAGCGCGAAGTTGCGCTCCGGCTGCTGCTTGGACACCGGGTAGCCCTTCAGCTCGACCCGGCGCAGCTCGCCGCCTTCCAGCGCGATCTCGGCGACCAGCAGGTCGGTCTCGACCCGCACGCGGCGCGCGGCGGGCGCGGCCGGGACGGCGGGCGACGCCTCGGCGCCGGGCGCGGCGGCGCGCGGTGCATCCTCGGCCAGGTCCGGCACCGGCGGCGCGGACTCGGCGGCCGGCGCCTGCGGCGTTGGCGCGAAGTCCTTCTGCCAGGCCTGGTACAGGAAGAACAGGATCACGCCCAGGGCGCAGAGCAGGATGAATCGTCGGCTGTCGGTCGTACCCATGTATGTATGGTCGGAGCAGCTAGGGGTCGGGAACCGGGTCGTTTCCGCCCGGGTTGAGCGGGTGGCAGCGGGACAGGCGGCGCAGCGCCAGCCAGCCGCCCTTGAGCGCGCCGTGGCGGCGGATCGCCTCCAGCGCGTAGTGCGAACAGCTCGGGTGGAAGCGGCAGCGCGGACCGAGCAGGGGGCTCAGCAGGCGCTGATACAGGCGGATGAAAGCGATCAGGACTTCAGCCATGGGGCTTGCCGGGATGGCGTTCCGCGACGCGCTGCCACAGCCGCTCGAGGACCTGGCGCTGCTCGGCCTTGGCGGCGGCGGCTGCGCCGCTGCGCGCGAAGATCACGATATCCAGCGGCGGCAACTCGGCGAAGCGGTGGCGGAAGCTTTCGCGCACCTGGCGTTTGATGCGGTTGCGCGCCACCGCCTTGGGCGCCGCTTTCTTGGAGATCGCCAGCCCGAGCCGCGCGTGCCCGCAGGCATTGGGATGGACGGCGGCGGTGAAGAGACGTTCGTTCAGCCGCGCGCCGGATTTCAGGGCCGCCTCGAAATCCACCGGGCTGCGCAGCCGGGCGCGCGGGGGAAAGCGCGCCGGGACCACGACCGTTACGGGATCAGGCGGGCGCGGCCCTTGGCGCGGCGGCGCGACAGCACGAGGCGACCGCCTTTGGTCTTCATGCGGGCGCGGAAGCCGTGGGTGCGCTGGCGGTGGACCTTGCTGGGTTGATAGGTACGCTTGGACATGGTGCGGCTCGATTTTTGGCGAAGGTGTTCGCCAAGGTCGCGCGGACCTTGGCAAAAAGGGCGCGGATTTTAAGGCTTGACCGGCCTTCGCAGCAAGCGGCCGCCGGTCCCGCGCCTGTGGATAAGTAGGCAGGCGGCGTATAGACTGCGCCGCTTCCCAACTTTTTCATGCTGCCGGCGCGGCGGCTGTCGCTGTCGAGGTCGATTCGTGGAGGAACTCTGGCACCGCTGCGTGCGTAAGCTGGAAGGCGAGCTTTCCGGCGCCGAGCTGAGCACCTATATCCGGCCGCTGCAAGCCGTCATGGCGGACGACCGCCTGCTGCTGCTCGCACCCAACGCCGTGGTGCAGAAACGCGTCCGCGAAGAATTCCTGCCGCTGATCCGCCGGCGCGTCGCCTCGCTGGCCGGCGACGGCGCGCCGCTGGTCGAGGTGGCGGTCGGCGGGGCGCGCGGCGCCAACGGCGCGGCGACAGCCGAGCCGGAAGAGGAAAAGGAGGCGGCGGCGCCCGCGGCCAAGAACGGCTCGCGCCTGGATCCGCGCTACACCTTCGATGCCTTCATCGAGGGCAAGAGCAACGCGCAGGCGCGCGCCGCCGCGCAGCGCGTGGCCGAGGCCCCCGGCGCGCAGTTCAATCCGCTCCTGATCTACGGCGACTCGGGCCTGGGCAAGACCCACCTGATGCACGCCATCGGCAACCACCTGCGGGCGCGCAATCCCAAGGCGCGGGTAATGTACGTGGGCGCCGAGCGCTTCGTGCGCGATCTGGTCAGCGCGATCCAGCAGGGCAAGACCGAGGACTTCAAGGGCCACTACCGGCATGTCGACGCGCTGCTCATCGACGACATTCACTTCTTCGTCAACAAGCCCAGTTCCCAGGAAGAATTCTTCCATACGTTCAACGAGTTGCTGGACGGGCGTCAGCAGATGGTGCTGACCTGCGACCGCTATCCGGAGGAACTGGAGGGGCTGGACAAGCGCCTGCGCTCGCGCTTTGCGTGGGGCCTGTCGGTGCCGGTCGAGCCGCCGGAACTGGAGACGCGCGTGGCGATCCTGCTGGCCAAGGCGGAGAACGCGGGGGTCAAACTGCCGGAGGACGTTGCCTTCTTCGTCGCCCAGCGCATCCGCTCCAACGTGCGCCAGCTGGAAGGCGCGCTGCATCGGCTGTCGGCCTCGGCGCAGATCATGGGCCGCGCGTTCACGGTCGACTTCGCACGCGAGACGCTCAAGGACATGCTGGCGGCGTACGAGCGGCTCATCACCATCGACAACATCAAGCGCACGGTCAGCCGCTACTACAACATCCGCGAGATGGACCTGGTGTCGGCGCGGCGCACGCGCTCGCTGGCGCGCCCGCGGCAGCTCGCCATGGCCCTGGCCAAGGAACTGACCCAGCACAGCCTGCCGGAGATCGGCCAGGCCTTCGGCAAGGACCACACTACCGTGCTGCACGCCTGCCGCAAGATCGCGGATCTGCGCAAGGACGATCACCGCATCCGGGAAGATTACGAGAACCTCCTGCGGCAACTGAGTTACTAATGGAATGAACGTGTTGGATCGTGTGGATAAGCTTGGGACTGTTTGCGGGCGACAAATCGGTGCACAGCGCCGCACAGTTTGTCCACAGGCTGTACCCGGGGCGGACGCAGAGCTTTTGGGTGCTGGATTTGGTTAATAAGTGTCTGATTGGTAAATTGAATTCAGAGTTATTCAGGGGCGGGGCGGCGTACAACAGCAGCCATCGCAAGGACTAATAGGAAAACATAAAGAACTGGTGAGCTTATGAAATTCGATGTGGGGAGGAACGAACTCCTGGGTGCGCTGCAGGCGGTGATCGGCGTGGTCGAGCGTCGCCAGACCTTGCCGGTGCTGTCCAACCTGCTCATGGAGGTCTCCGCAGGCGAGCTGGTGCTGACCGGTACCGATCTGGAACTGGAACTGGTCAGCCGCGCGGTCATCAAGGGGCACAGTCCCGGCAAAGTCACCGTTCCGGCGCGCAAGCTGTTCGACATTTGCCGCGGGCTGCCCGAAGGGGCGGAGATCACGCTCGAAGGCACCGCGGAGCGGGTGACGGTCAAGTCGGGCAAGAGCCGTTTTTCTCTTTCGGCGCTCAAGGCCGACGAATTTCCGGCAATGGGCGCGGTCAGCGTCGGCAAGAACCTGCGGCTGAAGCGCAAGGAGCTGCGCGAGCTGATCGAGCGCACGCAGTTCGCGATGGCGCATCAGGACGTGCGCTACTACCTGAACGGAATGCTGCTGCACGTCAGTGCCCACCGCGTGCGCACGGTGGCAACCGACGGGCATCGCCTGGCGCTGTCCGAGTTGGCCAAGGAGACCGCGTTCGGCGACGATTTGCAGGTGATCCTGCCGCGCAAGGCGGTGCTGGAGCTGCAGCGCCTGCTGGACCCGTCCGAGGAAGAGGTCGAGCTGCGCATCGCGGAGGGGCAGTTCCAGGCGGATCTCGACGTGATCCGCCTGACCTCCAAGCTGATCGACGGTCGCTTCCCGGACTATGAGCGCGTGATCCCGGAGAGCGGGGAACACCGGCTCACGGCGAACCGCGAACGGGTGCGCCAGGCGCTGGCGCGCACGGCGATTCTGTCCAACGAGAAGTTCCGCGGCGTGCGCCTGCAGATGGGCGACAACAAGCTGCGCCTGTCCACGCACAACCCGGAGCACGAGGAGGCGGAGGAGGAACTGGAGGTGAACTACGTCGGCGGTGCGCTGGAGATCGGCTTCAACGTGAACTACCTGCTCGACGCGCTGGGCGTGATGGGCGGCGAGGAGTTCACCATGGAGTTGAAGGGACCGGACGCCAGCGGGCTGATCCAGGAAGTGGGGGCGGGGCACAGCCGCTACGTCGTGATGCCCATGCGCCTCTAGGCGGGATGCGGCCGTGAAGCTCGCCCGGATCAAGGGCGAAAATTTCCGCCTGTTCGAGCGTTTCGAGATTGAGCCGCAGCCGCGGCTCAATTTCGTTGTGGGCCCGAATGCCGCGGGCAAGACTAGCCTGCTGGAGGCGATCTACTGCCTGGGTCGGGTGCGCTCGTTCCGCGGCCCCAATGCACAGGACATCGCCGGGGCGGGCGGGGCGCATTGGCGGGTGGGCGGCCGGCTGTCCGTGGACGGTCGCCCCGGTCAGGACGTTGCCGTCCACTGGTCGAGAACGGCGACGGAGGTGCGGATCGGCGCCGAGCGCGGCGTGACGGTGGCCGAGCTGGTGCGCGATTTCCCGGTGCAAATCATCGAGCCGGGCGCGCATCGGCTGCTGGAGGAGGGGCCGGGCTATCGCCGGCGCTACCTCGACTGGGGGGTGTTCCACGTGGAACATTCCTTCTTCCCGGCCTGGCGGCGCTACCAGCGTGCCTTGCAGCAGCGCAACCGCTGCCTCAAGGAGGGCCGGCCGGACACGGAGGTCCGCGCCTGGGATGCCGAGCTGGCGCAAGCGGGGGAGGAGGTTCACGCCCTGCGCGCGGCCCATTTGCCACAACTGCGCGAGCGCATTCGCCCATTGCTGCGCAAGCTGCTCGGCATCGAGGACTGGTCGCTGGAACTGGCGCGCGGCTGGAGCCAGGAACAGGCGCTGGCGGAAAGCCTGGTCTCGCACTTGGCGCGTGATCGCCGCCTGGGCCAGACGATGGAAGGCCCGCACCGGGCGGAGCTGCGCCTAAAGCTTCATGGCCACACGGTGAAGAACCGCGTCAGTCGCGGCCAGCAGAAGCTGCTGGTGGCGGCGCTGGTGCTGGCCCAGGCCGGCATGATCGGGCAGGCCAGCGGGCGCCCGCCGGTCCTGCTGGTGGACGACTATCCGGCGGAGCTGGGCGCGGAGTTTCAGCAGGCCCTGCTGGAAGCCCTGCGCGATTCGGGCAGTCAGGTGTTTCTCAGTGCGTTGGAGCGCGGCATGGCCCAGGCCGACGTTTCGCGCGACGCGATGTTCCACGTGGAACATGGGCGGGTCGAGCGCGATTGAGGCGCCCGTCCGCCGGGTCGGCCGCAGGCCACTTGGCTGTCTGCTTTTACCAGCGGAAAACGCCCTCCGACTGGGGAGCACTGATATAATTCCGCGATGACGCAAGCTGCTCCCGCGACACCTCTCGACAACGATTCCTACGACTCGCGCGCGATCAAGGTCCTCAAGGGCCTGGAAGCCGTGCGGCAGCGCCCCGGCATGTACATCGGCGACACCGATGACGGCACCGGCCTGCACCACTGCGTGTTCGAGGTGGTGGACAACTCCATCGACGAGGCCCTGGCCGGCTACTGCACGCAGATCGACGTCACCCTGCACGCGGACGGCAGCGTCAGCGTCGCGGACAACGGCCGCGGCATCCCGGTGGACATCCACAAGGAAGAGGGCCGCTCGGCCGCCGAAGTCATCATGACCGTGCTGCACGCCGGCGGTAAGTTCGGCGGCAGCGGCTACAAGGTGTCCGGCGGCCTGCACGGCGTCGGCGTGTCGGCGGTCAACGCCCTGTCCGAGCTGCTGATCCTGGACATCTGGCGCGACGGCCACCACCACCACCAGGAATACCGGGACGGCGTGCCGCAGGCACCGCTGGCCAAGCTGGAATCGACCGAGAAGCGCGGCACCCTGGTGCGGTTCTATCCCAGCGGCACGATCTTCTCCAACCGCAGCTTCCACTACGACATCCTGGCGCGCCGCCTGCGCGAGTTGTCCTTCCTCAACTCCGGCGTGCGCATCGTCCTCAAGGAAGAGGCCAGCGGCCGCGAGGACATCTTCGAGTACAAGGGCGGCATTCAGGCCTTCGTCGAGTTCCTCAACAAGACCAAGACCGCCATCGCGCCGATCATCTACATGAAGGTGCGCGAGGGCATGGTCGAGGTCGAGGCCGCCCTGCAGTGGAACGACTCCTACGTGGAGAACGTCTACTGCTTCACCAACAACATCCCGCAGCGCGACGGCGGCACCCACCTGACCGGCTTCCGCAACGCGCTGACCCGCACCCTGGGCGACTACCTCGAATCCGAAGGCGTCGCCAAGAAGGAAAAGGTGCAGATGATCGGCGACGACACCCGCGAAGGCCTCACCGCGGTACTGTCGGTCAAGCTCCCGGAACCCAAGTTCTCGTCCCAGACCAAGGACAAGCTGGTCAACTCCGAAGTGACTCCCCTGGTCGCCAACGTGGTCGGCGACAAGCTCAAGGATTTCCTTCTGGAGAATCCGCGCGAGGCCAAGATCATCGCTGCCAAGGTGGTCGAGGCCGCCCGCGCCCGCGAAGCCGCGCGCAAGGCCAAGGAGCTGAACCGCCGCAAGAGCGTGCTGGACGTCGCCGGCCTGCCCGGCAAGCTGGCCGACTGCCAGGAGAAGGACCCGGCCAAGAGCGAGCTGTTCCTGGTCGAGGGCGACTCCGCCGGCGGCTCCGCCAAGCAGGGCCGCGACCGCCGCTTCCAGGCGATCCTGCCGCTCAAGGGCAAGATCCTCAATGTCGAGAAGGCGCGCATCGAGAAGATGCTGTCCTCGCAGGAGGTCGCCACGCTCATCACCGCGCTGGGCTGCGGCATCGGCGCCGACGAGTTCAAGCTGGAAAAGCTGCGCTACCACCGCATCATCATCATGACCGACGCGGACGTGGACGGCGCGCACATCCGCACCCTGCTGCTGACCTTCTTCTACCGCCACATGTACCCGCTGGTCGAGCGCGGCCATGTGTTCATCGCCCAACCGCCGCTGTACAAGGTCAAGGCCGGCAAGAGCGAGTCGTACGTGAAAGACGACGCCGAGTTGAGCGACTTTTTGCTCAAGGCCGCCATCGACGACGCGGTCTGGACTCCGGGCGAAGGAAAACAACATTTATCAATCAATGACTTGGAACGCTACATGCGCCTGCATGCCGGCGTCAACGAGTTGATCGAAAAGCTCGCCCGCCGCTACGACCAGCTGGTGCTCGAGCGCATGCGCGAGCACGCGCCGCTGCCGGCCGACCCGGCCGCGCTGGCCGACTGGGCGCAGCGCTTCGCCGCCGACCTCAACGCGCGCGACCTGCTGCGCGGCCCCTACTCCGTCGAGGCGCGCCACGACGCCGCCGGCCTGGACCTGACCGTCGCCCGCCGCGCGCACGGCGCCGAGCACGTGATCCACTTCGGCCCCGAGTTCTTCGCCGGCCCCGAGTACCGCCGCATCGCCGACTTGCAGCTCGCCCTGCGCCAGCTCGCCGGCCCCGGCGCCGCCGTGCGCCGCGGCGAGCGCGGCCGCGACATCCGTTCCTTCGCCGAAGGCTTCGACTGGCTGATTGGCGAGACCAAGCGCGGCATGCACATCCAGCGCTACAAGGGCCTGGGCGAGATGAACCCGGAGCAGCTGCACGAGACCACGCTGGACCCGACCCAGCGCCGCCTGGTGCAGGTCAAGATCGAGGACGCCGTCGCCGCCGACCAGATGTTCACCACGCTGATGGGCGAACAGGTCGAGCCGCGCCGCGAGTTCATCGAGAAGCATGCGCTGCTGGTGGGCAATCTGGACGTGTAGCGGCGCCTGCGTCAACGCCTTGGTCCGTGGAACCGTTATACGGGCTGAATTCGAACAACAACAGGGAAGAACCATGCATGTACGCAACCGGCGCGCGCTGTTCGCCAGTGTTTTGACACTGCTTCTTTCGGCATGCATGGAAGGCGGCGACGACCCCGCCTCCGCGGACGCCCGCGCGTCCACGTGCCGCAACAATCTCGCCGAAACGAAGGCGGCCGTACGGTGGGATTGCGTCGTCTGCGGCGATGTCAAAGGCCTGAGATACGCGGTGGACGGAAAGCGGCGGACCTATGCCGAACTCCCGTTTGGCGGCGGCAACAGCGGCACAGCCGATTACGCCACCGGCGTCATCCGTGTGCGGGCCACCGCACCTACCGGCCTGACTTTTCCAGCCGGCAACAAGGTTGGCGGAATTCTCCAGTTTCCGGAAAGCGATTCGTCCGTCTACGACATCAACGTCACCACCTATCTGAGCGACGTGCCGCAGGAATTCATACCGGGAACGGCCCCGGCGGCCACCCAAACTGGTCCACCTGTGGCCGGGTCAAATTGGTCCACCGGATGAGCTGACGCCGAACCGGCGGAGTTGACGCAGCGGGACGTTACTTTTCGCCCCCTCAGACCACGAGGGAGGCAGGAGGTGAAC